>DASRPD010000087.1:0-10693 GCA_035646535.1 Acidimicrobiia bacterium
GATGACCGGTTGCTGGCTGGCTGGCGCGTGGTCGATCTGGCCGGCGAGCCCGCGGCCCTGACCGGACGGATCCTGGCGGATCTCGGCGCCGACGTCGTCAAGGTCGAACCGCCCGAGGGCGATCCGCTCCGCACCGACGCCGCCCGGTTCGACGCCTGGAACGCGGGCAAGCGATCGGTCGTCGTGAGAGACGCCCACGACCCGGAGCTCGACCGACTTCTCGCCGCCACCCACGTGGTCATCGATACTCCAGGGTTTCCGGGCGCGCTCGACTTCGACCCGAACCGGGCGCCGGGCGCGGTATGCGTGCGGGTCACGCCCTTCGGGCTCACGGGACCGCGCTCGCATTGGCGGGCCTCCGACCTCGGGGTCATGGCCGCGAGCGGCAACCTCTTCTGCACCGGTGACCCCGATCGCGCCCCGGTCAGGTGCCGGTTCCCCGTCGCGTACGCGCACGTCGGACCGGAGGCCGCGTTCGCCGCGCTCAGCGCACTCGCCACGGGCGACCCCCAAATCGTCGACGTGTCCATGCAAGAGGTCGTGTTCGTGGCGAACATGGCCGGCGCGGCACAGTTCCCGCGAACGGGATCCCGCGGCGGGCGTCGGGGCGCGAACATCGGACGGACCCGCGAGATCTGGCCGACGACCGACGGGTTCGTGAGCTTCGGACTCCGAGGCGGCAAGGCCCGACTCGCCAGCCTCGAGCTGCTCACCGAGCTCGTCGACACGCCGGCCCTCCGGGCGATGGACTGGTCGACGTACTCGCCGAACACCGCCGACGACGAGACCCTGCGGGCGGTTGAGCACGACGTGGGCGAGTATTTCGCCCACCGGACGATGGCCGAGCTGTACGAGATCGCTTGCGAGACGAACCTGATGCTCGCCCCCACCAACTCACCGCGCGAGATCCACGCGAGCGCACAGCTCGAGGCCAGGGAGTTCTTCGGACCCGTCGGCGAGGACGAGAGCTTCCCCCGGTCGTTCATGGTCGCCCGCAGCGCCCGGGCCCCGGTCGCGCGGGTGGCACCGACCGCGCCGGCCCCCGAGCTGGGCTCCACCTCCCCCGCCACTGCCTTCCACGACGCACCGTCGGTGCGACTGGGCGCGTTGACGGTGTCCCCATCGCACCGACAGAGCGGCGGTCATGGGCGCGGGGCGTGGGACGGACTGAAGATCCTCGAGTTCGGGTCCGGCGCCGCGGGACCCATCGCGAGTCGCTACTTCGCCGAGCACGGCGCCACGGTGCTACGGATCGAGAGCGCCAAGCGCCCCGACTTTCTTCGGGTCTACGCGCTCGGGCCCGACAACCCGCACGGCCTCGAGGGTTCGCCCTTGTACGACGGGCTGAACGTGGGCAAGCGCAACGTCCTGTTCAACCTCAAACACCCGCGGGCCGTCGAGCTCGTGCGCGAGCTGGCCGTCGACTGGGCCGACGCCGTCGCGGAGAACTTCGCGCCGCGCGCGATGCGCGGCTTCGGCCTCGACTACGACTCGCTCGTCGAGCACCGTCGCGACCTCGTCATGGTCAGCGCATGTCTCAACGGCCAGACCGGACCGCACAAGGACTACCCGGGCTTCGGTGGTCAGGGCTCCGCGCTCGCGGGCTACAACTGGCTGACCGGCTGGGCCGACCGCGAACCCGTCGGCCCGCACGGCACCATCACCGACTCCCTCGCGCCGCGCTTCGTGGCCACTGCGTTGGCCGCCGGGCTGCTGTACCGGGCTCGAACCGGCAATGGCGTCTACCTCGACGTGAGCCAGGTCGAGGCCGCGATCTACACCCTCGCGCCGTGGCTGCTCACCTTCACCCGCACCGGCGAGGCCCTCGCCCGGATCGGCAATGACGATCCCGCCGCCGCGGTGCACGGCGTGTTCCCCTGCGCGACCGAGGGCGACGTCGATGACCGATGGGTCGCCATTGCGGCGTGGACCGAGGCCGAGCGCGCACGCCTCGCCGACATCACCGGCGGCGGTGACCTGGCCGCATGGACCCGCACCCGCACCCGCACCGAGATCGCCGAACGGCTGCAGGCGGCCGGCATCGAGGCTGTGCCGGTGGCGGACTTCGGCGATCTGCACGACGACCCGCAGGTCGCCCACCGCGAGCACTTCGTGCCCCTCACCCACCCGCATCTCGGCACCGTTCTCTACGAGCGCAACGGCTTCCGCCTGTCGGACGCGCCCAGCACCTACACCCGCTCCGGACCGACCCTCGGCCAGGACCAGGACTGGGTGCTCGGCGAGCTGCTCGGATTGTCGGACCACGAACGGGCCACGCTTGCCGCCGAGGGCGCGTTCGACTGACCCGGTCTCCCTCCACCTCCCGTTCCGGTCACGGTTCCGGCCGCAGGGCAACAGGAAACCTGACCAGAACGAGGGGTGCGATCTGACGGGGCGTCAGATCGGGCGAGTACCCTGCACGCCCGATGGATCTCAGCTTCTCCGCCGATCAGGAGGCCTTCCGCGCCGAGGCGCGGGCATGGCTGGAGGACCGCCTGACCGGCAAGTTCGCCCTGGTGCGGGGACGAGGTGGCCCGGGTGATGAACACGCCCTCGTCGACGAACGAGTCGCGTGGGAACGCGAGCTCGGTGCGCACCGGTGGAGCTGCCTGTCCTTCCCCGAGCAGTACGGCGGCCGCGGCGCGTCGCTGCTCGAGCAGGTGATCTTCTACGAGGAGTACGCCCGGGCCGGCGGACCCGGGCGGGCCGGGATCGTCGGCGAGGGCCTTATCGGCCCGACGATCCTGCACTTCGGCACCGATGCACAGCGGGAGCGCTTCCTCCCCCGCATCGCCTCGGGCGACGAGCTGTGGTGTCAGGGCTATTCCGAGCCGGACGCCGGGTCCGACCTCGCCAACGTGGCGACCCGCGCCGAGCTCGTGGCCGGCCCGAACGGTGACGAGTGGTCCATCACCGGCCAGAAGACCTGGACATCCCTCGCGCAGTGGGCGGACTGGTGCTTCGCGCTGTGTCGCACCGACCGCGACGCACCGCGCCACCGGGGCATCTCCTATCTCCTCGTGCCGATGCACCAGGCGGGCGTCGAGATGCGCCCCATCAAACAGATCACCGCCACATCGGAGTTCAACGAGACCTTCTTCGACGACGCGCGCACCGCCGCCGACAACGTGATCGGTGACGTCAACGGAGGATGGCGGGTCGCGATGGGCACGCTGGCCTTCGAGCGAGGTGCGTCGACCCTCGGACAGCAGCTGACCTTCGAGCACGAGCTCGCCGCGATCACCGAGACCGCCCGCACCAACGGGACGGCAACTGACCCGGTGATGCGCCAACGCATCGCGGATGCGTGGATCGGGCTGCGGGTCATGCGCTACAGCGCGTTGCGCAGCCTGAGCGCGATGGGTCGCGGTGAGCTCACCCCGCAAACTGCGATCCACAAGCTGTACTGGGCGAGTCTGCACCGAGACCTGGGCGAGCTCGCCGTCGACGTGGCCGGTGCGGCCGCGCTCGTCGCGGACGGCTTCCCGTACGAGCTCACCGACGCGCAGCGGCTGTTCCTCTGGACTCGGGCCGACACGATCTACGGTGGCTCGAACCAGGTACAGCGCAACATCATCGGCGAGCGGGTCCTCGGCCTGCCGCCCGAACCGAAGGTGCGTGGGTGACCGACCGACCGCGGAGCCCGGAACCCATCGCCGGCCATGGCCTGTTGGACGGCAAGCGCGTGCTCGTGACCGCGGCCGCGGGGACTGGCATCGGGTCGGCGACGGCACGGCGCTGTGCCGAGGAAGGGGCGCGTTTGGTGATCAGCGACGCCCACGAACGCCGCCTTGCAGAGGTCGCCGCCGAGATCGGCAACGCGGTGGAGGTCGCCCAGGTGTGTGATGTCACCGACGAGGCCCAGGTACAGGCACTGTTCGACGCGGCAGGGGCGTTGGACGTTGTCGTCAACAACGCCGGGCTGGGCGGTCAGGTCGATCTGGTCGACATGACCGACGAACAGTGGTCGAAGGTGCTCGACGTCACGCTCAATGGGACGTTCCGATGCACGCGCGCCGCGCTGCGGCTCATGACCGCGGCCGGTTCGGGTGTCGTCGTGAACAACGCGTCCGTGCTCGGATGGCGCGCCCAGGCCGGTCAGGCCCACTACGCGGCGGCCAAGGCCGGTGTCATGGCGCTCACGCGCTGTGCCGCGATCGAGGCGGCACCGTTCGGAGTTCGCGTCAACGCGGTCGCGCCGAGCATCGCCATGCACGCCTTTCTCGCCAAGGCCAGCAGTGAGGAGCTCCTGACCGAGCTGACTGAGCGCGAGGCGTTCGGTCGCGCCGCGGAGCCGTGGGAGGTTGCCAACGTGATCGTGTTCCTGGCCAGCGACTACTCGTCGTACATGACGGGTGAGGTCGTGTCCGTGTCGAGCCAGCACGCCTAGCCGTGGTGGACCACGCCGCCCTGGGCGCCCGGGGCGAACCCTTCGTGATGCCGATCGAGGTCGGCAAGGTCCGCGAGTACGCGCGAGCGATCGGCTCCACCCACGCCGGCTACCTCGAAGACGACGAGCCGGTCGTGCCCGCGCACTTCCTCACGACGACCTTCTTCTGGGAAGGCGAGCACGGCAACCCGTGGGACCGCGTCCAGATGTCGCAACAGCGGGGCATGCACGCCGCCCAGGAATACGTGTTTCATGGCGAACCACCTCGAGCGGGCACGAAGCTGATGTGCACGAGCCGTATCGACCGGATCTTCGAGAAGCAGTCCTCGCGCGGCGGCGCGCTCACCTTCGTCGAGATGGTCACCGAGTTCCGCGACCTCGAGGGCACACTCGTCGCCGAAGCCAAGATGACCGCGGTCGAGACGGCACCCGAGCCGGCGGCGGGGTCATGAGGCCGCCGCCCGCGCCCCTGGTGTTCGGGCCGATCACCCGGAGCGACGTCGTTCGCTACCAGGGCGCCTCGGGCGACTTCCAGCCCATCCATCACGACGAGCCGTTCGCCCGCGAGGCGGGCTACGACGCGCCACTCGTGGTCGGGATGCTGCCCGCGGGACTGCTCACCACCTGGGCGACCGATTGGCTCGGCCCCGCCAACGTGCGTCGCTCGCGCGTGCGGTGGACCGAACGCGTCTGGCCCGGCGACACGCTGACGTGTTCGGGTACTGTCGAACGAGAGCACGTGGATGACGACGGACAGCCGCTCGTCGACCTCGTGCTCCAAGCGGTGAACCAGGATGGCGCCGTCGTCGTGCAGGGCTGGATGACGTTCGTGAACCCGGAAGGCTGACCGATGCCGTGTTGTCTCGTCGCCGCGTTGTTGATGATCGGACCGCGCTTCGCGCTGTTCATGACGTGGGTGTTCACGTCTCTTGTCAGCCGGGCGTTCGAGGGCTTCCTGCTCCCCTTCGTCGGGCTCATCTTCCTGCCGTGGACCACGTTGTTCTACGTGGTCGTCTACGCGCCGGTCGACGGCGTCACCGGAATCGGCTGGTTGTTCGTCATCCTCGGATTCCTCTTCGACCTCGGCTCCTACTCGAGCGGCGGCCGTGAGGGGCGCCGCCGGCAGCGGCGCACGGCCTACTAGCCCCGGTTCGGCGTCAGCCGCTCGACGTGTTGGTGGCCGCGTCGAGATAGGCGGGAGTCTCGCCACCACCGTGCACGACGATGCTCTCACCGGTCACGTAGCGGGCGAGCGGCGAAGCGAGAAAGAGACACACGTCGGCGACGTCGGCGGGATCTGCCATCCGGCCGAGCGGCACCGTGGCACCGACCGCGGCGATGCCCTCCTCGTCGCCGTAGAACAGGTGGGCCTGTTCGGTGCGGACGAGCCCGACGGTCACCGCGTTCACCCGCACCTTGGGCGCGAGCTCCACGCCGAGGGTCTGGGTCAGATTGATGAGGCCGGCCTTGGCCGCGCCGTACGCGGCGGTGGCGGGTGATGGCCGGATGCCACTCACGCTCGCGATGTTGATGATCGAGCCACCGTCGGGTTGATCCTGCATGACCGCGTTGGCGCGCTGGGCGAACACGAGCGGCGCGATGAGGTTCAGCGTGATGATCGCGGTGGAGAACTTCGGTGAGACGGTTGCAGTGTCCGACGGCGGCGCCCCGCCGGCGTTGTTCACGAGCACGTCGAGCCGACGGAACCGCTCGCGGGTGAAGGCGACGACTCGGTCGATCTCGTCGGGGTCTCGGATGTCGGCCGCGACGAACGCGGCCTCGCGGCCGTCTGCGGCGGGGAGGGTGTCGGGCTCGTGGCGACAGCAGATGACGACATCGGCGCCGACGGCGAGGAAACGCTCGGTGATCCCCCGGCCGACACCCCGGCACCCGCCGGTCACGATCACGACCCGGCCGTGCTGATCGAGGATTCCATCGAGGGCAGGCGGTTGGGGCACCCCGATAAGGTAGCCATCCGATCTGACGCCCCATCAGATGGCCCATCGGAGACCCAATGCCGATCACGACCACGATTGACGATGCCGGCATCGCCGAGGTCGTCATGGAGCACCCGCCGGTCAACGCGCTGACCGTCGCGGGATGGTTCGAGCTCGCCGAGCGGCTCCGGGAGCTCGGCCGGGACCGGACAGTTCGGGTGGTGGTGTTGCGCGCCGAAGGGCGCGGCTTCAACGCCGGTGTCGATATCAAGGAGATGCAAGCCACCGAGGGGTTCGAGGCCCTCATCGGCGCGAACCGGGGCTGTTACGCCGCATTCGCGGCCGTCTACGAGTGCGAGGTGCCCGTGATCGCAGCGGTGCACGGGTATTGCCTGGGCGGCGGCGTCGGTCTCGTCGGCAACGCCGACATCATCGTGGCCGCCGACGACGCGACGTTCGGGCTTCCCGAGGTGGACCGCGGCGCGCTCGGCGCGGCGACGCATCTGGCTCGGCTCGTACCCCAGCACCGCATGCGGGCGATGGTCTACACGGCCGCGACGGCGACGGCGACCGAGCTTGCTGCATACGGGTCGGTGTTGCGGGTCGTGCCTCCCTCCGAGCTACGCGCCGCGGCGTTCGAGGTGGCAGGTGACATCGCGATCAAGAGCCCGACCGTCATCCGCGCGGCCAAGGAATCGTTGAACGGCATCGACCCGGTCGACGTCAGGCTCAGCTACCGCTTCGAGCAGGGCTTCACCTTCGAGCTCAACCTCTCCGGCGTCGCCGACGAGCACCGCGACGCCTTCGTCGATCAACGAGAGACGGACACGACGACGTGATCACCTCCACTGTGCGCGCGAGCAGCTGAGGATGGGCGACAAGCGCATCACCGAGGATGACGTCGTCGCCGAGCTGGCCGATGGCATGACGATCGGCATCGGCGGTTGGGGCTCGCGACGCAAGCCGATGAGCCTCGTGCGGGCGATCGCCCGTTCGTCGCTCACCGACCTCACGCTCGTGAGCTACGGCGGTCCCGATGTCGGGCTCCTCTGCGCCACGGGGAAGCTACGGCGGGTCGTGTACGCGTTCGTGTCGCTCGACTCGATCCCGCTCGAACCGCACTTTCGCGTCGCGCGCCAGTCCGGGGCGGTGTCGACACTCGAGCTGGACGAGGGGATGTTCCTGCTCGGTCTCCAAGCCGCGGCGTGGCGGGTGCCGTTCCTGCCCACCCGGGTGGGCCTCGGATCCGACCTCGTCGCTCGCCAGCCCGAGATCCGCACCGTCACCTCGCCCTACGACGACGCCGAGGAGCTCGTCGCCGCGCCGGCACTGACCCTGGACGCCGCGCTGATCCACATGCACCGCGGCGACCTCGGCGGCAACGGCCAGTACCTCAACGTCGACCCGTATTTCGACGACCTGTTCTGCATGGCGGCCGAGAAGCGGTTCATGAGCGTCGAGCGCATCGTCGCCACCGACGACCTGCTCGCCGGCGGCGCGCTCCAGACGCTGCACATCAACCGACTCATGACCGACGGCATCGTCGAGGCACCCTTCGGCGCGCACTTCACCGAATGTGTGCCTGACTACGGCCGCGACGAGGCCTTCCAGCAAGAGTACGCGGCGACGGCCAAATCACCCGAAGCGTGGGCCGCGTGGCAGGCCCAGTACCTCGACTGCGGCGGCCACGACGATTACCGCACGGTCGTGGGGCTCCGATGACCGATACGACCGGGTTGGTGACTCGGGCCGAGTACTGCGTCGTCGCGGTGGCGGAGTGCTTCCGTGGCGACGGCGAACGGCTCGCCAACCCGATCGGCACGATCCCCATGATCGGCGGCCGGCTCGCGCGGGCGAGCTTCGAACCGGACCTGGTCATGACCGACGGCGAGGCGACCCTGGTGGCCGGCCCCCGTCCGGTCGGCGAGACCACCGAGCCCAAGGTCATCGAAGCTTGGAACCCCTACCGCTCGATGTTCGACATCGTGTGGTCGGGACGGCGACACGTGATGATGGGCGCGTCGCAGCTCGACCGCTTCGGCAACCAGAACTTCGCGTTCGTCGGACCGTGGGACCGGCCCAAAGCCCAGCTCCTCGGGTTCCGCGGCGCACCGGGCAACACGATCCAGAACACGACCAGCTACTGGATCCCGGCCCACTCCCCCAAGGTGTTCGTCCCCCAGGTCGATGTGGTCAGCGGCGTCGGCTACGACCGCGCCGCCGAGCTCGGACCCGAGGCATCTCGATTCCACGAGATCCGCCGGGTCGTGACCGACCTCGGGGTGCTCGATTTCGAGACTCCCGAACACTCCATGCGCCTCCGCTCGGTGCATCCCGGCATCACGGTCGACGAGGTCGTCGAGGCAACCGGCTTCGACCTCGTCGTCGGTGACGACGTCGAGGTGACCCGCGACCCGACGCCCGACGAGCTCGCCATCATCCGAGACGTCGTCGACCCCACGGGCCTGCGCGAGCGCGAGGTCCCGAACCCGTGACCGCGGCGCATCCCGCGCTGCACACCGCGGCGTGTGAGCTGTTCGGCGTCGAGTACCCGATCGTGCAGACCGGGATGGGCTGGGTGGCAGGAGCGCGGCTCACCGCGGCCACGAGCACGGCCGGCGGGCTCGGCATCCTTGCGTCGGCCACGATGACCCTCGACGAGCTCAGCACGGCCATCCACGACGTCAAGGAACGCACCGACAAGCCCTTCGGCGTGAACCTGCGCTCCGACCAGCCCGACATCGACGAACGCATCCGCCTCATCGTCGACGAAGGTGTGCGCGTCGCGAGCTTCGCCCAGGCGCCCGGCGAACGGCTCGTCAAGCAGCTCACCGACGCCGGCGTCGTGGTCGTACCGACGGTCGGGGCCCGCCGCCACGCCGAGAAGGTGGCCGCGTGGGGCGTCGACGCGGTGATCGCCCAGGGCGGCGAGGGCGGCGGCCACACCGGCACCGTGCCCACCACCTTGCTGTTACCCCAGGTGGCCGAAGTGGTGGACATCCCCGTTCTCGGCGCCGGGGGCTTCTACGACGGCCACGGGCTCGTCGCCGCGCTGGCCTACGGCGCCGCCGGCATCGCCATGGGCACTCGCTTCCTGCTCACCCGGGAGAGCACGGTCCCCGACGCGGTGAAGGCCGTGTACCTCGAGACACCGGTCACCGGCACCGTCGTCACGACCGCGATCGACGGCCACCCCCAGCGCGTCATCCGCACCGTCATGGTGGAACACCTCGCCGGCGCGGGCCGGCTCCGCGCGCTACCGCGTGCACTGCGCAACGCCCTCGCGTTCCGCAAGCTCACCGGCACGTCGCTCCGGGACCTCGCCTCCGAGGGCATGGACATGCGCAAGAGCCAGGATCTCAGCCTGGCCCAGCTCGCGATGGCCGCGAATGCGCCCATGCTCACCCGCGCCGCGATGGTCGAGGGCCGCCTCGACGCGGGGATCCTGCCCACCGGTCAGAACGTCGGCGTCATCGACGAGCTCCCGACCGTCGCGGAGCTCATCAGCCGCATCATGAACCAGGCCGTCGCCACGCTGCGCCGGCTGGAAGGGACACCGTCATGAAGTCTCGCCTACCAGCCATCGACGGCTGGTTCACCGACGAAGCCGAGCCACGCCTCATCGCCAGCCGGGGCACCCAGACCGGCAGCTACTTCTTCCCCAAGAGCCTCGCGTTCTCGCGCAACCCGTCGGCACCGGACGAAGAGCTCGACGAGACGACGCTGAGCCGCACCGGCCGGGTGTGGTCGTGGACGACCAACCACTATCAGCCGCCCGCGCCGTACGTGTCACCCGATCCGTTCGTGCCGTACACCGTCGTCGCGGTCGAGCTGGTCGACGAGCAGATGGTCGTCCTCGGTCCGCTCGCGGCGGGCGATGACCCGGCGGATCTCGCCGTGGGCGCACCGGTGGAGCTGACCATCGGCACGCTGTACGCCGACGACGAGCACGAATACACGATGTGGGCCTGGCGGATGACCGGGGCCGCAAATCCGACAGTCGACCAGGAGGCAACCCGATGAGCACAGACCCGGTCGCGGTGCTCGGCATCGGCATGCACCCCTGGGGCAAGTGGGGTCGCAACTTCGTGGAGTACGGCGTCGTCGCGGCGCGGGCCGCGCTCGCCGACGCGGGCGTCGAGTGGCGTGACGTGCAGTTCGTCGCCGGCGGCGAGACCGTGCGCAACGGCTATCCCGGCTACGTCGCCGGGGCGAGCATCGCGCAGGCCCTCGGCTGGCAGGGCGCGCCAGTCGTCTCCGCGTACGCGGCGTGCGCCTCCGGGGCGACGGCACTGGGCGCGGCGCGCGCCCAGATCCTGGCCGGCCTCGTCGACGTCGCCCTCGTCGTCGGCGCCGACACGACACC
>DASRPD010000088.1:0-18692 GCA_035646535.1 Acidimicrobiia bacterium
GCGCACCCCCTACCCCCGTAAGAACGTCGAGCCTACCCGGCAGCAACTGGGCCTTTCGGGTCGATGTCGAGGGCGCAGGCTCGTCAGTCGATCCTCGGCGAGCGGGCGGTGGCGAGCAGGACCGGGGTCGTGTCGTCGACCTGGTCGGACACGAAGAAGTCGTCGGCGGTGATGCCGGAATGACCGCCCGATTGGTCGCCGGCGACCAAGCGATACACCACGGGCAGCGCCCGGGTGTAGGCCCAGATGTACCAGGAGCGAGGGAGCTTGTGCCGAATGTCGAACGCGTCGAGCTTCAGCAGACGCTCACCACTTCGGCGCCGCGCCGCGAAATCGCTCTTGACCGCCTCGCTGGCGTCGAGCCCGACGATCTCGACCTCGTGGAAGAAGAGCCGGAGCATCGACTCGAGCTCGGAGGCGTTGAACAGGTACACGTGGAAGGGGTTCTCGAAATCCGCGGTTCGATTCGGCGTGAGGAAGTACGCGGCACCGCCGGGGCGAAGCGTTCGGGCGATCTCGGCGACGTGGGTCTCGGGCGCGGTGAAATGCTCGATGATGTGCGATGAGCACACGTGGTCGACCGAGTGGTCCCGCACGGCCAACCGGCCGCCGTCCATGCCGGCGAATCGCAAGCCCTGTGGACCCCACTCGCGCTGGGCGGCGATCGCAGTCGCGGGGTGGTAATCGACACCGACGACGAAGCGGTCGGGACCGCCGAGACGAATCGTCTCGGCTCCGACGCCACAACCGATGTCGAGCACGACTCCGTCGCCCACTCGGGCGATCACCTCCCGGTAGCCGGCGTCGTGCAGCGCGAGGAGCGAATCGGGGGTGTGACCCTCGATCGGTCGTTCGCCGGTCAGCCGTTCGTCCGCGCTCGATGCCATGGCGGGAGGCTACGACAGGCGGGATTCCGGGTCACGCCGGGGGACGCCAACTCGGCACGTCGTGGCGCAGCATGCTGACCGACCGGGTGCCCCTCGGCCGTTGGTGACTTCCGGCCCTGCTCGCGTCGGGTGGTTTCCCGTAGCCTGGCTTCGATGCGTTTCACCTTCATCGGTCACGCCTGCCTGTACGTCGAGACGGACTCCGGGTCGCTCATCGTCGACCCCTGGCTCGTCGGCTCGGTCGGATGGCGCTCGTGGTGGCACTACCCACCGATCGGTGAGCCCGATCCGGCGTGGTGGTCGCCCGATTTCATCTACCTCACCCACCATCACCCGGATCACTTCCATTACCCGAGCCTGCGAAAGATGGATCGCGGGGCCCACGTCCACGTGAGCCGATTCGGCGTCGACGTGATGCGCGGCGAGCTCGAGAAGCTCGGCTTCTCCGATGTCACCGAGGTACGCCACGGCGAGCGAATCCGTCTGGGTCCAGATCTCGAGATCGCCTCCTACC
Organism: Acidimicrobiia bacterium; assembly: GCA_035646535.1. Lineage (GTDB taxonomy): Bacteria > Actinomycetota > Acidimicrobiia > IMCC26256 > JANYLB01 > DASRPD01. The sequence continues at coordinate 1,402 of DASRPD010000088.1, forward strand.
AGTACGGGTTCGACGACACGGCCCTCGTGGTACGCAGCGGTGACGCGGTGGTCGTCGACCTCAACGACTGCAAGATCCGAGGCCGAGCGCTCGACCAGGTCATCGCCGATTGGGGCCGGCCGACGATGATGCTCAAGACGTTCTCCTGGGCCCAGGGCTACCCGTACTGCTACACCGCCGACGATCCCGCCGATCTGGCGCTCGTCACGCGCGAGTCCACGATGCGCGACTTCGTCGAGTGTGCCCGTCACCTCCGGCCGCGCTACGCCATTCCCTTCGCGAGCTTCGCGGCGTTCCTGCACGACGAGACCCTCGATCTCAACGAGCACGGGGTCACCCCCGCTGAGCTCGTCACCTACGTCGAACGCGTGGGCGGGCTCGGCGACACCGAGCTCGTTCCCCTCGACCCCGGCTCCTCGTGGACGCCCGAGGCGGGCTTCGAACACCGCGGCGGTGACTGGTGGAGCGACCGACCCGCCCACATCGAGGAGGAACGGGCCCGAATCCGCCCCACGCTCGACCGCCAGCGCGAGCTCGAGGCAACTCGCGTCCTGGACTTCCGGACCTTCGCGGACTACTTCGAGGACTTCGCCCGCGCCGTACCGATGCCGATTCGGGCCGCCGCGCTGGGCCGACCGGTGGTCTTCGAGGTCCCCTCTTCGGACCGCCCGTTCTGGACGATCGACTTCCGGACGAAGCGAGTCCTCGCGCTGCGCCGGCCACCGGACGACGCCGCCTGCATCATCCGGATCCCCGAAGGCGTGCTCGCCGAGGCGATCGACAGCCGGATCACCCACTTCGCCCAGGGCTCGATGCGCATCCGCACCCATCTCCGGCCGGGTGGTGCGAGCACCGACCTCGCGTTCTGGGGGCTGATCATGGTGTGGGAGATCGGGTACCTCCCACTCCGGCGCGACCTGAACGTCCGCTTCGTCGACGCCCTCTGGCGGCGACGGCGGGAGGGCTACGACGCGCTCACCGCGCTCGCAGGGTCGGGCGGCTCCGGCACGATGCTGGAACGAATGGCCGGCACCTTCTCGCCCCCGGCGGACCGGGTCGACGCCTCCGCCTGAGGCACCCCGGCGGCGCTCAGTCCTCGAGCTGCGCGAGCTCGCCGACCAGGCTGAACGCGCGGGTGGGGTCGTACGACCGCAGGATCTGCATCTTCTCGGCCTCGACGGAGCCTTCCGCGTGCACGGCGAGCACCGCGTGGTATCCGCCCAGGTCGCCGGCGGTGAGATCGGACAGCAGGTGCATGAGACGCAGCCGCGGCTCGGCCGGTGAGGCCGCCACGAAGTACTTCTCGAGCACGGTCCGCACCTCGGGATCCGCCCAGTCGGCGTCGCCGTGGCCCGTCACGAGCAGACCGCCGGCGCAGTTCTGCACCATCTCGACTGCCGCCGGATACCCCGACGCGAACGTGTACTTGGCCATGTTGGTGGTCATCGGGTCGGGATACCAGATCTCGCGGCGACCCTCCCGGCTCCGGAGCGCGGCCAGCTCGGTGAGACCACGCACGGTCTCCGCGTAGTTGATGAGGTGGGTGAGCTTGTCGCGGATGTGTCCGGCCTTGCCCACGCCGTTCATGTCGGCGATGCGGGCCGCGCCACCGACGAACGTGTCGACGAGCGGCAGCTTGTAGCTGACCGCGGTGAAGCGGTGGTACTCGACGAAGGTCAACGCGAGGGGTCCGGCCAACTCCGGCTGGCGGAACGCGAACACCCGCTCCCACGGCACGAACACGTCGTCGAACACAGTCAGTGTGTCCAGCATCTTCGACCGAGACGCCGCCGGGAACTGGAACGGACCGCGCGTGCCCGCGCCGTGGCTCGACGTGTACAGCGTGAGGCCGGGCGTCGCGACCGGGACGGCGAACGACACCGCGTAGTCGGCGTCGTCGGGACCCATGGCCCGAGTGGGCAACACGATGATCTCGTTGGCGTTGACGCTGGCAGAGGTGTGCATCTTGGCGCCGCGGACCACGATGCCTTCAGTCGATTCCGAGACGACGTGGAGGTACAGATCGGGATCGGGTTGCGCGCTCGGCGCCAGCGACCGGTCGCCCTTCACGTCGGTCTGGGCGACCGCCACGGCGAGATCGCCGTCACGGCAGTGTTCGTAGAACGCCCGGGCTCGCTCGTAGTACTCACCGTCGGTCACCCGCAGCAGGGCGAACAGCGCGTCGGTGCCGATCTCCTTGATGAGCGGCGGGATCCCCGCACACTTGGCCGTCGCGAGCTCGATCACCTCACCTCGGGCCTGCACGTCGGCGGGCGAGCGCGGCTCCTGGTAGAGCAATGGGATCTCGGCGCCGGAGTCCGGGTCCTTGACCAGCACCTTGTCCCGATGGTCGGGGTCGTGGGCGAGCTCGAAGTCGAGCGCTGCCATATCGATGGCGACCCGCAGATCGGGCTCGGCCGTGACGTCCTCCACCAAGGATCCTTGGTAGAAGACGCGCCGTCCGTCCCGAAGTGACTCGACGTATTCAGCAACTGTGCGAAGCATCCGGCCAGCCTACCGAGCGGAGTCGCTGACCGCCCAGCGTGGGGAAGTCCTGGTCGGCGGGGTCCCGACTAGCCTCGGGGCCTCGGAGCGGCCGCCCGCTCGGGCGCGCCGCGAAGTCGCGCCGCACACCATCGTGAGCCGGTGGGACACCGCGACGCACCAAGACGGGGGGCTCGTGAGCACGGTCGACGACGAGGCACCGAGACCGGTGCCCGGCCGCGTCTCGGTCCCGGGCGGCGAGTTGCCCACTGGGCATGGTGGCCGTACCCCGGTTCGCGCCGACAGGCCCTTCCTCATCGGCATGGGCATCATCGTGGCGGTGGCGCTGGCCGTGCGCGTGTGGTGGGTCCTCGTGGGGTACTCCGACTACAAGGTCAACGGGGACGCGCTGTATTACCACCTCCAGGCCTGGACTCTGGCTGACGGCAAGGGGTTCATCAACCCGTTCGACTGGTACGAGCGCGGCAAGGAGATCCAGCTCGCGGCGAACCCTCCCTCGTACGCGATCTATCTGGGCTTCGTGTCCAAGCTCGGATTCCGGTCCGTGGACGCGCATCGGCTCGCGTCGGCTCTGTTGGGTACCGGCGGCGTCGCGATGATCGGGCTCGTGGGCCGTCAGATCGCCTCGAGGCGCGCCGGGCTCATCGCCGCCGCGATCGCAGCGGTGTACGCGAACCTCTGGATCAACGACGGCATGCTGCTGTCCGAACCCATGACGGTGCTGTGCATGCCGATCGTCTTGTACGCGGCCTACGCGTTCTGGCAGCGCCGTGAGGTCTCCCGGGCCGTGGGACTCGGCCTCGCGCTCGGCCTCGCCGCGTTGTCACGGGGCGAGGTCGTGTTCCTCGCGCCGACTCTCGTGCTGCCACTCCTCTACGGAATGCGCGAGATCGCGATCGCCCAACGACTCAAGCTGCTCGTCGTTGCCGCCGTGGCGATGCTCGTACTCGTCGGCCCGTGGGTCGCCTACAACCTGACCCGCTTCGAGAAGCCCGTCTTCATGACCGATCACTGGGGCACGGTGCTCAAGGCGGCCAGTTGCGACGAAGCCTGGTACGGCGACTACCGCGGGTGGTACTGGTTCTGCCAGAAGACCCAGCCGCCCGGGGACTACTCAGAACGCGACGTGGTCCTCCGCAACGAGGCGATCGACTACACGAAGGCTCGGCTCGACGACCTGCCCGGTGTCGTCGCGGCACGCGTCGGGCGGCTGTGGGACGTGTACCACCCCGCGCAGACGATCCGGTACAACGCCACCTGGGAGGGACGCACCCAGGGGGCCTCGGTCGCTGCGTTCTGGTCCTACTGGGCCCTGCTGCCGTTCGCGATCGGCGGGCTCGTCGTGCTCAAGCGGAGGGGCCGGCCGATCTCGCCGATCATCGCGCCCGCCATCACCGTGACAATCGCCGCCGCGACGACCTACGGTGTCCTGCGCTACCGGGTCAGCGTCGAGCCCGGGTTCGTCATCGTCGCCGGCGTCGCGCTCGACGCGCTCTGGACCCGATTCCGCCGACCGGCCTTGCCGGCCCCTCCTCCGGAGCCTCACCATGCCGCTGGATGACCTCACCGCGACGAACGAGCTCCTCAACGCCGAGCTTCCCGACGCCCGCTATGACGACCCGCGCTATCTGCGTTGGCTGTACGAGGAGAACCCCCTCGGCGACGCCTACCAGAAGTTCGCGTACGAAGACGGCGAGCTCGTCTGCCACTACGCGCTGATCCCCCAGAACTACCGTGACGAGACGGGCCTGATGCCCGGTGCGTACTCGCTGCACGCCGTGACCCGCAGCGGCACGCAGCGCGAGGGCTACTTCATGTCCCTCGCCCGGGAGATCTACGCGGACGCCACCGCCGATGGGAGACGGCTCCTCACCGCGCTGCCGAATGAGAAGGCGGTCGGCGCGGGCGTCAAGCATCTGGGGTGGCGCCTCATCGGCCAGATGCCGGTGCGCCTGTCCATCCCGACCGCGTGGGGCGGCTCCGACATCGAGACGGTGGACTGCACACCGGAGTTGCTTGCCGGGGATCGGTTCGCCACGTTGACCGCCGACATCGACGAGTACCCGGTCACGGGGGTCACGAACTCCTGGACCACCGAGAGCCTGCGGTGGCGGCTCTCCCGTCCCGACGTCGACTACGCGCTCCACGTCGCGCCCGACGTGATCGGCGTCAGTACCCGCACGGTGCAACGGGGCGTCCCGGCGGCGGTCATCATGAAGCTCCTGCCCCGCGGCAACCGCCACGGTCCGATCTCGGCCCGCCGGATCGTCGCGGCGGCATGCCGCCGTCACCGGGCACCTGTCGCCATCTACGGGGGCCTCAACGAGCACGTCGTGGTCCGGGGCTTCGAGCCGCCGAAGCGTTTGCGCCCTTCGCCGCTCTTCTGGTTGGTGCAGACGCTCCAGGACGGCGACGACCAGGACGCGCTCCGGATCTCGACCTACGAGTTCCTCGACGTGGACGCGTTCTGATGCGCCGCCCGAGCGGAGCCCGCTGATCTCCATGGCGGTGCGCGCTCCGATCACGTTCACCCTCGACGTCGAGGACCACCGCGAGCATCGTCACGAAGAGCCTCGCCACGTGGCGGCAACGTACGCGGTGCTCGAGTTCCTGGCCGAGCGCGGGATCTGTGGGACCTTCTTCGTCGTCGGGGACGTGATCGAACACGAACCGACGCTCGTTCGAGCCATCGCCGAGGGCGGCCACGAGGTTGGCGTCCATGCTCCGCGGCACCGACCGCTCACGCTCGAGGCGCGAGCGAGCTTCACCGATGCCATGCGAGCCACCACGGCTCGGGCACAGGATCTCGCCCAGCAGCCGATCAGCGGTTTCCGGGCCCCTCAGTTCTCACTCGTGAGCTCGACCCGCTGGGTCACCGACGTGCTCGCCGATCTCGGCTACCGCTACTCATCCAGCGTGCTCCCCATCCGCCACCCACTGTTCGGGGACCCGAGCGCGCCACGAGTGCCGTTCCGATGGCCGAGCGGGCTGGTGGAGCTGCCCTGCCCCGTCGCCGGTGTCGCTTCCCGGGGTCTCCCGTTCCTGGCCGCGGTGTGGCTTCGAAACCTTCCCTGGATCGCGACACGAACGCTCCTCGCCGCCCACGGGAAGGCACCGATGCTCTGGTCGTACGGGCACCCCTATGACTTCGACCCGGACGAGCCGTTCCGGGTCCTCCCCGAAGCAGGCGGACTCGGAAGCAGCATCATCTGGCGAGGGCGTGACCGGATGTTCGATCGCTTCGATCGCCTCTTCGCCGGCCGTGTGGCGCCGCCGCTCGGTGAGCGCCTCTCGTCGCTTCATGCCAGTCAGCTCGCGGCATGAGTTCCCGCGGCTCCGACCAGCTCACGATGCTCCACCGGCTCCCCGCGGCGCGCCTCGTCGACCGGTTTCCCTACGTCAGCGGACTCTGTCGCGGCCGACGGGTCGTCCACGTCGGCTTCGCGGATGCGGGCTACGACGAGATGCAGCACGGAGCGGGCACCTGGCTCCACAGCCACCTCGCGTCGGTGACGTCCGGCCTCGTCGGCATCGACGTCGACGCCGCCGGAGTGGAGCGAGCGAACGCCGACGGGTACGAGGCGTACCTGGCCGATGCCTGCGACCGGGACGCCATCGAGGCGCTCGGCATCGAGCCGGCCGACGTTGTGCTCGCGGGCGAGGTCATCGAACACGTCGACGCGCCGGGCGCGTTCCTCGATGCGATGCGACCCCTCGTCACCCGCGGCGGAAAGCTCGTGCTCACCACACCGAACGCGAGCAGCCTCGGCAACGCGCTCCTCGCGTTCGCGGGCATCGAGATCACCCATCCCGACCACGTCCTCAACTTCTCCTGGCTGACGCTCGACACGCTCCTGCGGCGACACGACTGGCAACCCGCGCGCTGGTCGACCTTCGTCCCATCGATGAAGCCACTTCAACGTGTGGGCGCCCGTGCGCGCGTCCTCGAAGCCGGGGCTCGCGCGCTGCTCTGGGCCGAGCGCACGGCCGCGCGCCTGGGCGCACCGTTCGTCGCCGAGGGGATGATCGTCGAAGCCCATCCGGTGTGACGGGGCGCCGTCGCCGGCGCGGGCGCACTGTGGGCTACGGAGGTGGCTGCGCTCCGGCGCTGGCTGACCCGCGCCCCGGATCCTCGCGGGCGCGACCGACCTCCTCGCGCAGCAACGCACATTCCTCGGCCAGGGCGCGCGTCCGGTCCTCCAGCCGCGAGAGCTCCCACGAGAAGTGCAAGGCCAGGATCAGCAAGAACGTGATGGCCATCAGCAAGAAGGTGAAGACCGGCGTCCTGATGCCGACGAGGTCCGAGATCCCCTCGAGCAGCCTCGGAGCCGCCGCCACGATGGCCAATGCCGCCCCGAGCGAGATCCACAGCACCGAGTACTTGGCCCGGAGCCGATGCCGCCGTACGAGGCGCAGGATGAACACCAACGTCAACACCGCGAGGACGAAGATCGCGAGGTGGGCCCGCAGGCTCATCAGCTTGCCTCCTCGATGGTCGAGTCATCAGACGCGCGAGCACGCTCGGACGGATCGGGCGTGACACGGTCTGCGCGGCTCGCGGGCCGGGTGTAGGACGTCAGGAGGAAGACCAGCAGCCGTGCGTAGTAGTAGATGAGCCGCCAACTCCGCGTCGACGGCGCGCCCCCCGTCCGACCGTGCATGTCCGCCGCCACCTCTCGAACATCGAACCCGGCGTTGTTGGCGAGCACGAGCGCCTCGACCGAGTCCATGTACTCGACCGGATAGCTGCGCGCGAAGTACACCAGCATTGGGCGCGAAAACGCCCGGAATCCGGAGCTGGTATCGGTGAATCGGCGACCGACCAGCGTGCGAACAACCCGCTCGAGGCCCCGCATGGCCAGCCGGCGGGTACGGCTCACGGCATAGGTCGGCGCGCCACCCTCCACGAAACGGCTGCCGATGACCAGGTCGGCGCCACTGGCCAGCGGGGCCGTGATCGCCGCGATCGCGTCGGGATCGTGCTGACCGTCCGCGTCGAACTGTACGGCCGAGGCGTAGTCGTGCTCGACGGCGTACCGAAAGCCCGTCCGGAGCGCGCCGCCGATCCCGAGGTTGAACGGCAACTCGACCACGGCGACACCCGCGGCGCGAGCGATCCGCGCGGTGTCGTCCGACGAGCCGTCGGAGACGACGAGCACATCGAGATCCGGTCGCTGCCGGCCCAGCCCTTCGAGCACCGGCGGGATCGAATCGGCCTCGTTGTAAGCCGGGATGACGACCAAGGTGCGGTCACCCACGTCGTTGTCACTCATGCCATCGCCCACCTCGGCGCCCGCGGGTGCCTGCACTCGAGGATCCCGGCGACCGGCTTCGCTCAACGCTCCGCGGCGGGCGCGAGGACGTAGACGAGCTGATAGCCGAACAACGTGGGCCAAGTTCCGACCGCGACGCTCTCCACGGCCTCGACCGTGCGGCGCAGGCCCGACGCCGGCGCCGGCGCGGCCACGCCACGCTTGCTGACCTCGAACGGCACCCCCACGGCATCGCGGTGACGGATCTCGAACCCGCCGGCGCGGACGAGCCGCTCGAAGCTCTGACGGGTGAAGAACCGGAGATGCCCCGAGTCGAGGATGCCGCGGCGGTCGTAGTCGAATCGGCCGGCGGCGACCCGGACACGTGGGTACCAATGACCCATGTTGGGAACGCTGGTGACAACCTTCCCGGTCGGAGTCAGTCGAGATCGGATGTCGGCGAGGAGGAGGTCCGGACGCCGCACGTGCTCGAGCACGTCGGCGGCCAGCACCACGTCGTAGTCGCCCCCCACCTCGGGCGGTACGCCGAACTCGAGATCGAACTCGACGAAGCGGTCGAGCCGGTCGCCGACACCCTCGAGCTTGTGCAGGTCGACGCCGGTGACCTCGTGGCCCGCCAGGCGGAGCCGCTCCCCCATCGAGCCGTCGTCACACCCGAGGTCGAGGATGCGCGACGGCGGCAGCCGAGTGAGGATCTCGAGCAGCCGCCCGTGCGACGTCGCCGCGCTGTCCTTCATCTCGTAGTGCTCGGTGGCGAAGGCGGTCTCGCCGGTTCCCAGTCCCATCTTGTGCGCGCGATACCGCAATGCCGCGTGGGTGACGTCCGCGGCGTACTTCAAGCCGTTGACGTGGCAGATCTCTCCGCCGTAGTAGGTGGGGATCGGAATCTCGACGATCCGCTTCCCTGCCTCGTGGAGCTGGAGGATGATCTGGGTGTCGAAGTCGAAACCGTCGGACGTGATCTCCAGCGGTAGCTCTCGGAGCGCCTCGACGCTGTACGCGCGGTAACCACTGTGCCACTCGCTGAGATCCATCCCTGCCGCCGCGTTCTCGATCCCGGTCAGGATCTTGTTGCCGACGTACTTGTACATCGGCATCCCGCCCCGACGCGCGGCGCCCGCCTCCATCATGCGTGAGCCGAAGACCGCGTCGGCCTCGTCACGCTCCAGGGGCGCGACCATCTCCGGGAGGAGCTCGGGCGCGTACTGACCGTCGCCGTGGAGCAGCACGACGATGTCGAGTCCGTGTTCCATCGCCCAGGCGTAGCTGGCCTTCTGGTTCCCGCCGTAGCCCAGGTTCCGTGGATGACGGATCACCTCGAGCGGAAGCTCGGGTGTCGTCTGCTGGTAGCCGAGCCCCACGAGGTAGGTGGCGTCCTGGCTGTAGTCGTCGTGGACCAGGACGCGGTCGATCCGGTCGACGAAGTCTCGAGGAATCCGATCCAACACCGCCGCAAGCGTCGAGGCTGCGTTATAGGCCACGACGAGGACGCCGATCCGCTTCACGCCATTACCCTCGCGGGTCCTTCCGCCGCTGCTCACAAGGTGACCAGCCTAGGCAGCCGGCTCGGGCTGGTCGAACGCCGGGTTCCGGTCTGGCTCAGCCTTCCCGGCCTCGCCGGTCGGCCCGCGGCGCCTCCCCCGGGCGAACCCGACCACCGCCACCGCAGCCAGCACGACGATGCCGGGCTCGGCGGGCGCCCGGAATCTCGCCTGGCCGTAGCTCAACGCCGCGACGCCAGTCACGATCGCCATCGGCGCCAGCAACGGCCAGAGCCGGCCCCACGACCGCCGCAACATGAACGCGCCGGCCGTCGCGAGCGCCATGAGTGGGTAGAAGGACCAGAGACCGAGGCGCGACACCCAGCGCTCGCGCCCTTCGCCTTCGTTGTACCAAACCATGTCGGCAGGGCGATACACGTTCCAGAGTCGACCGACGCGGATCGCCACGACCGACGGCACGCGATCGAGGTGATCGCCGATGTAGTCGCTTGCCCGGCGCTTGTACTCGGTGCTCACCTCGGACCGATCGCCGGGCACGTCGGGAAGGCAGCTCAAGTGCCAGAGACCGGCGGCACGCCCGTGGTAGGCCGGGTCGCAGTTGGCCCCCAGCAGCGTCTGACCATCGTTGGTCGACAGGAACGTCGGATCCTCGAAGCGGGTCAGGTTGAAGAGCGCCCAAGGACCGACGACGATTCCCGCGGCGACGACACCGATCGCCGCTCGGCGCCAGCGAACTGGCCACGACGCTCCCGTCCCGAGGAGCGCGGGCACGACGAGGAAGGGAACCAGCAGGATCATCTCGGCGCGCGCGAGGGCCGCGAGTCCGGCGGCGACGCCGAGGAGCACGGTCGTGCGAACCCTCGGCGCGCGGCGGTATCGGTAGACGAGGTACAGAGCCCAGACGACGGCGATGACGGTCAGGCTCTCGGCCATGACGAGGCCGTCATTGACCCAGAGGTTCGGGTACAGCGCCGCGATGCCCGCCGCGATGAGACCCGCTCGCTCACCTCGCACCTCCCGGCCGAGGAGCCCGATCATCACGACGCTCAACGAGCCGATGATCGCGAGTGTGAGGCGATGCGCGGGCGCGTGCACGTCTCCCCGACGAGTGTCCACGTCGACCCACGGGAGTCGGTCCGTTACCCACGACACCGGCGCGAGCACGATCGCGGTGAGCGGCGGGTGCTCGGCCGACGGTCCCGTGCCGGTGCGGCGCACGTTCAGGTCGACATCGAAGGGCTCGACGAATCCGTGACCCTGCGCCAACCGATTGGCCTGGGCGTTGTAGTACACCTGATCGCCCTTGAGCGGCGCGTCCCACGCGACGGCGACGACGTATCCCACTCGCAGGGTCAGCCCCACGAGGGTTATCGCGGCAAGGACCCAGGCGAACCGACTCCAGGCGAGCCTCACGGTGCCGCGAGAGGGGTGCCGGCCGCGACCGGATCGGTCGGGACCTCGTCATCACCGTCGCGACGCGCCGACCCATCCCCGGGCCGCGCGCGGAGGCGGCGCACCCCGGCCTCGAGGGCCACCGCGGCGAGCAACACCACCGCGGGCTCGGCCGGGGCGCGATAGCGAAGCTGAGCGAAGGTCACAGCTACCGAGACCAACACGATCGCCGGGAACCCGACGAGCGGCAACAGGGGAACTCGACGGCGTCGAAGGATCACCGCCCCGATCACCGCGAGTGGGGCCAGGAGATACCACGTGACCTGTGTGCTGCGAGCGACGATCGGGTTCCGCTTCATGACGTACTCGTCGAAGTTCAGGTCGGTCGACGGACGGAAGACACCGAGGATGCGCCCGACACGCGCTGCGACCACGAGCGGCACGCGCGAGCGGTGGGCCCGGATGTAGGTCACTGTCTCGTCCTGGATGGCCTGGGCGCCTTCGGACGGGTCCATGCCGGGTTCGACGACCTGCTCGTACACGTCGTAGCCGCATTGATAGTTCTTGTAGCCGATGTTCGGGCCGTAGTACGTGTCGTCGCAGTTGGCGGCCGACAGCGTCGCCCCGAAGTTGACCGACAGGTACACGGGCTCCTCGAACCGGCTGAGGTTGAAAGCCACCCACGGGGTGATCACGAGAAGGGCCACGACGCCTCCGCCGGCGAGGGCAGTGATGCGCTCCCGCCACGGAACCGATCGAGCGAACACGACCACCGGCACGAACACGAGGCCGACCGACAACAGCAGCTCGGGGCGCGCCAACGCCGACAGCCCACAAACGGCGCCGAGCCCCAGCGCTCGGGCCAGGTTGGGCCGGTCGACGAACCGGTACGCCGCCAAGATGACGAGCGCGACCGTGAACATCGCCATCGTCTCGGACAACAGCTCACCGTCATGGACCCAGATGTTCGGGTACACCGCCGCGAGGCCGGCGGCGAGGAGCCCGCACCAATCACCCGCGATCCGTCGTCCCGCGAGCCCGATGAGCACGATCGTGCCTGTTCCCAGCACGGACGACCAGAGCATCTGGGCCGTCTGGGAGAACTCGTGGCCGCCGGTCAGGAAGGCTGGAATCGCCAGCCAGACGATGTAGAGCGGTGGGTGCTCCGCCGCGGGGATCGGATTGTCGGTGAAGGCCGTCAGCGGCTGCGAGAACGCGTCTCCCCGGGCCAGCGCGGTTGCGGCCTTGCTGTAGAAGAGCGCGTCGCCGAAGAAGTCGGTGTGCTGATCACGCAGGACCAAGACGTACACGACCCGAAGAACGAGCGCACCGAGCGAGATCACCGCGAGGGCGAGCGCGAAGCCTCTCCGCGATGACATCCGAGCACGCTAGCAAGCGGCTCCATCAGCAGCCTCGCGACGCACGGGCTGGGCGGCCGAGGGCACGGGTAGGTGACCGGCTAGCCTGTTTCCTCTCCGATGAGCGTGCATCCCGTCGACGTCGACGCCGACACGACCGGCGCCCAAGACTCGGCGGGCGCGACGAGCGACGGTGACGCGATGATCCGCTGGCGCCCACCTCGACTGACCCGAGACTTCACCGCGGGGCTCGCCGCGATCACCGGCTCGGCGTTGATCATTCGGTGGGCATTCACGTACTTCGGGCGACGAGGTCAGCCACTGGGCACGCTGACCGACAACCGGTGGTATTACGAGGCCGGACAGATGCTGGCGAGCGGAGTGGGTTTCGGCAACCCGCTGATTTGGTTCCAGGATCAGCGCTACGTCCCGACTGCCGGTCACCCGCCCGTCTACCCACTGTTTCTTGGCCTCACCGCCTTCCTCGGAGTCGACACGCCGGTAGGCGCGCGCCTCGCGACGTGTGTGCTCGGCGCGATCACCGTCGCGGTCATCGGACTGACGGCACGCGACCTGGCCGGCAACCGCGCGGGCCTCATCGCCGCCGGGCTCGCCGCGATCTACCCGAACCTGTGGATCAACGACAGCGCGCTGGTATCGGAGACGCCGTACGCGATGTTCATCGCGCTGTTCTTGTTCGCCGCATACCGCTGCTGGCGAGACCCGACGGTCGGGCGTGTCGCGCTCCTCAGCGTGTGGATCGCGCTCGCCACCCTCACACGCTCCGAAGCGCTCCTGCTGTATCCGCTGTGCGTACTTCCGATGATGCTCCGACTGCGCGGGTTCTCGTGGAGTCTCCGCTGGAAGCGCCTCGGCCTGGCCGCGCTCGTCGCGGCCGTGCTCATTGGACCGTGGGTCGCATACAACAACCAGCCCGGTCGGTTCGAGAACCGTGTGTTCATCGTCGGTGGATCGGGGATCGCGATGAGCTACGGGAACTGCGCCGCCGCCTACACCGGTACATATCTCGGTTACTGGGCTTGGGAGTGTGGCGTCGGCGAGGTCCAAGGGTCCGAAGACGAGACCGTGATCGACGCCGCCGCACGGGACCAGGCTACGCGCTACGTCCGCTCCCATCTCCGGCAACAACCGAAGGTCATCGCGGCACGAATTGGTCGCCTCTTCCACGTGTACCGACCTTCGCAGAGCATTGGGTTCGATCATCTCCTGGAGCGCCGTGGCCTCTGGCCGTCGCGTCTGGCGCTCGCGATGTACTACCCCGTCACGCTGCTCGCGATCATCGGTGGGGTGCTGGTCTGGCGCCGCAAGCAGCTCATACTCCCCTACCTCGCGGTGACAGCGGTCGTTGCCGTGTCGGCCGCGCTCACGTTCGGCATTACGCGTTATCGGATCGCGTTCGACGTCGCCGCGGTAGTGCTGGCAGGCGTCGCGCTCGACACGGCGATCGGTTGGATCAGCCGTCGAGCAAGTCCGGAGACGGCGAGCTCAGACGCGGTGGGTGCGGCGTCGTGAGAGCGTGCGGTCCTTGAGCCGGAGAACCGGGCGTTCGAGTCCGTAGTAGCTCACCGCCGCGGTCACGATCGTGCAGGCAAGCGTGATCCCGAGCACGACCCAGAACGGGCCCCGGATGAGCTGGCCTTCGGGCACCGAGCTGTCGGTCCACTGCAACGCCTCCTTGATCCAACCTTGGTGCCACAGGTAGATGCCGTAGGAGATCAGGCCCAACCAGACGACGGGGCCGAGCCGCAGGAAGGACCGCACGGCACCCTTGCGGGCCGTTCCGAACACCGCCGGCAGCAGGAGGAACAGGCCGACCAGCCCGTACAAGTAATGCTCGACGAATCGCTCGATCCCGGTGTCGGGCACCCGGGTGATCGCAGTCGAGATGCCGACCTCCTTGGAGACGATCCAGAACGCGGCGCCGGCGCCCAGCCACCACCAGCCTCCGATCCGCCCGAGTCGCTCGACGATCGGTGGCATCGATCCTTGCCGGGATGCCCATGCACTCACGACCGCGAGGGTCATGCCGATCGCGAAGAGATCGAGGTTGGCCGGCAGCCAAGCCTTGCCCACCCGGCTGAGGTAGAGCCACCCACCCCACTGGATCGCCACGTTGGACACGACGCCGACGGCCGCGAGCACCGCGAGCCCGGCCACCTCGACCCGCAGGTGGTCTCGGATCCCGGTGCGCGCCGCGACCCGTCGCAGCGCCCAGGCGTACACCGGGAGAAAGAGGTAGAAGCTCAACTCGACGTGCAGTGTCCAGGTCTGGGTGATGCCGCGAAAGAACTGGTCGGGTTGGTAGACCTGGACGAGCGCCAGATGGGAGATCCAGCTCCAGACGCCGTTGAGCTCTTGACCCTGATAGAAGCCGATGAACAGCGCGATCCCGATGAGTGCAGCCCAGTACGCCGGAAAGATGCGAAGGAAGCGACGTCGGAAGTACGCGCCGGTGGCGGGACGCGGTCGGTCTGCGAGGTGCATGGCGACGAAGGGCCGGTACAGCAGAAACCCGGAGATGAGAAAGAAGATCGACACCCCGATGTCGGCTCGGGCGAGGAAGTCGCCCGTCCCGTGCCAGTCACGGAACGTGGCTGCGGTCGCGAAGCCGGTGTGATGGAACACGACCGCGATCGCCGCGATCGCGCGGAGGCCATCGAAGCAGTCGAAGCGCGGCCGGACCTCGGTCCCAAGCTGGCGCCGCTCCGCCGGTTCGGTGGTACGGGTCATCCCCCGGGAGGGTAGTCACCAGGTCGTGCAGCCGCCGACCGCGCTCGACCGGCCCGGTCGGCCACGCTCCTCGGAATCACCGGGGCATCACGTCCGGTGCCCTGGGGTGCTTGCGCCGACGTGTCCGCTCCGTCATGCTCCTCGTGGTATTCGGCCTCGACGTTGACCGACCACACGTCGTGCTGGGCGCCGTAGATGTTCTCCACCGAGAGCATGGCGGTGTACATCGAGTGGTCCTGGTTGTTGTAACGGTGCATGCCGTTGCGACCGACCGGATACACGTTCGGCGCGTGCTCATCGAGCCACGCTCGCATGACCTCGACGTTCGCCCGGTAGTGATCGTCGTACACCGGATACGCCTTGGGCACGCGCACGACGTAACCGGCTTCGACGCGTGCAGGATCGGCAAGGCCGAGGCGATCGAGCTCGGACTTGGCCTGCGCGATCAGGTCCACGTCGGACTTGGCCCACATGTCATCGCCCTCGTTCACGAAGTACTCGAGACCGAGACAGGTCCGGCCCTCCTTTACGAGGTAGGGCGACCACGAGCCGAAGTTCTGGATCCGACCGACCTCGACGTCGGGGTCGTGGATGTAGATCCAGTTGTCGGGAAAGCTGTACTCGAGGGGTACGACCAGCGCGACGGTCATGAAATCGCGATAGCGGAGGTCGTTCGCCGCCGCGAGCACGTCGGCAGGTGGTGCGGGATCCATCGCCCGGAGCAGTGCGCTCATCGGCATGGACGAGATGACGTGGGTGCAGTCATAGCTCGTGGTCGCCCCGTCGGTCTCGGCCGTGACCGCGACGGCGCGGCCGTCTCGCAGGCTCACACCGGTCACCGTGCTGTTGAACACGAGCTTCGTGCCCGCGGCGGTGACGAGTCCGGCCGCCTTCTCCCACATCTGGCCGGGCCCGTACTTGGGGTAGTTGAACTCATCGATGAGGCTCGTGACCTGACCCGCCCGATCACGCTGACCGACGAGCTTGGCCCGGACCGGTTCCCACACGGCCTGGAACAGTGACATCCCCTTGATGCGCTGGGCCCCGAAGTCGGCCGAGAGCTCGGACGGGGGAACGCCCCAGATCTTCTCGTTGTAGGTCTTGAAGAAGTGCTCGTAGAGCCGCCATCCGTAGTTGGCGACGATGTAGCCCTCGAGGGTGCTCTGGTCCTTCGGCGGTCGGAGGCGAATCGCGAAGTACGAGATCACGCAGCGCAGCGCCTCCACGAAGCCCAAGTTCTTCAGCGCGTTGAGCGGCTTGATGGGATACGCGTACAGCTTGTTGCGGTAGTAGATCCGGCTCATCCGCGACCGGCGGAGGAATTCCTCCTCGCCGAGGATCTCGAACCACAGGTCGTCGACCGGCTTGACCTTGGTGAAGAAACGGTGGCCGCCGATGTCGAACCGCCAGCCGTCGCGAACGACGGTACGGCTGATGCCGCCGACGACGTCGTCGGCTTCGAGGATCGTTGACGCGCTTCCTCGCCGGGTCAGCTCGAAGGCGGCCGTGAGGCCGGCCGGACCCGCGCCGATGATCACGACCTCGGGAGTCTCGCTCGGGTTGGACACCAGCTCACTCGCCACGCGGGTACTCAGCTCTCCTGTCGACCGAAGGGTCGCCGATGGTCATCTGTCGGCTGATCCGAACGTCGGACACGGTTGCTCGGTGCTGATCTACGAAACGCGCGCACTGCCCTGAGCCCGCCGGATCCCAAGCAGCCAGACTGCGCATATGGGTCACGCCGACGGCCACAGCCGATCATCCAGGCTACCCCACCTCAGGATTCCGGCGAGAGCGCACGACGCCGGCGGCGAGGTCGGCAACGACGAGGCCGACGGTCAGCCAGGCCAGCTCCGGTCGGTCGGCCAGCTTGCTCAGCGCGAGCGCCGCCGCCGCCGCCAGCATCGGGAAACCGGCTGACCGCGGCACGACGGCTGCCACGAAGGTCACCGCGGCCGACGCCACTCCGATCCAGACGCGGGAGATCATCGTCGTTCCGACACCTACCGCGACCGACACGGCCAGTCCGGCCCGCAGGGACGCCACCGACCCGCCCGCCCAGAACGGCCACGGCACGGAGGGCGCGTCCGCGACCGGGAGCGATTCGGGGCGCAGCCGTCGCGCCGTCCGCACCACAACCCCAAGGCACAGCACCACCGCGACGATCGAGAGTCCGAGGCCGACCCACACGATCTGTTGGGGCGCCCACCGGACCTCGATGGTCATCGTGCCGGGATGACGCGGATCGACCCTCCAACCGTTGGCGTAGCCGTCCACGACGTCGGGCGGGCCCAGGTCGCGACCGGCGGCGCTCGCCTCCCATCCGTCGTTGTAGCTCTGCCCGAAGACGAGCCAGAACGGTTGCCCGTCGGTGCGAACCCGCAGGCGAGCCGAGGTCGGTCCGGACGAGACGACCCGCACCTGTGCCCCTGAGTCAGCCAGTGTCGCTCCCATCGGACGGGGACCGACGGCTTCGCCGTCCGAGTCCGAGGTGAGGACGACGCGGTCCA
>DASRPD010000089.1:0-15012 GCA_035646535.1 Acidimicrobiia bacterium
CGTCGCGCTCATCGACGAGGTCTGCTGGTTCTTCCCCGAGCTGCGCTTCGTCACCCGCCATGGCTGCGAACCATGGGCCGACCTCGCGGTCAAGCTCATGTTGAAGTGGCCCAACCTCTACTACTCCACCAGCGCGTTCGCGCCCAAGCACTACCCCGCCGAGATCATCGACTTCGCCAACACCCGCGGCGCCGACAAGATCATCTACGCGGGCTACTACCCGGCCGGCCTCAGCCTCGACCGAATCTTCTCCGAGCTACCCGGCGTAGGCTTCCGCGACCACGTGTGGCCGAAGTTCCTCCACGAGAACGCCCGCCGCGTGTTCAGGCTCGCCCCCGCGGACTCGTGAGCATCAGTCCCTCCTTCGACGCGGCTCTGTCGGCTGGTGGGGCGATCGACACCGCGGTGGGGATCCCGAAGTCGCGCGAGGAGATGTTCGCCTACTACTCCTACATCCGCGATCAAGCGCGCGACGCGGAGAGCAAGGCCGGTGAGGGCGGTCTGGAGATGCCGGCCGGATACATGTTCAAGGATGTGCCGAAGTGGGAGGCGGACGAGATCGGCGACCCCATCGAGTTCCTGCTCGCCGAGATGGACCGTTTCCAGATTCGCAAGGTCGTCACCGGCGTCGAGGACGAGCACGGAGCCCGAGCAGTGCGCGAGCACCCCGATCGCTTCGCCGCATCGATCGGGATCGACCCCAACCACGGTCTCGACGCGGTGCGCACGATCGAGCGCTACGCCGCGGAGTTCCACCTCACCTCGGTGTTCGCATTCCCCGCCGGCCTGTACCCGCAGGTCGCGATCAACGACCCGAGATGGTTCCCGATCTACGCCAAGTGTGTCGAGCTTGACGTCGCGTTCACTTCGACGATGGGCGTGCCGGGGCCGCGCATCCCGTTCGCGCCTCAAGACGTCGCCCTCATCGACGAGGTGTGCTGGTACTTCCCGGAGCTGCGCTTCGTCACCCGCCACGGCTGCGAACCATGGGCCGACCTCGCGGTCAAGCTCATGCTCAAATGGCCCAACCTCTACTACTCCACGACCGCGTTCGCGCCCAAGCACTACCCCGCCGAGATCGTGGCGTACGCCAACACCCGCGGCGCCGACAAGATCATCTGGAGCGGGTACTTCCCCGCCGGATTGACCTACGAGCGGATCTTCTCCGAGCTACCGGACGTGCCGCTGCGCGACCACGTGTGGCCCAAGTTCCTCCACGAGAACGCGACCCGAGTCTTCAAGCTCGATCGGTGACGACAACCACATCTCCGCCCGTTGGTGCGCTTGCCGTCGCAGAGCGACGGCAAGCGCACCAACGCGGGCTGAGCGGCACGTAGGGTCGGCGGATGGCGGGACCACTCACGGGGATCCGAGTGCTCGAGCTGCCGAACATCGGCCCGATGCAATTCGCCGGGATGGTGCTGTCGGACCTCGGCGCCGAAGTCCTACGCCTCGACCGGGCGACCAGCGTGGCCGCGGGGGAGTCCATCATGCCGGCCTCGCCGTACGCCAGCCTCGACCGGGGTCGCCGATCGGTGGGTGTGGATCTCAAACACCCCGAGGGTCCCCCCACCGTGCTGCACCTCTGTGAGCACGCCGACGTGCTCATCGAAGGCTTCCGGCCCGGCGTGGCCGAACGCCTCGGCATCGGTCCGGACGACTGCCGGGCCGCCAACCCCCGGCTCGTCTACGGCCGCATGACCGGTTGGGGCCAGGACGGGCCACTCGCCCACGATCCCGGACACGACATCAACTACATCGCCCTCGCCGGTGTCCTGGCCCACATCGGCAGCGCGGGCGGCCCGCCGGTTCCGCCGCTCAACCTCATCGGCGACTTCGGCGGCGGTGGCCTGCTCTTGGCCTTCGGCATCCTCGCCGCGCTGGTCGAGCGCGGGGTATCGGGTGAAGGCCAGGTGGTCGATGCGGCCATGGTCGACGGCAGCGCGTCGCTCATGAGCCTGTTCGTCGGCCTCGATGCCATGGGCTACTGGTCCGAGGAGCGAGGCACGAACCTGCTCGACGGCGGCGCGCACTTCTACGGTGCCTACGAGACCGCCGATGATCGCTGGATCTCGATCGCGAGCTACGAGCCGCAGTTCTACGCCGAGCTGGTCCGTGTGCTCACACCGCTCGGATTCGCCGACCTCGACCCTGCCACGCAGATGGACAAGACGACCTGGCCGGGGTTGAAGGAGCGCTTCGTCACGTTGTTTCGTACCCGGACCCGCGACGAGTGGGTCGAGCTCTTCTCGGGCTACGAGGTGTGCTTCGCGCCGGTGCTCACCATGCGCGAGGCGCGCGCCCACCCCCACAACGTCGCCCGCGAGACGTTCATCGAGATCGACGGCGCACCCCAGGCGGCGCCCGCGCCGCGTTTCAGCCGTACCTCCCCGTCGACGCCGACGGCACCGGTCGTCCCGGGCCACGACACCGATTCCGCGCTGGCCGACTGGGGCATCGACGCGGCCGAGGTCGCCCGGCTCAAGGAGTCCGGCGCCCTCGCGTGAGCGGGGTCACGCGCCGGCGCGACTCGCGGCGTGCTCCGCGAAAGCGGCCTGGATATCCTCGAGCCGTTTACCCTTCGTCTCGGGCACAACTCGCCAGATCCACAAGAACGCAGCCCCGCAGAACGCGGCGAACAGCCAGAATGTGGCCGGCGCTCCGATCCCGTCGAGCAGCGACAGGAAGGTCTGGCTGACGACGAACGCGGCGGCCCAATTGGCCGCGGTGGCGATGGAGATGCCGCGACCTCGGATTCGGCTGGGGAAGATCTCCGAGATCACGGTCCAGACGATCGGTCCGAGCGAGAACGCGAACGACGCGATGTACACGACGAGACAGACGAGCGCCACAATGCCGGTCAGGCTGGGGCCGGCGCCCTTGGGCGCCTCGTCGAGCGCGAGGAACCCGAACCCGAGGGCGGTGAGGCTGGTAAACATGCCGATCAGTCCGGCGAGGAGTAGCGGCTTGCGGCCGAAGCGGTCGACGAACGCGACGGCCACGAGGGTCGCGAGCACGTTGACGCACCCGACGGCGAGGAGAGTCGCGTCGGTCTGCTCGGCCGCGGTCGTGAACCCGGCACGGGCGAAGATCTCGTCCGCGTAGTAGATCACCGCGTTGATCCCCGTGACCTGTTGGAACAGCGCGAGTCCGACCCCGACGACCAACATCGGCCGGACCCGGTGCGAGAAGACCTCGCCCCACGTGGCGCGGTCTTTCGCCTCGGCCCGCACGTCGGCCTCGATGCGATCCAGCCGCTCGTCCACGCCGGCCGCGCCGACGACCTTGATGGTCACGGCTCGGGCCTGATCGCGGCGACCGGCCTTCATCAGCCACCGCGGGCTCTCCGGCATGACGAACATCAACACGATGAGCAGCACTCCGGGCACGAGCGCGCCGCCGAGCATCCACCGCCAGTTGCTGGACGTCGCGAGCTCGGACTGCGCCGGGGTCAACACCGCGTCAACGATGTACGCGGCGAGAATGCCGATCGTGATCGCGAGCTGGTAGGTCGAGACCATCCGGCCTCGAACGTCGGAGCGGGCAATCTCGGCGACGTAGAGGGGCGCGGCGACCGAAGCGACGCCGACGCCGAGGCCGATGACGAATCGCCCCGCAACGAGCACCTCCGTGGCGCCCGCGGCGGCCTGCGTGACTGCCCCGATCGAGAACAAGACGCCGGCCGACAGCAGTGCCGGCTTGCGGCCGAACCGGTCCGCGACCCCGCCGGCGAGGAGCGCCCCGAACAGCGCGCCGAGGGTGACCCAGCTGGTCACGACCTCCTGCATGGTGGACGAGAGGTGGAACTGCGGCCCGAGGAAGCTCAGGACACCGGAGATGACGCCCTGGTCGTAACCGAACAGCAGACCCGCCATGATCGCGACCCCGGCGACGCCGGCCATCCACATCCAGGCCCGGTGCGCCCGCCTCGGCGTGCGCGCGCCGGTGGCTGGCTCAGCCGTCGTCGTCATGATCGCCCCCTTGGCGGGCTGCCCGAACCCCGCCGCGAAACGTGTCGCGGTGACACCCGCGGTCATCGAACCTAGACGCGGTGACCCCTCGAACCCGGGGACCCGAACGTCAGAGCATGCCCGAACGTCAGAGCGTGCGCGAACGTCAGAGCGTGCCCGAACGTCAGAGCGTGCCCGAACGTCAGAGCGTGATGGTGTCGGCGGCGCGCCAGCAGTACCACGCCGCGACCGACCGATAGGGGCGGTAGGGCTCGCCGAGTGGTTGGAGCTCCTTCTCAGCGGGGTGATCCGGCCGGCCATGCACGAGCGCGAAGCCTTTGCGCACGCCGTAGTCGCCGACGGGCCACACGTCGAGACGTCCGAGCTGGAACATGAGGAACATCTCGGCGGTCCAGCGGCCGATGCCGCGCACCTGTACGAGCTCGGAGACGATCTGGTCGTCGGTCAACCGGCCGACTCGGTCCAGCTCGACCGTTCCGTCGCGCACCTTCTCGGCGAGATCTCGTATCGACGCGGCCTTCGCTCCCGACAGACCTGCGCCCCGCAGCTCGGTGAGCGGAACCGAGAGCACGGTCTCCGGTGTCGGCCCGTCCTCGAACAGCGCGTCGAAGCGTCCGTGGATCGCCGCCGCAGCCTTGCCCGCAAGTTGCTGGTAGCAGATCGCCCGGGCGAGCTCGGCGAAGTGCTCGCGGCGCGGACGCCCGCGGCGCAAGTCCGGCGGGCCCACCCGCGCGACCAGATCCGCGAACACCGGATCGACCTCGACGACGTGGTCAGCCGCGACCACGAGATCGGCTCGCCGCCCCATCAGGGCCGGTGCCTCACCCTTGAGCCGCGAGGCTGCAGACCTGCTCGCCGTACTGCTGAAGGCGCTGGCCGGCCGCGACGACCTCGGGGGACTGGATCACCGCCGTGTCGGCGGCCGAGACCTGACTCTCGTCCCACCCGACTCCCGCAAACACGGGCCGGAAAGCCTCAAAGGCGCCCACGGTGATGGAGACGTCGGGTTTGATCTCGTCGGGCGCGAGCTGTTCGAGCTCGCGGATGGCCGCGAGACGCTGGTCGAAGAAGGCCTCGACCGCGGCCGGATCGTTCGATGCCGGCACCTGCGCGGTGAGCTCCTCATTCAGACGCGCGTCCGCCTCGCAGTACGGGCCCGCGCCATCCCCGCTGAACTCGACGCGGGTTGTGCTGGTCGTGCTCGCGGTGGGCCCCGACGAGGACGCCCCGTTCGAGGCGTCGCCGCCGCCGACGATCGCGAAGACGCCGGCAACCCCGAGCCCGAGCACGAGCAGCACCACGAGCGCGCTCGCCACACCCTTCTTCATATCGACCTGCTTCATATCGGCTCATGCTCGCGCGAACGTGGGGCAGGGACCGCGCGGCCGCGACGAACCCACCCGCTACGTCGTCGAGCCCGGCTCGATACACCCGCGCGGCGGGACCGCCGGCCGCGCTCAGGCGTCGGATTCAGCACGGTCGAGCGCGTGCTGCTTCGCCCACGGGTAGTCGGGCTTGCCGCTCGGAGCGCGCACGATCTGGTCGACGAGGAACATCTGCTTCGGGGCTTTGAAGGAGGCGATCTGATCCTTGCAGTGCTCGCGCAGCCCTTCGACGGTGACCTCACGGCCGGGCCGCGCCTGGACCACCGCCGTGACGCGCTCACCCCAACGCTCGTCCGGCACTCCCACGACGAGGACGTCGAACACGTCCGGGTGGGCCTTGAGCGCGCCTTCGACCTCTTCGGGGAAGATCTTCTCACCGCCGGAGTTGATGACGATCGAGCCCCGCCCCAGGAGCGTGAGCTGCCCGTCGGCCTCGACCTTCGCGAAGTCACCCGGCACGGAGTATCGGACACCGTCGGCTTCGAAGAACACCTGCGCGCTGCGTTCGGGATCGTTGTAGTACCCGAGGGGGATGTTGCCCGTGCGAGCCAGCCGGCCGACCTGGCCCGATCCGGGGACGACCGGGCGGAGGTCGTCGTCCACGACGATCGAGTCGAGCGAGGGCTGCACCGTCGCCGGGCCCCCGTGCGAGCGCTCGTGATGTTCGGCGACCTTGACGCCGTTCATGCCGGTCTCGGTGGCACCGACCGAGTCGACGACCGCGATGTCCGCCAGGAGATCCATGAACTGGTCCTTGATGGACTGGGAGAAGATCGCCGCGCTCGACGACACCGCGACCAGGGACGAAAGATCCAGCTCGCCTTGAAGCTCGGCGAGCGAGTCGGCGAGAGGCCGCGCCATCGCGTCACCCGTGATCATAAGCGTGTTGGCCCGCTCCCGCTCCACGGTGCGCCACGCCGTCTCGGCATCGAAGCGCGGCATGAGCACCACGGTGTCACCGGAGATCGCGCTGCGAATCGTCGCCACCTGACCCGCGCCGTGCATGAGCGGCGCGGCCGTGAACAACGTCATGGGCGCCGCACCGTCACGCACCCGTTCGACCAGCGCGGCCGGTGACGAGACCCGCTCGTTCGTGTACGCGTCAATGCCGCCGCAGAGCGAGAAGAAGATGTCTTCCTGACGCCACATCACACCTTTGGGCATGCCGGTCGTACCGCCGGTGTAGATGATGTGGATGTCATCGGGTGATCGGGGCGCGAACTCCCTGCCGGGCGACGCCCCGGCCAGCGCGGCCTCGTATTCGATCGCATCGGGAAGCCCGTCGAGCGCGGCGCCGCTGCCGTCTTCGACCACGACGGTGTGCCGCAGCTTCGGGAGATCACCAGCGATAGCCGCGACTCGGGGCGCGAATTCGCGTGAGACGACGACGGCCACGAGATCGGCGTTGTCGAACAGGTAGCGCAGCTCCGCCTCGACGTAGCGGTAGTTGACGTTGACCGGCACCGCGCCGATCTTCTGGAGCGCAAACATCGACTCGACCCACGGGATGCTGTTGTGCGCGTAGATGCCGACGTGACGGCCCCGCTCGACGCCCGCCGCCCCGAAGTGATGCGCGAGCCGGTTGACGCGCGCTTCGAGCTCGGCGTAGGTGCGGCGATCGTCACCGACGACGATGGCGGTCCGATCCGGAACCTCATCGACCATGGCTTCGAAGAGATCCGCGAAGTTGAACTGCGTCGGAGTCGTCATGGTCGACAAGTAGAACACGTTCTCGTTTCACCCGACAACCGCTCGCCGGACCTGCCGGCTCGCGGCCACCGGACCGCTAGTCCAAGAGCAATCGGGTTGCCACCTCGAGGTCGGCCGCCACTCGTTCCGGCTGGTCCACGCCCCCGACCCAGCCGATGAGCGAGGAGAACCAGACCTGGCTCAGGATTCGAGCGACGGCGAGGTCACGCTCGGTCGGCTCGCCCGGGTGCATCGCCGAGGTGATGATGCCGTCGATCGCGAGGGTGATGCGACGGACCACGTCGGCCTCGGTCGGCCGGGCAGATCCCATTGCCCGCACCATCGCGGCCGTCGCCTCGGGCCGACGGGTCAGGGCGTGACAGGCGCGGTTGAGCACGTCGACGACCCGATCCGCGGCACTGGCACCGGCGGGTGGGTGCTCGGCCAGACGTCGTCCGAGGGCTTCCACCCCTTCCCCGTTGGCTTCGAGCAGCAGCCGCTCCTTCGAATCGAAGTAGCGGTAGACCGTGCCGAGCGCAACCCCGGCCGCGGCCGCGACGTCGCGCATCTGGACCGCTTCGAACCCGCCCTCGTCGGCGAGGCGCAGCGCGGCGTCGAGCACACGTCGACGCCGCGCGGCCTGGTTGCGTGCCAGCGCGGTCGGCTCGGCCGACCCCGCGGTCACGGCAGTGGCCCGGTCCGCGGCGGCGGCACCGATGGCGTCGCTCGACATCACAGAAGTAGAACACGTTCCGTTTTCACGGGCAACCATGCCCGCCTGCCTGACGCCGGCTGGACAGGAGACCGACGCACCATGGCGATGCTCGAGGGGCTTCTAGGGTGAGCTCCATGACCCAGGAGCTGCTGAGCATCGCCGACGACCTCTGGACGGGTGCCATTCCGCTCGAGGAACATCATCCTTTCAACCAGTTCGGCGAGCTCGCGACCTTCGATGACGACGTCGCGTTCGTCGCGTCGTTCGCCAACGTCGCCGCCATCGGCACCGACGACGGACTGGTGCTCATCGACACCGGCAGTCCCTTCCTCGCTCCCACTGCACACGAGGCGCTTCGCCGCTGGACCGATCGCCAGCTCCACACCGCGGTGTTCACCCACGGGCACATCGACCACTGCTTCGGCGTCGAGCTGTACGAAGCCGACGCCGCGGCCGCGGGCGCCACCGCGCCGCGCGTGATCGCCCACGAGGCCATCGGCGCCCGCTTCGATCGCTACCGGGCAACTGCCGGTTACAACGAGATCATCAACCAACGGCAGTTCCAGAGCCCGGATCTGCGCTGGCCGGTCGACTACCGCTACCCGGACGAGACCTTCTCCGACAAGCTCCACCTCGACGTCGGCGGCACGCGCATCGAGCTCCACCACGCGCGCGGCGAGACCGACGACCACGTCTGGGCCTGGGTCTCCGACCGCAAGGTGCTCTGCGCCGGCGACCTCTTCATCTGGGCCTCGCCGAACTGCGGCAATCCCCAGAAGGTCCAGCGCTACCCACTCGAGTGGGCGGTCGCGGCACGCGAGATGGCCGGACTCGGCGCGGAGATACTGCTACCGGGTCACGGCCTACCGATCGTCGGAGTCGAGCGTGTCCGTACGGCGCTGAGCGACGTCGCCGCGTTCCTCGAGACACTCCACGACCAGACCGTGGCGATGATGAACGCGGGTGCCCGACTCGACGAGATCGTCAACTCGGTCGAGTACCCCGAAGAGCTCCTCGCGAAGCCGTACCTCCAGGCCGTGTACGACGAACCCGAGTTCGTGGTCCGCAACATCTGGCGCCTGTACGGCGGCTGGTACGACGGCAATCCCGCCCGTCTGAAGCCGCCCGCGGACGCGAGCCTCGCGGCCGAGGTCGCGGCGCTGGCCGGAGGTCCAGAACGGCTCGCGGAACGGGCCGCCACGCTGGCGGCTGAGGGCGATCTGCGCCTGGCCGGTCAGCTCGCGGAGTGGGCCACGCAGGCCGAGCCGGAGCTGCCGGCGGCGCACGAGGTGCGAGTGTCGGTCAACCGCGCCCGGAAGCTTGCCGAAGCGTCCACCATGTCCAAAGGGGTATTCGGCTGGGCGGCAAGCGAGTCGGCCCGGAGCACGAGCGGGCGCGCTCGTGAGGGCGCGAGCGAGGACGACTCCTCACCCTAGGTAGAATCGGCACCTTTCCCCCACCATGGCGTAGACGATCGGAACGACCGAGGAATGGCCGAGGGAGCCCCGCACGGGATCGAAACGACCGCCGACGCGCGCTCGGACTCGACACTCGATCGCATGACGACATCGCCGGCACCTGCTCGAAGCGCGGGTGCGTGGCTTCGAGGCTTCGTGCGCGAAGCCCGCCCCAGACAATGGGTCAAGAACCTGCTCGTCGCCGCAGCACCGGGTGCCGCGGGCGTTCTGACCCACGGTGAGGCTCTGCGCGACACCTGCATCGCCTTCGTCGCGTTCTGCCTGGCCGCGAGCGGCACGTACTTCTTGAACGACGCGCTCGACGTCGAGGCCGATCGGTCGCACCCGAAGAAGCGCCTCCGCCCGATCGCCGCGGGCACGATCTCGGTCAACGCGGGGAAGGTCTCCGCCGGACTGCTCATCGCCGCCGGGGTCGGGGTCGGGTTCGCAACGGGCTCGTGGCAGCTCCCGCTCGTCACCTTGATCTACGTGACCGCCACGACGAGCTACTCGATCTGGTTCAAGCACGTCCCGGTCGTCGACATCACGTTGCTCGCCTCCGGGTTCGTGCTGCGCGCGATCGCCGGTGCGGTCGCGACCAACGTTCCCATCTCGAACTGGTTCTTCATCGTCACCGCATTCGGTTCACTCTTCATGGTCGCCGGGAAGCGCCACGCGGAGTTCGAGGAGATGGGCGACACACGCGCCGATTTTCGGGCAACGTTCGGCGAGTACTCGATCGCGTACCTCAACTACGTGCGCTCGGTCGCGTCGGGCGTGACCCTCATCGCCTACTGCCTCTGGGCGTTCGAGAAGACCGGCGTCCAGGGCGGGCCACCGTGGTACCAGCTCTCGATCATCCCGTTCGTGCTCGCGCTGCTGCGCTACGCGCTGGTCGTCGAGTCGGGCGGTGGTGGCGCACCGGAGGAGGTCGTGCTGGCCGACCGGCCCCTCCAGGCAATGATCTTCGGCTGGATCGTCGTCTTCGGCATCGCGATCTACCGTGGCTGACATGAGCCGAGACGTCGGCAACGACGACACGAACGATGACGACCGAGCTGAGTCCGCCGGCGACGAGCTCACCGAAGAGCTGCTGACCGGTTGGTGTCGAACCGCCCCCAGCCTGGCCCACGTCGGCCGCCCGACCGATCCCGGCGCGGTCAAGCGCCTCCTCGACAGCGCGTCCGATCGCGGGGTCATCGCCCGCGGCCTCGGACGCAGCTACGGCGACCCCGCGCAGAACGGCGGCGGGACCGTGGTCGACACCACCCGGATGTCCGGGCTGCGCGCGCTCGACCTCGAGCGGGGCATCGCGACCGCGTGGGCGGGAACGAGCATCGACGAGCT
This sequence comes from Acidimicrobiia bacterium, assembly GCA_035646535.1. Taxonomy (GTDB): domain Bacteria; phylum Actinomycetota; class Acidimicrobiia; order IMCC26256; family JANYLB01; genus DASRPD01. The sequence goes on from DASRPD010000089.1 coordinate 10,565, forward strand.
GCTCCGCTGGCTCGTCCCGCTCGGTTGGTTCGTCCCGGTCAGCCCGGGCACCCGGTTCGTCACGGTCGGCGGCGCGATCGGCTCCGACATCCACGGCAAGGGCCATCACCGCGACGGCACGTGGGGCGCGCACGTCCACGCGATGACGATCCAGCTTGCGGGAGGTGAGATCCGTACCCTCACCCCGACCGACACTCCCGACGAGTTCTGGGCGACCGTCGGGGGGATGGGCCTGACCGGCATCGTCCTCGACGCGACGTTTGATCTCATCCCCGTGGAGACGGCACTCATGGCCGTCCACACCGAACGGGCGAACAACCTCGGGGACCTGATGGCGGCGATGACCGAGGGGGATGATCGGTACCGATACTCCGTCGCGTGGATCGACTGCCTCGCTCGGGGGGCATCGCTCGGGCGCGGCGTGCTCGGGCGCGGCGACCACGCTCGGCTCGACGATCTCCCGGTCAAACAGCGAGCCGATCCCCTCGCCTACCGGGCGGACGTCCGACTCTCGGCGCCGCCGTGGATGCCGAACGGCCTCGTCAACCCGCTCACGATCCGGGCGTTCAACGAGGTGTGGTTCCGCAAGGCGCCGGTGTCGCACCACGGCCTGGAGACGATTCCGGCGTTTTGGCATCCCCTCGACGGCGTCGCGGGTTGGAATCGCATGTACGGATCGCGCGGCTTCCTCCAATACCAGTTCCAGGTTCCGTTCACGGCGGGTGAGACCGTTCGCGTCGCGCTCCAGCACCTCAGCTCGGCCGGAACGGCATCGTTCCTCGCGGTGCTGAAGTGCTTCGGCCCGTCGAACCCGGCACCGTTGTCGTTCCCGAGCGAAGGCTGGACGCTCGCGCTCGACATCCCGGTCGGCAATCCCGAGCTGCCGCGACTGCTCGACCGCCTCGACGACCTCGTCGTCGAGGCCGGAGGCTCCGTCTACCTCGCCAAGGACTCGCGCCTTCGCCCGGCACTGCTCGCGGCCATGTACCCGCGACTCGACGAATGGCGCGCAGTGCGCGAGCAGATGGACCCGTCTCGGATCATGCGCTCCGACCTCTCCCGCCGACTCGGCCTGTAGCCCGACCAATGTCCCGACCCGAGGTGCTGTCTCCATGAACGATGCGTTCGGATCGGTCCAGTCGGTGCTCGTGCTCGGCGGCACCAGCGACATCGCCCGCGCCACGGTCCGCAAGCTGGTAGGTGAGCGCTGTCGGACGGTGATCCTCGCCGGACGAGACGTCACCGCGCTCGAGACCGCAGCCGAAGAGGCCCGCCAAGCCGGGGCCACGACCGTGGATGTCGTCGAGTTCGACGCGGCGCGTACCGACACCCACGAGACCTTCGTCGCCGACGTGTTCGCACGCCCCGATGACATCGACGTCGTGCTCCTCGCCTTCGGCCTCCTCGGCGATCAAGAGCTCGCCGAGCAAGACGCTCGGGAAGCCATCCGCGTCGGCCAGGTCAACTACGTCGGCGCCATGTCGGTGAGTCTCCCGGTCGCAAGCCGGCTCCGCGATCAGGGCCACGGCACGCTCGTCGTGCTGTCGTCGGTCGCCGGTGAGCGGGCCCGACGCGCGAACTTCGTGTACGGATCGTCCAAAGCCGGCCTCGACGCGTTCGCCCAGGGACTCGCCGACAGCCTCGTCGGATCCGGCGCCCGAGTGCTCGTCGTTCGCCCGGGCTTCGTCGCGACGAAGATGACCGAGGGGATGGACCCGGCACCACTGTCGACGACGCCCGAAGCCGTCGCCGACGCGATCGTGCGCGGCCTCGGCTCGCACGCGACGACGATCTGGGTGCCCGGCCTGTTGCGGTACGTGATGTCGGTCCTGCGCCACGTCCCCCGGGCGATCTTCCGCCGCCTGCCGGTCTGAAGTGGCGGAGGGACCCTCGACCGCCGACGCACCGGGTGAGCCGTTCGTCCTCGCGGCGTTCGACTTCGACGGCACGATCAGTCACCGCGATTCATTGCTGCCTTTCCTGGTCGCCGTGCGCGGGCGGACCGCCGTCGCGGGCGCGCTCGTGCGCATCTCGCCACAACTCGCGGCGATGGCGATCGGGCATGGCGACCGCGATGCGGCCAAGGAACGACTCGTCGCCGCGCTGCTCACCGGGCACTCGGCCGAGGAGATCGACGCGGCGGGCCGGCGCCACGCGGACGAGCTCGGCGATCGCCTCCGACCCGCGACACTCGAGCGCGTGCGCTGGCATCGGGACAAGGGCCACCGCCTCGTCATGATCTCGGCATCACCCGCGGTGTACCTCGAACCCCTCGCGGCCGACCTCGGCTTCGACGCGGTCCTCGCCACCGGACTCGAGGCCGACGACACCGGACGCCTCACCGGACGGCTGTCCGGGGCCAACGTGCGCGGACCCGAGAAGGTCGCGCGCCTCGACGCGTGGCTGGGCGAGCGCCGCCCGACCGAGCTGTGGGCCTACGGCGACAGCGAAGGCGACCGGGAGCTCCTCGCCGCCGCCGACCACGCGTTTCGCGTCGAACGCTCGGGCGCGATCCGACGCACGTAGCGAGAGCAGGCCGGTCGACCGGGGCGTCGGTGAACCACCGGCCCCCCATGACTCGACCGACACGCGGTTCAGACGCCGCTCAGATACCTGGTGACCTCGTGGGCGGCGCGGACACCGGTTGCGTAGGCGGCGTGTACCACGGCGGCGATCGTCGTCGTCGTGGTCCCGTCGCCGGCCCAGAACAGCGCGCCGGTGTCGGGAGCGGCAAGCGCGGCGCGCGCCCCCGCACCGCCGAGGCGGACGTAGCTGTAGCCACCGCGGGTGTTCTCGTTGGTGCACCAGTCGACGCGGCGCGTATCTCGGGCGAGCTGTGACGGCTTGTCGTCGGGAAACAGTCGGTCGAGATCCGCGAGCACCGTCGCGGTCGCGTCGGCTTCGGTCATCGCCGACAGCGCCCGGGCGCGATGACCACCCACGTAGGCCGTCAGCACCGGCTCCGGGTCGTCACGACCGTAGAGCGGCGTCCAGTAGAGCCGCACCGGCCCGTCGCAGCCGAGCATGGTGAGCGTCTCGGGCCAGAACCGCTCGGAGAACCGGACGAGGACCTTGAGCACCGCACCCATGTCGAGCCCGTTGAGAGCCCTCCACTTCGGTGCCGGAAGCTCCGGCGAAAACCGGATGGCACCACTCTTCAGCACTCCGATCGGCAGCGTGCAGACGGCCGATCGGGCTTCGATGCACTCGCCGTCGGCACAGACGACCGCGGCACCGGCGTCAGTCCAGTCGATCTCGGTGACACGGGTCTCGAATCGGACGTCGAGCCCGGCGCCGATCCATGCCGGCAGTGCGTCGTAGCCCGCGGTGAGCCGCCAGTCCGTCCCGCGCTCGAGCTCGATCACTCGATCGTCGCGGATACCCTCCATCGAGAGCTGGTCCAGGCCTCCGAGCGGGTGGACCGTGAGCATCTGATCGGCCATGGCGCGCGCCACACCACGCAACCCGCGCTCGTCGATGAAGTCCGCGGCGGACCGCTCGGGCCCCGCGAACTGCTCGACCGCGCCGAGGAGGTCGCCCATCTCGACGAGCGTCGGGTCGGAGAACAGCTCGGGGCTCCGGCGACCGTCCATCGACATGAGGTAACCGTCGGCCGGCCGGCACTCGAGCGTGTCGAAGCCCCCGGCTTTGATCTCCGGCCAGGTGTCCGCGTGGTCGGTATGAACGAACTCCGCGCCGTGTTCGACGGGGTCACTCGCGAAATCGCGCGCGGTGAGGATGCGACCACCGACGCGATCGGTCGACTCGACAACTACGACATCGAGCCCCGCGCGGACCGCGTTCCGCGCCGCAGTGACCCCGGCCATGCCGGCACCGATGACGACGACATCGTGACGCTCGGTCAAGGGCCACTCCTCCAGAGAACCTGACGCGTGCGTCATGGTAGCTTCGCCGCCGTGAAATTCGACGGGTCCAAGATCTTGCTCACCGGAGCCTCGTCGGGCATCGGCGAAGCGCTCGCCCCGATGCTCGCGGCACGCGGCGCAACCCTCGGGCTCGTGGCCCGGCGGGCCGATCGCCTGGACGCGACCCTCGCCCGGGTACGGGAACACTCCCCCTCGTCGCGAGCCTGGCCCGTCGACCTCTCGGACCTCGACGCAGCCGAGCAGGTCGTGCGCGACGCGTGGGCCGAGCTCGGTCACCTCGACGGGTTGATCAACAACGCGGCGATGGGGAAGCGCAAGCACCTGCTCGACCTGAGCGCGGCCGAGCTCGACGAGGTGATGCGCCTCAACTTCACGTCCCCGATCCGCATGGCGATGGTCGCGATCGAGCGGATGGTCGCGCGCGGATCGGGGCTCGTGGTCAACGTCGGCAGCCCGGGCGGCCGGTTCGGCATCCCCCACGAGTCGAGCTACTGCGCGGCCAAGTTCGCGATGAGCGGCTGGAGCGAGGCCGCGGCCATGGACCTCGCCGAACGCGAGACC
>DASRPD010000090.1:0-6016 GCA_035646535.1 Acidimicrobiia bacterium
CGCACTATGAGCGCCCAGTGAACGAACCTGGCCCAGGGCACGAGCCGCCCGGGAGGCTGCGGACGAGGTACTCGCTCATGGTCGCGCTGCGGAGGCGCTCCAGATCGAGGCACGCGTTGACGCTGTCCATCATGGTCTGGACGTTCGCCTGCATGAGGTCCGGGTCCCCGGGCGCATTGAAGAACAGCTCCGGGTCGGCGACGTGGCCAGCGGACGGCCACGCCTCCTCGACGATGCCGTGCACCTCGGGAGCGTCAGGAGTGAGCGCCCGCACCACCTCGTTGCGAACGTAGCGGGTACGGGGCTGGATCTCGCCCGACACGGGCGACTGCGTGCCGTGCCAACGGGTGATCCACTCGGCGTAGTCGAGGCCCGCGGGGCGATGGATGAGCCCGACGGTGAGCACACCCCGCGACCGCTCGCCGTCGGGCCAGTCGCGCGCCGCGGCCCATGGCGTCGTGCCGTAGTCGTCGTACAGCGACTCGGTGACGAGGTACGAAGCGACGAGCGGCGCACACTCGCGCATCGGGTCCTCGGCCGGATCCCAGCGGTCGTACGCGTCGACCCACACCGACACCTCAGCCGCGAGGGGAAGCTCGGCGCCGGGGGTTGGTACGGGCGAGGGAGCCTCGGCCGCGGCGGCATCGTGCACGTTGACGGTCACCGCGTGCGCGCCTCGGGAGAGGAGCGCGGGTGCGACCACGTCGATCAGACGGGTTCTGAGCGCGTCCCCGTCCGCGTCGGGTGCCCACAACAGGGTGATGATCTTCTCCACCCGGCCGAGCTTAGGGGGACCCGGTCCGCGGCGGAGTCAGCCGCCGGCCAGGGCAGCGATACCGGCCAGCATGAGTCCCAGGCCCAGCAGCCGGAGGCGACCCAGCCGCTCGCCGACGACCAAGCGAGCGAGCAACACCGTCATGGCCGGATACATCGCGACGACCGGAGCAACGACCGACGCGAGCCCGCGCTGGAGCGCGATGACGATGAGCACGTTGCCGACGCCTTCGAGCGCGCCGGCACCAATCGCGAACCATCGATCCTGGCGATGAGGAAGGAGCCGGCCCCGCATGACGAGCCCGACCGCGACCAGCGCGACCGGCACGGTGACGAGTCGGGCCACGAGCGCGGGCCACGCGCCGCCATCGGTGCCGACCTCGCTGTAGAAGGTGGTCGCGACGCCGAAGCCGGCCGCGGCCACGAGGCTGTAGGCGAGCTCGGCTCGGAAGCGCCGGGCCGACGTCGCTCCGGCGTCGGCGGCTTCCCGCTCGGCGTCGTCCGGCGTCGGGCGAGCCACGAGCACGACCGCGGCGAGGGCGACCGCCGCGCCCAACAGCGCGACCATGCCGGGATCCTCGCCGTGGGTGAGGCCCCACGCGACGGGAATGATGGTCGTCCCGACGGCACTCACCGACGCCACGACACTCATCCGCCCGATGGCCAGGCCTCGGTAGAGCGACGCGACGCCGATGAGCACAGCCACCCCTGCACACGCGCCGAGCACGAGGTCGCGCGAGGGCGCCAACGGATCACCGATCACGACCACCGCGACAACCGCGACGACGAGCGAGATCGACTGGGAGACGACGACCACCGATCCGGTCGTCGACCGGCGCGCCGAATAGCCACCGAGGAAATCGGATGCGCCGAGGGCGCCGGCGACCGCAAGGCCGAGGAGGACCACCATGGGGACGGTCGGCTAATGGGGAACGAGGCCGCCGTCGGCCAGGACGACCTGACCGGTGACGTAGCTCGACGCGTCCGAGGCCAGGAACAACGCAGGACCGACCATCTCGTCCGGGTCGGCGGCCCGACGCATGAAGCTGGCCGCGGCCATGTGTGCGGCCGCCTCGGGTCCGGTGCCCCGGACCATGTCGGTGTCGACCGTGCCCGGAGCAAGCGCGTTGACCCGGATCCCACGCGGCGCGAACGCGGCCGCCATCGATCGGGTGAAGGACATGAGCGCCGCCTTCGCGGCCGCGTACATCGCCACCTCCGGCGAGAAGAGGAACACGCCCGCCGAGATCACGTTGACGACCGCGGCATGCGGGCTCGCCTCGAGATGCGGTAGCGCGGCCTGCACGAGGAACACCGGGCCGCGCAGGTCCACATCGAACACCTTGGCCCAGGCGTCAGGTGTGAAGGCGCCGAGTGGCTGCGCGAGCGCCGTCGCGGCGTTGTTCACGACGATGTCGACCCTGCCGAAGCGGTCGACGGTGCGGGCCACGAGCGCGTCGACGCCGTCGAGGTCACCGAGGTGGGTGGGCACACCGAGCGCCTGGCCGCCGAGCGCGACCAGATCGGCCTCGGTCCGGGCGCAGGCATCGGCCTTTCGGCTCGCCACGACCACGGAGGCGCCGGCCGCCACAAATCCTTCGGCGATCGCCCGACCGATGCCCCGAGTGCCGCCGGTGACGATGGCGACGCGGCCACGCAGATCAAAGAGACCGTCGAGCTTCGCGCGGTCCATCACATTCCTCTCCCGGTGCCGATGCTGACGGTGTCGAGTCGGGCAACAAGACCCTACGGAGCGACCGTCCCGTACGCATCCTCGACGATCCGGCAACCTCGGACCAGTCCGGCCCGACGTCCGGGCGCATGTCAAGCCGGCCGCGGGCGCCAACCGGCCCCGGAGTGCAAGGATCGGGAGATGTCCCGGATCCGTATCCTCATTCCCGTCCTCGTGGGCGTCGCCGTGATCGCCGCGGCGTGTTCCTCGAGCGGCGACTCCTCTTCCGGTGGTGACTCCCGCGAACCCGCGGTGGTCGAGGGGGATCCGGTCGGAGCCGAGGTGGCCGCGGAGCCGTCGGCGGGCTGTGACGCCACGCCCGTGGTGACGCCCGGCGAGGAAGAGGTCACGACGACGTCGGGCGGCGACGAGCGCTGGTACCTCCGTCAGGTCCCGCCGGCCTATGACGGGACCGATCCGCTGCCGGTGGTGTTCGACTTCCACGGCTACAGCGAGGGCGCAAGGATCCATGCCACCCACAGTGAGCTCGGGCCCTACGGCGACGAGCAGGGCTTCGTGACGATCACGCCGCAGGGCCAGGGCGACATCGCCCGCTGGGACACCGAGCTCGGCAGCACGGACCTCGTCTTCGCCGGCGATCTGTTCGACCAGGTCGGTGAGACCCTGTGCGTCGACGAGAACCGCTTCTACGTGACCGGCCTCTCGAACGGCGCGTTCATGACTTCGGCGATCGCGTGTGTGTACGCCGACCGGATCGCGGCAGTCGCACCCGTGGCCGGTATCAGCGCGATCGACGGCTGCGATCCCTCCGAAGCCGTTCCGGTCGTCGCGTTCCACGGCACCGGCGACGATTTCGTGGCCTACGCCGGTGGCCTCGGCGAAGCCGCGCTCGACCTCCCCGCGCCCGACGGCTCGGGTCAGACCCTGCGTGACATCGGCGCGGCCGACAGCGCCGAGGCCCAGGGACCGTCGGTGCCCGAGATCACCGCGGCGTGGGCCGAACGCAACGATTGCGATCCCGACCCGACCGAGACGATCGTCGCGGACGACGTCACGCTCATCGAGTACGAGTGCCCGGGCGCGCCGGTACAGCTCTACCGGGTCACCGACGGAGGCCACACCTGGCCCGGCAGCGCCTTCTCCGCCGGGATCGAGGCCGTCGTCGGTCCGACCACCATGTCCATCTCGGCCAACGAGGTGATGTGGGAGTTCTTCGTCGCTCATCCCCGCCAGGCTTCGTGACGCCGGGCCCATCACTCTCGGTCGACTCGCTCCTCGACGCCGCGGTCGACGCCGCGCATGCCGACCACGGCGACGTCTTCGAGTCGGCTTCGTTCACCGAGGCTGATCTCGGTCCCGACGACTGGCGTGACGGGCTCGAACGGCTCACCGGCGCGCTCAAAGAAGAGGCCCGCCTCAACGAGCTCGGCCACGACATCGCCGCCGGCGAGATCGTCGCGTTGCTGTCCACTCGACTGGCGGTGCACCGCTGGCGCGCTGAACACCCAAAGCTCGCGGGTCAACCGGTCACGGCTCCGATCGTCATCGTCGGTCAAGCCCGTACCGGCACCACGATCCTCGTCGACCTGCTCGCGCAGGATCCGACGATGCGGGTACCGCGCACGTGGGAGGTCGACCGACCGGTCCCACCACCGACCACGGCGACGTACGACACCGACCCCCGCATCGACGAGATCGACGCCCGTCTCGCGGGGACCGACCTGCTGATCCCCGGCTTTCGGGCCATGCATCCGATGGGTGCACGGCTCGCACAGGAATGCGTGCGCATCACCGCGCCGACCTTCCGCAGCGTGATCTTCCCGACGGTGTACCGCGTGCCCTCCTACGGCCGGTGGGTGCTCTACGAGGCCGACATGGCGCCGGCGTACCGGTGGCACCGCCGGTACTTGGAGCACCTCCAGTCCCGACACCCGGGGCCGGACGCACCCCCGGCCCGGTGGCTGTTGAAGTCGCCGGCTCACATCTGGTGCCTCGAGGCGCTGATCGCCGAATATCCCGACGCGCTGCTCGTCCAGACCCACCGCGACCCGTTGCGCATCATCGCGTCCGTCTCGTCACTCCAGGCAACGCTGCGAGCGATGGCGAGCGACGAGCCCACGATCCCCGAGATCGCCGACGAGTGGGCCGACTACATCCAGGACGGCCTGGACCGTTCCGTCGACGCACGCGAACAGGGCGTGGTGCCGCCCGATCGAGTCGTGGACGTCCAGTTCGACGCGCTCATGGCCGACCCGTTCGCGACGATCCACCGTATCTACGACGCGCTCGGCCTCGAGCTCGCGACCGAAACCGAGGCCAAGATGCGTGCGTTCCTCGCGTCGCATGGTCGTGATGAGCATGGCCGGCATGAGTACGCGTTCGCCGACACCGGGCTCGATGTCGACGAGCGGTGTGCCCGAGCCCGCCGATACCAGGAGTATTTCGACGTCACCTCCGAACCGATCCGCTGACGACTGGTCGCGCTACGTCGAGTTGTTCCACGAGCGCGAGGCCGGCATCACCGAGCGCGTCCTGACGCGCTGTCGCTCCGATGGTCAAGACCCCTACGACTGGACGGTCGACGCCCTTCCGGCGACCGCGGAGCGGATCATCGACATCGGATGTGGCAACGCGCCCCTTCGCGATCGGATCGGCGAGCGCAGCTGGGTGGGTGTCGATCGTTCGGCCTCAGAGCTCCGACTGGCGCGGCGCGCCGGCGCGCAACCGCTCGTGCTCGGTGACGCCACTCGCCTGGGGCTGCGCGGCGGGGTTGGTGGCGCGGCACTGTTCTCGATGTCGCTCATGGTGGCCACACCGGTAGCCGACGTCGTGGCCGAGGTCGCCCGCGTCGTCGGTCCCGAGGGTCGGCTGGTGGCCCTGATGCCATCATCGCGGCCGCTGACCTGGGGCGACCGGATCGCCTACGGGCGTCTCCTCGTCGCCCTGCGACAACGGCCTCGATTCCCCGAGGAGGGGGTGCTCGGAGATCCCGCAGCGGTCCTCGCGGCCGCGGGCATGACGGTCGTCGACGATCACTGCCGCCGCTTCGTCTATCCCGTGGACAGCCGCACCGACGCCGAGCTGTTCGTCGACGCGCTGTACCTCCCACGGGTGAAGACCGCGCGGCGAGCCGCGGGTTCGCGTGCGCTGGCGCGCCGCGGTCGTGGGCTCGGTGTCGCGTTCCGGCGCATCGTCGCCCGGCCGGTCGCGGCACCGAACCGGTAGCGTGGCTGCATGGCCGGACCCACCGAACCCCGCATTCCGCCGCTGCCCGAAGCCGAGTGGGACGCCAAGGCCCGCGAGCTGCTGTCCCTGGTAGGAGTGCCCGGGGCAATTGCGACCAACATCTTCACGACCCTCGTTCGCCACCCGCGGCTGTACCGCCGTTTCCTGGCCTACGGAGGTGTGCTGCTGACCGGCGCGCTTCCCGCCCGCGACCGGGAGCTGATGATCCTTCGCACCGCCGCCCGCTGCGGGGCGGAGTACGAGTGGGGCCAGCACGTGCGCATCGCCACCGAGGGTGGGGTGTCCGCCGCCGAGATCGCGTGG
>DASRPD010000091.1:0-19762 GCA_035646535.1 Acidimicrobiia bacterium
CTCGACGACACCGACCGGGCCCTGCTCAACGCCGTGCAGTGGGAGTTCCCCCTCGAAGCCCGGCCGTTCGCCGCGCTGGCCACACGCCTCGAGACGACCGAGCCCGACGTGATCGAGCGGCTCGAGCGGCTCAAACAAGCCGGCGTGCTCCGACAGCTCTCAGCCATCTTCGACACGCGCGCTCTCGGCTACAGCTCGGCGCTCGTGGCCGCCAAGATCCGCCCGGACGGCATCGACGAGGCGGCCGCGCACATCAGCGCCCACCCCGGAGTCAGTCACAACTACAAGCGCAACCACGACTACAACCTCTGGTACACGCTCGCGGTCCCGCCCGGGGAGGACATCGACGAACACCTCGACGTGCTCCACCGCGAGTCGGGATCGACCGTGACCCGCAAGCTCCCGACGCTCACGCTCTACAAGATCGGCGTGAAGCTCGACATGACCGGCGCGACGGGCGCGGACGCCAAGGTCGCCGTCGCGACCAACGAGCAACCCGAACGCCACCCCGACATGTCAGCTCCCGAGCTGAGCGAGCTCGAGGTCCGGGCGATCGGCGCGCTCCAAGACGACCTCCCGCTCATCGCGGCTCCGTTCGCCGCGCTCGGTGACCGACTCGGTACGAGCGGCGAGACGGTGCTGGATCTGCTCACCCGGTTCTCCGACCGCAGGCTCATGCGGCGCTTCGCCGCGGTGATGAACCACCGCAGCGCGGGGTTCAAGGCCAACGCGATGGGCGTGTGGGCGGTCCCCGAAGCCGACCTCGCCGAGATCGGCTTGCAGATGGCGGGCTTCGCCGCGGTGAGCCACTGCTACCGGCGACCGACCTATGACGACTGGCCCTACTCGGTCTTCACGATGGTCCACGGCCGCAACGCCCGCGAGTGTGAAGCCACGATCGCGGCGATCCGCGACGAGACCGGCATCGAGACCTACGAGCTGCTGTGGTCGGTGAAGGAGTACAAGAAGACCCGCGTGCGCTACTTCACACCCGACTGGGACGAGTGGCGCATCCAGCACCTGGCCGCGACACACGCCTCGTAGCCCGCGCCGGTCAGGAGGCGCCCGCTCGACGCCCGCCTTCGTCGCCTCGGCGACTGGCATCGGTCACTTGCCTCCGGCGTGTGATCGCGATCGGCGAACCAGGATCGCACCGCCGGCGGCGGCGCCGGCGAGGCCGGCGACCACACCTGCGGCGATTGCCGCCCGACCCTTCGGGAACGGCTTCGTGAGCGCGGCGACGGTCTCGATGAGCGTCTCCTCGTTCGTGTGGGTGGGTCGCCATCCGGCGGCGCGCAACCGATCGTTGGCGATGACCCACGAATACGTCAGGTAGGGCAGCGCCTCGGCGGGCACGTCACCGAAGCCGATCGACCACAGGCGGGCCAGCGCGCGAGCAAGCATCTCGGCGGGAACCGCCGCCGGTCGGCGGCGTCGCAACGCGGCGGCGTCACCGGCGTCCAGCCATCCGTCGGCCGCGACGTTGTACGGACCGGGGAGATCGTGCTCCGCGGCGAGCATGATCGCGTCGGCGACATCGTCGGCGTGCACCGTCTGCACCGGGGGCGCGGCACCCCGCACGCTGATCGCGGGGCGTCCGGCCAGGAGACGAGCCCACAGGTGCGCTGCACCGCGACCGAGCACAGGGGCAGCCCGCAACGTCGTCACCACGACCTCGGAATGCTCCACCTGCCAATCGGTGAGGAGCCGTTCGACCTCGGCCCCCTGCACCGCGGGGCCGAATCCCGGGTTCGGGCGCAGGGGCGCGGCCTCGGTCAGGGGGACCGGGTTGTTCGCCCAGGCTCCGTAGACCGCCGCGGTCGAGACCCGGACGATCTTGCGCACACCCACCTCGCGGGCGGCGTCGAGGACCCGGCGGGTCCCTTCGACGTTGACCCGAGATTCCTGGGAGTCGTCGGGCATCGGGTCGACGATCGCGGCCAGGTGCACGAGCACCTCGACGCCCGCGAGCAACTCCGCGAGCGGGGCCGTGACGATGTCGACCCGGTGCATCTCGAGACGGTCGGTGTGGCGTTCCGGATCGCGCAGGTCCAGCCCGACAATCCGATCGACGCCCGGAGACGCGTCCAAGCGCAGCAGGACGCGTTGGCCGAGCAACCCTGAGATCCCGGTGACGGCAACATTGGTCACGTCCATACATTGACCGCGCCAGCCACGCGGCGTAAAGCCGATCCGACGTAAAGCCGACCTACCCGACCATGACCACCCAAGAGACACTTGACCGGCAGATCATCACCTACCTCGCAGAACGCCTCGCCCGCGGCGAGTTCCAACCGACGACCGCACGGAACAACCGCTACATCCTCACCGGGTTCTCCGAATCCTTCGGCGCGCGGCCGCTCAACCAGCTCGGCGTTCGTGTCGTCGAACGATGGCTCGCGACCATCGGGCACTTGAAACCAGCCACGAGACTGACCCGGTGGTCGACCGTCCGCCAGTTCGTGCTGTGGCTCCATCGACGTGGCCAGATCACCGCAGATCCGTTCCCGTTGATGCGCGCTCCGAAACGCCCCCGGTCCGTCCCCCGCGACCTGGCCGCCGGCCAGGTCGCCCGCTCGCTCAACTGCCCTGACGTGCGCCTCCATGCGATCATGGTCGTGATGGTCGAGCTCGGCCTGCGCTGCTGCGAGATCGCCCGGCTGGAGATCGGCGACGACGACCAGACCAAGCAGACAATGTTGATCGTCGGGAAGGGCGGTCACGAACGCGAGTTGCCGGTCACCATGTCGGCCCGCCGCGCCATCACCGCGTACTTCAAGTCGGAGCCCCCCGCTGGCGCCGGCCCACTGTTCCGGTCCCGCCGCGAGCCCGGCTCCCCGTCGAGCGCGAAGACGATCAGCCTCTACGTGCGTCTGTGGATGGCTGAGGCTGGGGTGAAGGTCGCCCCGTGGGATGGGATCTCGGCGCACGCATTCCGTCACACCGCGGCGTCGGACGTGTTGGACCGATGCCCGGATCTGCGGGTGGTGAGCGAGATGCTCGGCCATCTCCACCTGTCGACCACGGCGATCTACTTGCGTCGGGCGGGACTGGAGAAGATGCGCGAGGCGATGGAAGGTCGCTCGTACGGCGGCGTCAGCACATTCGAAGGGGAGGACGCAGCCTGAGCCATCTAGACCCCACTGTCAGGGCCGGTAGCGTCCCGCCCCTGACCTTGGGGGGCGCGTGGGGAAACTGCTGGCCGTGATCGCCATCGGTGGACTCACACTCGTTGGCTGCTCCAGCAACGATGAGGCGCGTCTCGCTGAGGATCAGCCCGACCCACCTTCGAGCACGAGTGGTTCGACCACGAGCACGACGACCAGTGGCGGAGTCAAGACGTTCACTGTTGGTGAGCGGGTCGAGACGCCTCACGGCAACGAGATCATCGTCTACAGCTACGAGCAGCCGTCACCGCCAGGAGAGTTCCTCGAGCCAGAGCCGGGTTTCGAGTACGGGGTCATCGACGTTGAAGCCTGCGCGATGTCCGAACCCTCAGATCCAAGCGGGGTCGTCGCCACGATGGACCCCTCCGAGTACGTGCTCGAAATGCCCGACAACACTCGGCTCACTGCATCCTTCGGCGCAGCAGCCGAACCCTCGCTGGAGTTCACCGACGTGTACCAGGGGGATTGCGTCCGGGGCTTCGTCGCTTACGACGTCCCGGTGGGTCAGCGCCCGGTAGCTGTACGTGACACCAATGCCACCCCGCCCCTCCGCTGGACGGTCCCGTAGACGTCATGCTTGCCGGAGTACGAAGAGCGAGTCGCGTCGCGGCACTCGCGATCTGTGGCCTTGCGGTGATCGGGTGCTCGAGCGCCGACCAATCGAACAAGGCGCCAACCTCGACGACCGTGAGCCCGACCACCACGGGGCCAACCGAGCCCGCCACGGGCGCAACCGACGACGATCTCGAAGCCGCGGTGCGTGGCTACTCCGACGCGTTCCTCGCCGGCGACCCTGATACGGCCTACGAAATGTTCTCGGCACGATGTCGAGACCGCGTCAGCAGCGCTGAGCTCAGCGACGTGGTCACGGCCGGTGCGGCCCTATACGGCGACGCCGAGATCACAAGTTACGACGCGGAAGTGTCCGACAACTTCGCCCGGGTGACCTACCGATTCACCGACAGTGAGGTCGAACAAGCAGGAGCGTGCGGCTGGGTGGCCCGACCGCCGAACCGGAAGGGCTACATACCCCTACGGTGCGGCTGCGGGAAGCACATGTTGTGGCTCCACAAGACGCCCTCGGACCCCAACTACTTCTCCAACAAGATCCGTTACATCCAGCGGGTCTGTTGTTGACCATGACGGTTGGAGCGTTGCGGGGACCACTACCGTTGGCCGTAGGATGCGGCTCCGGCTGAGGGTGCCCGGGTATCGGCATCCTCTCACCAGTACGCTTCAGACGACGTCGGGAACCGCCGATAGAGGTGGAGCCGACCGAGGGGAGCAACCAGTGAAGTTCGCCGTCGGAATCGAAGGCACGTTGACGGTCACGGGCCACGAGGCAGACGAGATCAACAGGGACTTCCTCGCTGAGCATCTCGACCAGGTCATGGAAGAACTGCTCGACCTCGATGCGCGAGATGCGACCATCGACCTCGACCTCACTGACGGGGCCGAGGTGCGTATCAGCATCGTGGTCGACGCTGCGAACCCCGTCGACGCGGTCAACAACGCGCGCGACCATGCGTTCGGCGATCCACGCCGCGGGTGGCGCAACTCCCGACTGGGACGGCCCGATCGAAGAACCCTGGGGCATCCAGTTGCACGGCATTCACGCCGGGCGGTCGGAGTTGGCTGAGGCGTAACCGGATCAGCCGATTCCATAGACTGACCTCGTGAGCGACGACCCTCAATTCGGAGATCCCTCCGAGCACGATCCCTCCGGGTCGGACCCGTTCGGTCTCGGCGCCGGACACGGGCCCGGCGGCTTCGACATGTCGAAGATCGACCTCAACGAGGTCATGCGGATGCTCCAGTCGGACGGCCCGGTGAACTGGGAGCTGGCGCGGCGCACCGCGCTCCCCGCGGCCCTCGACGGCGAGCCGGCCGATCCCGCGGTCTCGCCCGAGGACCATTCCCAGCTCGCCGAGCTCGTGCGGGCGGCCCAGACCCTCGTCGTCGCCGAGACCGGACTCACCGCCACGTTCGGTGCCCCACTGCGCACCATCGGGCGAACGGAGTGGGCCGAGCTGCATCTCGAGGCGCTCGCGCCCGTGCTCGAGGCCCTGGCCAAGCGATTTCGTGAGGCCATCGTCGCCGAAGCCGCGGCCGAGGACGACGAGAGCGAGCCCAGCCCGCCCGAAGCGGACGCGGCCGGTCTGTTCGGGATGCCGATGGGCGCAGGCGCGATGTCCGGGCTGGCGGCCATGTTGGCGCCCGTGCTGCTCGGCGTACAGGCGGGCTCGATGGTCGGCTATCTCGCGCGCCACGCGCTCGGCCGGTATGACCTCCCACTGCCGACGTCGGACCCGCCGAACCTGTGCTTCGTCGTCGCCAACCTCGATCGGTTCGAGGCGGCCTGGTCGCTGTCGCGTGAGGACTTGCGCTTCGTCGTCGCGCTCCACGAGGTCGTGCGCGCAGCCGAGCGGTCCGTGCCCTGGCTCCAACCGAGGCTCGTCGCGCTCGCCGTCGAGTACGTCTCGGCCTACGAGCTCGACGCCGGCGCGCTCGAGTCACAGCTCGGCGGGTTCGACCCGACCGATCCTGCGTCCATGTCCGGGATCGCCGAGCACCCCGAGGCCCTCCTCGGCGCCATGCGGTCACCCGCGCAACTCGAGACGCTCGGTCGTATCCAGGCGGTGACGGCCGTGCTCGAGGGCTACGCCGAGCTCGTGGTCGAGGGCATCGGCGAACGCCTCGTCGGTTCCTACCGCCAGGTCCACGAAGCGCTCCGGCGCCACCGGGTCGAGCGCGGCGAAGCCGGCCGTTTCATCGAGGGTCTCCTGGGGGTGGCGCTCGACCGATCGCACTACGAGCAGGGCCAGGCGTTCTGTCGTGGTGTCGTCGAGCGCGCCGGCCTCGATGGTCTGAGCCGCATTTGGGAGCACGAATCCCGCCTCCCCACCCCGGCGGAGCTCGACGCGCCCGGCCTCTGGCTCGCCCGTATCGACCTGCCGGAGTGACGAGGCGATGAAGCCGTGGCCACGCGACCGCGAACGCTCTGTGAACCCCGGAGTGAACCGCGTCGCGCATCCAGACACCGTCGGGTACACTGAAGCCATCATGTGTGACCGCTGCGGATCCCTTTCCGCGTTCGGCTGGTACTTCGGCCCCGGGACGTCCCCGGGGGCCGGGTCCTGTCGTCCATAGCGGCGCACGAAGACCTACCCCAGGGAGACGCCCCGGCCGCAAGGCCGGGGTTTTTCGCGTTTCGAGCCAACTCGGAGGTCATCTCGATGTCATCGCCCACCGACACCCATCCTCTCGTCGGACCCCGCGAGCCTGCCGTTCGCTCGGCTGTGCGCGCCGGCGACACGTTCGTCGGACCCGGGACGCTCACGCTCATCGCCGGGCCCTGCGCGGTCGAGTCCTACGACCAGACCGCTACGGCGTGCGCGGCCGCGGTAGCCGCGGGCGCGACGATGCTGCGCGGCGACCTGTACAAGCACCGGACCTCTCGGCCGTTCCTGTTGGCCAGGCTCCATCACACCTCCCGGTCATCGTGGACCCGTCCCACGGGACGGGGACCCGCGAGCTCGTCGAACCGATGGCACTGGCCGCGCTCGCGGCGGGCGCCGACGGGGTGATGGTCGATGTCCACTGCGATCCCGCGTCGGCCCGCTGCGACGGACCGCAGGCGCTGGCCCCCGACGAGCTGGCGGCGCTGTCTGCCAAGCTGACCGACCTCGGGCGGTGGAGCGGCCGGCACGTCGCGGCGACGAGCCCGGCGGCACATGCCCCGCCGGATGATCTCGCCTGAGAGCCGGACGAGCATGAAGGGCAGGCAAGCATGAAGATCGGGATCCTCGGTGCCGGGGTGATGGGCGGCGGCATCGCGCAGGTCGTGGCCGTCGCCGGCCACGACGTGACGTGTTACGACCCGGAACCGTCGGCGCGCGACGCCGCGCTCGGCCACGCCACGACGGGCCGCTACGGGCTCGACTCCGGCGTCGAACGAGACCAGCTCACCCGGGATGAGGCCGACGCGGCGGCCGCGCGGCTCACGTTCACGGACTCGTTCGCCGCGGCCGCCGAGACCGACCTCGTGATCGAGGCGATTCCCGAGCGACTCGACCTCAAGATCCGGGTCTTCGCCGATCTCGACCGGGCCGCGCCCGAGGCCACGATCCTGGCCTCGAACACGTCGGGGTTTCCCATCCAGGCCCTCGCCGCCGCGACCGATCGCGCCGATCGGGTGATCGGGTGGCACTGGGCGTCTCCCGCACCGGTGATGAAGCTGGCCGAGCTGGTCGTGACCCGCGAGACGTCGGAGTCCACCATCGCCACGGTGCGCAACCTCGCAGTGGCGTGCGGCAAGCACCCGGTCGTCGTGCGCGACACCGCCATGGCGTGGGGCTTCGTTGCCAACCGCGTCTACTTCGCGATGGTCGCCGAGGCCCAGAAGGTCGTGAACGAGGGAATCGCCACCGCCGAGGAGGTGGACCAGCTCATGGTCGACTGCTTCCGCTGGCCGTCAGGACCGTTCGGCATGGTCGCCGGTGCAGGGTCCGGCTGGAGGTGACGCTCTCCTCCCAGAATGTCGAGCCTCGGACTCGGGCTTTCGAGTCGAAGCTCAGAACCAGGTGAGCGCGCGCGGGTCACGTTCGGCGGCGAACAGGGCGTCGGCGACGCGCACTCGCTCCGGATCTGTCGCGTGGATACGACCGGCGCGCACGAGCGTCGACGGACGCGTTCCCCCCAAGATCACCATCCCGAGCGTGTCGGCGCCCAGCACCAGGTCGGCTTCGTTGGTGGTGGCGCGACACACCGCACCGTCGGGACCGGCGTCGAGCTCGAACCGGCCGGCCGCGGGGCCGGCGTCGACGACTTCCAACACCACCCGGCCCTCGCCCAGGTACCCACGGGCACCGAGCAGCGCGGTCACGTTCAGCGGACGGAGCCACAGGAAGTCAGTGTGCGAGCTCACCCGCATGGCACGCGCGTCAGCCAACATCCATGGCAGCTCGGTGTCGAGCGGCATCCTCGGGAGGTTCACGTTCGTTATCAGGTCGACGCCGAGCAGGTACTGCCACAACGCCAAGGACGCCTCGGGGGTCGCCGCGACCAGATCGCGCACGGTGAGCGTCATGTCCGGACCGCCGTCGGTCCATCCGCCGCGAATGTCGTACAGCGCGAAGCCCTCGGCACCGGACGCGCCCTCGTACACGACGTCGAAACGCGCGCCGCCGGGCCGGGGATCCCACCACTCCGACTCCCACCAGGCCTCGGGCCGGCTCACCGCGCCGGGCTGATCCCGACAGACACGCCCGAACACCTCCGGTGTGACGCGCGCCGCCGCTTCCGGCGTGAGCGTCCGCACCCGCCCCGCCGGGGATGAGCGCCACGCCACATCGCGCCGATCCAGCTGCACGCTCATGACGTGGGTCGCGACACCGAACCCGAAACGCGCGTAGATACCACCCTCCGATGCGGTGAGGATGAGCGCGGGCTCCTCCCGGTCACGTGCGTCGTGGACGAGTCGATCCATGACCGCGGTGAGGATGCCGCGACGTCGATGTGACGGCAGGACCGAGATCCAGCTGACCGCGGCCGTCGGCACGATGGCGCCACCGGGCAAGGTCAGATCGAGCGAATAGTTTCGGCCGGTGCCGACCATCTCGTTGCCGTCGAATGCGCCGACGGCGCGGTCGAGGTCGAGCCGGGTCCAACCATCGTCGGTCTGGGGCGACTGGCCGAACCCCCAGGCATCCACGTGCAGCAGCGCGGGCACGAGCTCCGGGGTGATGACTCGAAGGTCGATGCTCATCAATCCTGTCTAGCGCGCGACCGCCGAGAGGAACGCGGGTTTAGGGGTCGTCGCCCGTGTCCAGCACGTCGCGCCGGCCTGGGCCGCGCGAATCGGGGTCACGCGGATCGACGTCACGCGGATCGACGCCGGCGTCACTCGCCTCGGGGTCGGCTCCGTCGGTCGCGACCCGGCGAGCGGCGCGAAGACCACCGACGTAGCTGAGCCCCGCAAAGGCGAGCACGCAGGCGAGCACGAAGAAGCCGACGCGAGCGTTCATCACGTCGAACAGCGCGACCGGGATCAACGCTCCCCCGACCCAGACCAGCTGGAAGCGGGTCTCGAACCGGGCGAAGGCCCGGCCCCGCAGATCATCCGGTCCGTCGCGCTGCAACAGACTGTCGAACGCGACCTTGCCCGCGGCGGCGCCCACCGCGACGAGCATCGACGTGAAGATGAACCCCCACCGGCCTCCGGCCCGGGCCGCCCACAGCGCCACGACCGCAGGAAGGAAGAGCGCCCCGACGAGCATCCACTCCTCTCGGAACCACCGGCGCAACAACGGCGCGACGACGTTGCCGACGAGCCCACCGAGCGCGCTGAACGCGAGCACCACTCCGAAGAACCACGCCGGCTGACCTTCGGCCTTGAGTGCGAAGGCAACCAGGAACGTGAGGAACCCGACCCCGCCGCGCAGCAGCGCCATCGCGCTGCCGGCGAGCACGATGCTCGGCGCGTGCAGCTCGGCGCGTTCTGCGGGTGTCTCCGGCGTGCCCTCATGGCGGGCGCGCGGGATCCGCAACGCGAGCAGACCGGCGGCCGCGAACGCCACCGCCGCAATGATCAGCACGATGCCCGCACTCCCGACCTGAAGGACCAACGCGGCGGGGAGGCCGCCCACGACCCCGGCAGAGATGCTGAGGACGGCCAGGCGCGAGTTCGCGGTCACGAGCGCGGACTCGTCGGGCACCACCGCCGGTACGAGGGAGCTCTTCGCGATCTGGTGGCCCTTGGCCAACACGAGCACGCCGAACGCGAGCGGGAACAACAACAATGTGTCCACGTTCGGTGCCATGACCAGGCACAGCACGGCACGGCCGAAGCATCCGGCACTCATCAGCGTGCGCCGGCCACTCCGGCTGCGGTCGAGGAGCGGCCCGATGACGGGCGCGACGAGCGCGAATGGGGCCACGGTCAGCAGGAGGTACAGCAACACCTTCGGCCGGGCCGCGTCCGGGGTGATGTTGAAGAACAGCGTCCCGGCGAGCGCGACGGTGACGCAGACGTCGCCGATCATGCTCGTCGCGTGTGCGACGGCGAGCCGCCCGAAGGCCGACAACCCGTAGGTGCGGGGGTCCTGCATCGAAGCACCCATCTGGTTCACGACGTTAGAGCCCCACGCCCCGCCCCAGGTCACCGTCGCGTCCGGGCACTCGCACGAGGAACGGCAGGGCGATGCACCGGTACCATGCGCTCATGCCCGGTCCCGCCCAGCCCGCCAACGATGCCGAGCCGGGACCGGAGCGATTCATCAACCGCGAGCTCTCGTGGCTCGACTTCAATGCCCGGGTCCTCGCCCTCGCCGAAGACCCGGATGCACCCCTCATCGAGCGAGCCAAGTTCCTCGCGATCTTCAGCCAGAACCTCGATGAGTTCTTCCAGGTCCGGGTGAGTGGGTTGCAGGAGCTGTTGCGAGCCGGGGTCCGAACGCGGACGCCCGATGGCATGGACCCCCTCGATCAGATCCAGGCCATCGCGGCCCGGGTGGACGACCTGGTCAATCGTCAGGCAGCGATCTTCACCAAGGAGCTCGCACCCGCGTTGGAAGATGCCGGCATCCGATTCTGCAACTGGGACGAGCTCGACGACGAAGACCGCGAATACCTCGTGCGCGTCTTCGAGGAACGAGTCTTCCCGGTGCTCACGCCCCTCGCTGTCGATCCCGCACACCCCTTCCCATTCATCTCGAACCTCTCGCTGAACCTGGCGGTCGTGGTGCGCGACCCGGATGGCGCCGAGGAGCACTTCGCGCGAGTCAAGGTCCCCCCGCTGCTCCCCCGCTTCGTCGAGCTCGCCGACCACGAGCGGTTCGTGCCGATCGAGCAGATCATCGCGGCGCGCGTCGATGCGTTGTTCCCCGGCATGGAGATCGTCGAGCAATACGTCTTCCGAGTCACCCGCGATCAGGACTACGAGCTTTCCGACGAATCCGAAGACCTCCTCGAGGCCGTCGAGAGCGTGCTGCGCGAGCGAAGCAAGTCGGGTCACGTTGTGCGACTCGAGGTCGAGGCGCGCATGAGCGACGCCGTTCTCCGCCTGCTCCGTCGTGAGCTGGAGCTGTCCGATCTCGACGTGACCGTGATCGACGGCACGCTCGATCTGTCCGGCCTCTGGGCGGTCGACGGCCTCCCTCGCCCCGATCTCAAGGCCCCGCCGGTCACCCCGCAGACCCAGCCGGTCTTGGCCCGTACCGAGCCCCCATCCGACATGTTCAAGGTGCTCGCCGCGGGCGACGTGCTCGTCCAGCACCCGTACGACTCCTACACGACATCGGTCGAGGCCTTCGTCGATCAGGCGGCGCGGGACCCCGACGTCCTCGCGATCAAACAGACCATCTACCGGACGGCGGGCCGGGAGAGCGCGCTGGTGCGATCGTTGATGAAGGCGGCCGGGTCCGGCAAACAGGTCGTCGCGCTCGTCGAGCTCCAAGCCCGCTTCGACGAGCAGGCCAACATCGAGCGCGCTCGCCTCCTCGAAGAAGCAGGCGTCCACGTCGTCTACGGCCTCGTCGGTCTGAAGACCCACTGCAAGATCCTGCTCGTCGTTCGTCAGGAAGAGGAGGGGATCCGCCGGTACGTCCACATCGGAACCGGCAACTACAACTCGGCGACCGCGACCCTGTACGAGGACGTGGGGATCCTCTCGGCCGATCCGGATCTCGGCGCCGATCTCACCGAGCTGTTCAACGCGTTGACGGGATACAGCCGTCAAGGCGTCTACCGCAAGGTCCTCGTCGCGCCGCTCAGCCTCCGCCGCGAGATCCAGCGTCGCATCGAGCAGGAAGCCGACAAGGGCGCCGGCGGCCAGATCACGTTGAAGATGAACAGCCTCGTCGACCCGGCGATCATCGACGAGCTCTACGCCGCATCGCAGAACGGGTGTCGCGTCGAGCTGCTCGTCCGGGGCATCTGCTGTCTCCGACCCGGGGTTGCCGGACTGTCCGACAACATCCGGGTCCGATCACTGGTCGGCCGCTTCCTCGAGCACTCTCGCATCTACCGCTTCGGTGCCGACCCGGCCTCGGCCGAGTACCTCATCGGCTCCGCCGACCTCATGCCCCGCAACCTGGATCGACGCATCGAGGCACTCACCCCGATCACCGACCCCCGGCTCAAGGCTCGGCTCGCGGAGATGCTCGAGATCGAGCTCGCCGACGACGTGCTGGCCTGGGAGCTCGGGCCGGATGGGGACTGGCACAAGCTCGAGAGCATCGTCGGGGTCGACTCCCACGAGCGTCTCCAGGCACTGGCCGTCGAGCGAGCAGGCGAGAGTCGAGATGCGCGAGCGTGAGATAAAGCTCGCGCCTCCGCCGGGATTCCAGCTCCCCGACCTGGACGGGATCGTGAGTGGGTTGTCCGCCATCACCCGCGATCCCCTGCTGGTCCAGACCACCTACTACGACACCGTCGACCTCCGCCTCGCCCGCGCCGGCGCTTCGTTGCATTCTCGCAACCATGACGGCTGGACCGTCGAGCTGCCCGGCATCGTCGCGGACGGAGTGCTCGTCCGCGCTGAGCACCAAGTGGCGGGAGTCACCGGTCACCCGCCGGTCGCGGCGACCGACCTCTTGCGCGCCTATCTGCGCACAGCCCGTCCTGGCGTCGTCGCACGGCTGCGCACCCGCCGGGCGCGTACCGACCTCGTCGACGCCACCGGCACGCGCCACGCCGAGATCGTCGACGACGAGGTATCGGTGCTCGACGGTCGACGCGTCGCGCTGCGTTTCCGAGAGATCGAGATCGAGATCACCGAAGCCGCTACGCACGAGCTCGCAGCGAACCTCGCCGACGCGCTCCGTCGAGGCGGCGCCGGAGCACCCGATCCGACTCCCAAGATCGTGCGCGCACTCGGGCCCCGAGCGCTCGAGCCGCCCGACGCGGGACCCACGCCGCCCGTTTCGAAAACCACCACCGCCGCAGAGGCCGTTCGGGCCGCGATCACCGCCTCGGTACAGCGACTCATCACCCACGACGCGGGCGTACGCCTGGGCGACGAGCCGGAGAGCGTCCACCAGGCGAGGATCGCGACCCGGCGGTTGCGGTCGGACCTGCGCACGTTCCGTAGCCTCGTGGATCCGACATGGTCGACCGAGCTGCGCGCCGAGCTCGCCTGGCTGGCAGACGAGCTCGGTGCCGTGCGCGACACCGAGGTGCTGATCGAGCTGTTGGCCGCCGCGGCGACCGAGCTGGGTGATCAGGGCCGCGCCGCGGTGGACCGCATCCTCACCCGGCTCGGACACCAGTGGGAAACCCAGCGCGTCGAGCTGCTGGTGGCGATGCGATCGCCCCGCTACGGCCGGCTCCTCGATCGGTTGGTCGCGGCGGCCGGCGCGCCCGTCTTCGCCTCGGACAGTGCCGAACGGCTTGCGTCGGAGTCGCTGCCCCAACTCGTCGCGGGCCCGTGGCGGCACTTGCGCGCCGCGGTCGAGGCCCTCGATGACCCCCCGGGCGACGCCGGGCTCCACGAGGTCAGGATCCGGGCGAAGCGGTGTCGGTACGCCGCCGAAGCCGTCACTCCGGTGGTCGGCAAGCCGGCCCGACGATTCGCTCGCCGAGTTGCGACCGTCCAAGACGTCCTCGGCGCGCACCACGACGCGGTCATCGCGACCGCATGGCTCGGCGAGACTGCGACCTCGGTCGAGCCCGTCGACGCGTTTGCGGCGGGCATGCTCGTCGGAGTCCTGCGCGCGCACGAACACCGCGCTCGCACCGAATGGCCCGACGTGTGGCGCGCCGCCCGTCGCCGATCGCTTCGCTCCTGGTGGTAGCCGAGTCCGGCGCGGAGCCGCTCGTTCGTGCGGCCGGAGGTGTCGTACGCCGTGAGCGCGCCGGAAGCGCGGAGATCGTCGTGGTGCACCGACCGCGCTATGACGACTGGACGTTGCCAAAGGGCAAGCTCGACACCGGTGAGTCCTTCGAGGACGCCGCTCGGCGTGAAGTCGAAGAGGAGACCGGCCTACGCTGCGCGCTCGGTCGGGAGCTGGCGCCCGTCGAATACACAGATCATCGGGAAAGGCCGAAGCTCGTGCGGTACTGGATGATGCGGGTGGTGGGTGCGACAGCCGGCGAGTCCGTGCCCAACGACGAGGTCGACGAGCTCCGCTGGTGCACCGTCGAGGCGGCTGAACGCCTCCTCACCTACGAGCACGACCGCGCGCTGGTACGCGCGCTCCCGTCAAACCCGTTCGGCACCGAGTGACGACCAAGGCCGGGCGCGTCTACGTCGTTCGCCACGCCAAGGCCGGGAGTCGAAGCCGGTGGAACGGCGACGACCTCGAGCGGCCCCTCTCGAAACGCGGTCGGACGCAGGCTGAACGGCTGGTCGAGACGCTCGATGACGCAAGGCTGGGCACGATCGTGTCGAGCCCCTCCTTGCGCTGCCGCGAGACAGTCGAGCCGCTGGGCGCACAGCGCCAACTGGCCGTGGTGACCGACGACCGCCTCGCCGAAGGCGCGGGGAGCGACGGTGCGTTGGTGCTCGTCGGTGAGCTCGCCGGGACCGGCGCCGTGCTGTGCAGCCACGGCGACGTGATCTCGGAGCTCCTCGACCGACTCCGGCGCACCGGCGTCGAGCTCGGCCGAGAGCCCACGTTCGAGAAGGGATCCGTATGGGAGCTGACGGTCGGCCAGAAGAAGATTCGACGGGCGCGCTACCTGCCCCCCCGAGCGTGAGCCCCGCAGCATCGGTCGACGAGCTCTGCGCGCTGCTCACGGCGGGGGCGGCGGTGGACGACGAGGAGCGCGTCGACATGTCGGCGCACAGCCTCCAGTGCGCGGCCGAGCTCGCCGGTCGAGCGCCGGATGACTTCGAGCTCCAGATCGCCGGGCTCGTCCACGACGTCGGTACCGTGCTCGATCCGAGCGCCATGGACTCCCACGCGGGGCGGGGAGGCGCCTACGTCGCCCCGTTGCTCGGCCGACGGGCCGCCCGGCTCGTCACTCGGCACGCCGATGCCAAGCGCTACCTGGTGGCCACCGAGCCCGACTACCGCACCCGGCTCAGCGCGCGCAGCCTCGAGACGCTCGTTCTGCAGGGTGGGGTGATGACCGACGCGCAGGTGCGGGCGTTCTCCGAGATCGACGACCTGGAAGCGGTGCTCGAGCTGCGGCGCGCCGACGACGCCGCCAAGGTGCCCGATCGGGTGGTACCCGGCCTCGACGCGTGGCGTGCCCACCTCGACCGGCTCTCGATCACACTGGGCTGATCACACTGCGCTGATCACACTGGGCAGCTCGTCGATGCCCGCCAGGATGTGGGTGGGCGCCGCCGCCGCGAGCTGCTCGCGATCGTGGGCGCCCGTCAGCACTCCCGCCACGATCGCGGCGCCGGCCCGATGACCCGCGATGACGTCGTTCACGGTGTCACCGGCGACGGCGATCTCGTCGACCGCGTCGACCTCGAGGCGCATGAGGGCGTGCAACACCAGGTCCGGATACGGTCGACCGCGAACGCCCGGCTCGGGGCTGAGGGACAGATCGACCACGTCCCGCCAACCGAGCACGTCCATGACCTGCTCACGGGTCTGGCGCGAGAACCCTGTCGTGAGACAGATCCGCACACCCATGGCGCGCAACGCCGCGAGCGCGGTCGCCGCTCCCGGCAAGGGCTCGATCTCACCGCGGGAGACCGCAGCGTCGAAGGCCGTCTCGAACCGGCGGTTCGCCTCCACCGCTCGCTGCGAGTCGCCCTCGAAGATCGCGCCGAACACGTCGATCTTGGATTGACCCATCGTGGCGCGCGCGTACTCGAGGTGTTGGGCGAGCTCGGTGGAACCGGGTTCGAACCCCATGCGCGCCAGTGCCTCGGCGAAGGCCGTCTCGACGACTCCTCCGTCGCGCACGGTCGTACCCGCCATGTCCAGCACCGCCAGCTTGATCACGCTCATGGCTTCCTCTCATCGAACGTCTCCTCGGCAACCGCGGGCGACAACGTCATCCCTCGCCCACCCAGTCCGGTGATGACGACGACACCCGGCTCGGTCTCGACTCGAACGCACACCTCGGAGGTCGTGACCTGCGAGTACACACCCGCCCAGCGACGGCGAACGGGAGGAAGACGGGCGCCGAGCAGGGACTCGGCTCGGTCCAGAAGGTGGCGGAAGGGCCGCTCGTCGAGCGCGAAGTCGTACGGCTCCTCGTCGTGGTGGGTGTCACCAATGGTCAGCTCGCCGGACGCCCGTTGCGCGACGAGGAGCTGGGCTCGGAACCGGCCGACCACCGGATCGGGCGCGGGAAGGCCAGCCCGGCTCGGTAGGTCGAAGGCCGGGTAGTACCGCATCGAGTCGCCGTCGGCCACCGCGGTCGTCACCCGCTCGGGATACGGCTCGGTCTCGAGCATCTGGAGCCGGCAGCACCGCTCGCGGCTCGACGATCGCGTCATGCGCGCAGAACAGCGAACCCAACAGCTCGCCGTGCAGAGCCGGGTTGCGGGAGCGAGTCTCGGCCGCGTCGAGCACCTCGACGCCCCGCTCGGCCGCGTCGGGCTGTTCCGTCAGCTCCTGCATGACCGCGAGCTCGGCCGGGTGTTGCGCGACCGTCAGCGAGCCGTCCGGCCGCAGCCCGACATCGGGAACTGCTCGGGCGAGCTCACTCCACAGCTCCCGGGACCGGAGCGCCAACGTGAGCTCGGAGCCGGGCGCGCGCCCGCTCACCCACACGAGCCCAAAGTTCCGCACCGATGCACCGCGAGGCTCGGTGTCCCCATCGAGGTGGGCGACGGAGTGACCGAGTCGGCGCGCTATCCACGCGTGCATCGTGCCGACGACACCGGCTCCCACGATCACCACCCGCACAACCCGAATCGTCCCGCCCCTGATGCCGAACCGCAACTCCACCCGTGAACGTTTGGTGTTCGTTCACCGCAACGTTGCCGACGGAGCGCCCGCCGCCGGTAAGTTCCCGGGGATGCGGGTCCTGGTCACCAACGACGACGGCATCGGCTCGGCGGGGATCGTGGCCCTGGCGCGGGTCATGCACGAGGCCGGCCACGACGTGCTCGTCGTCGCCCCCAACAGCGAGCGCAGCGGCTCGAGTGCGGCGATCGGGCCGCTGCACCGCACCCCCGCGATCGGCGTCGCCGAGTGCTCATGGCCCGCGCTGGCCGACGTCCCCGTCCTCGCCATGGACGCACCACCCGCCACCGCGGTGTACGGGGCGTGCATCGGTGGGTTCGGGCCCGTGCCCGACGTCGTGGTCTCGGGAATCAACCCCGGGGCCAACACCGGCCACCTCGTGCTCCACTCCGGCACGGTCGGCGCTGCCCTCACGGCAGGAGGCCTCGGCGTTCCCGCCGTCGCCGCGAGCATCAAGTCGAGCGACTCCGGGATCTACGAATGGGACACCGCGGCACGTTTCGCCCTGGCGGCACTTCCCTGGGTCACCGAGGCCACCCAGCCGCCACGGGTGCTGAATGTCAACGTCCCGAACATCCCGTTCGGCGACGTCCGTGGCGTCGCCGAGGCCCGACTCGCGCCGTACGGCACCGTCTGGGCCGCGTCGGCGGATCACGCCGGCGGCGAGCTCCTCCTCGACTTCCGGGGCAGCGCCGTCACCCCCGAGCCCGATACGGACCTCGCGCTCATCGAGGCCGGCTACTGCGCCGTCACGCCCCTTCCCGTGCTCGAGCGCGCCCCATTTGCCGGCGTCGGCGCAGCCCTCACCCGGCACCTGGCACCCGACGGCTGACCGCACACGGGGCCTCCGGCTCAAGAAGTCGACGCCGAAAGCCGTTTCATTGAACGGGGCCCGTGCCGTCGGGTAGCGGCTCCCCGCGGATGGAGGATCCCGCTGTGAAGATCTCGGACCTGCTGGGCGATGCACCGGACGCCGCAGACGCGCCGGATTCGGACCTCCCGCCCTCCGACCCGACCAACTCGCCGACGCCGGACGACGAAACCTCGCCGACGGCCGCCCGCGCCCAGCTCGCCGAGATGGTGGCCGACATGGCGAGGCCGACCGGCGCGGCCGGCGAGATCGGGAGCGCGACCCCCTCGGATCCCGCCCTCGCGCCGCGTGACGACGGTGGGATCGGCGACCTCGCTGCCCTGATGGGTACACAAGGAACGATCGCCGAAGCCGAAGGTGGCGACTCCCCTGGCGTGCTCGAACCCGCGTTGGACGATCTTCTGCCCGCGGTCAGGAAGCGGACGGGTTCACGCGGGGCCTCTCGTAGCGGTAGCCGACGCCGCGGACGGTGACGATCCGCTCGGGTCGCGCCGAGTCGCTCTCGACCTTGGCCCGCAGCCGCTTCACGTGGACGTCGAGCGTCTTGGTGTCACCGAAGTAGTTCGGACCCCAAACCCTGTCGATCAAGGCGTCACGGGTCAGGACACGGCCCGCGTGCGCCAAGAGCAGCTCCAACAGCTCGAACTCCTTCAGCGGGAGCGCGGTCAGCTCGCCGCGGACGAAGACCTCGTGGCGGGCCGCGTCGAGACGGACGTCACCGACCTCGAGCAGCTCGCCCGGCGCGGCATCGGCGCCCCCCTCCACCGGACTCCGCCGCAGTCCGGCACGGACCCGAGCGACCAGCTCGCGCAGGCGGAACGGCTTCGTCACGTAGTCGTCGGCCCCGATCTCCAGGCCGACCACCGCGTCGATCTCGGCGTTGCGGGCTGACACCATGATGATCGGCACCCGAGAACGCGACCGCAGCTCCCGACAGACGTCGATCCCCGAGATCTTCGGCAACATCACGTCGAGCAGCACGAGTGAGGGGCGGGTGGCATCGAACCGCTCGAGCGCTTCAGCACCGTCGGCCGCGAGCACGACGCTGAAACCCTCCCGCTCCAATGCCACCGCCAGCGCCTCGCGGTACGACTGCTCGTCGTCGACGACCAGCACGGTTGGTCGCGTGGTCACGATGCCTCCTCCGCCGGGCTCGAGGCGTCGAGCGGGAGGGTCAGCGTGAACATCGAGCCCTCGCCCTCGCTCGACCAGACCGTCACATCGCCCCCGTGGACGTCGGCGACATGGCGCACGATCGACAAGCCCAGGCCGGTGCCGCCCGTGGCGCGACTGCGCGCCCGGTCCACGCGGTAGAAGCGCTCGAAGATGCGCTCGAGGTCCCGGGCGGGAATCCCGATCCCGTGGTCACGCACCGCGATAATGGCCCGGTCGTCGTCACGGCCGACCGTGCACTCGATCGTGTGGCCGGGATCGGAGTACTTCACCGCGTTGTCGAGCAGGTTTGTGATGGCGCCGACGACCTGGCCCCGATCACACACCACGGCGAGATCCGGTGTCGCGTCGGTGACGAGCAGGGGTGTATCCGCCGCGTCAGCCTGAGCGCGCACACGATCGACTGCCTCGGTGACCAGCGCGGCCGCACCGACCGGAGTGCGCTCGAGTGACTCTTGGGTCTCGATCAGGCTCAAGTCGAGGAGGTCGTCGATGATCCGGGTCAGTCGGTCGGCCTCACGCAGCATGCGCGCCGCGAGCGGTTGGGTCACGGCGAGGTCGCCGCCCGACGCCATCGTCTCGGCCAGCAGCGCCAACGCGCCGATCGGCGTCTTCAACTCGTGGCTCACGTTGGCGACGAAGTCTCGACGGATGCTCTCGGTGCGTCGGGCCTC
>DASRPD010000092.1:0-5122 GCA_035646535.1 Acidimicrobiia bacterium
CCGCTTCACCGGGTCGATGGAGCGCCTCCCCGACCCCACCCCGTTGTGCCGCAAGCTCGTGCGGCGCGGCGCGGCTTGACCGGCTCGACAATTGATCGTCCCGGGAAACGGCGACGCGCTCCGGCACGCGTGGTACCGCGATAGGTGGCATCCTTGGGAACATTGGTCCGCCAACATGATGTCCGGGCCTGCCGCGGGGTCGTCGCAGCCATGCTGCATCGACGCATTCGCACGCGGCACCGATCAGCACGTGTGGCATGAGTTCTACGGCGAGGCGCGCAGCGCGGCGCCAAGGGTCCATGGGTTGTCGCGCGCGGTTGGGACGTACGCCGCAGGGGGTTCGGGAGCGTGAGTGAATCGATGCAGGCTGTCGACGGAGGCCGCGCGTGCCTCAGCGTCGTCGTGCCGTGTTACAACGAGGCCGCGACCGTCTCCGAGCTGCTGCGACGTGTGTTGGCGTCGCCGTGGGTGAGCGAGGTCGTCTGCGTCGACGACGGCAGTACCGACGGGACGGCCGACGTTGTGCGCGGTCTCTCCGACCCGCGGGTCAGGCTGTTCGAGCAGCCGATCAACCTGGGTAAGGGTGCCGCCTTGCGACGGGGCTTTCAGGAGGTGACGGCTCCGTTCGTGATCGTGCAGGACGCCGACCTCGAATACGACCCGTCCGACTACGAACAGGTGCTCGCGCCCCTGCTCGCGGGCGAGGCTGACGTCGTCTACGGATCGCGGTTTCGCGGATCTGGCGCGAACCGAGTGCTCTATTTCTGGCACGCAGTGGGGAACCGGTTCCTGACGACCGCGTCGAACATGCTCACGAATCTCAACCTGACCGACATGGAGACCTGTTACAAGGCCTTCCGGCGAGAGGTCATTCAGAGCATCGAGATCGAGGAGGACCGGTTCGGGTTCGAGCCCGAGATCACGGCCAAGATCGCCCGCGGCGGGTATCGCGTGTTCGAGGTGGGGATCTCCTATTCGGGCCGGACGTACGAAGAGGGCAAGAAGATCGGCTGGCGCGACGGAGTGCGGGCGCTCTACAGCGTCATCAGGTATTCATCGCTCATCCCGCGCGGCGCCGCCCCGCAGGGCCCAGCGGATTTCGATGAGTCGGAGCTCGAGCTCGCCGGCGTCTTGGACTCCCTCCAGGACGCAGACAACTACGCCGAGTGGATCTACGCGCTGTGTGAGCCTCATCTCGGTTCGGAGGTGCTCGAGGTCGGCGCCGGCGTGGGCGAGCTCACCGAACGTCTCGCGCCGGGTCGGTTCGTCACCGCCACTGATCTGTCGAGACGCTGCATCGGAGAGCTCGAGGAGCGTTTTCGGGGTGCCGCCAATGTGGACGTCGAGCATGCCGACATAGCGTCGACGCTCGCGAAGCAGCGTCGTTTCGACTCTGTCGTGCTCGTGAACGTGCTCGAGCACATCGAGGACGACTTCGGCGCTCTGCGCGACCTTGCCCAGCTCCTCAAGCCCGGCGGGCGTCTCATCGTGTTCAGTCCGGCGTTCCAAGGGCTCTACGGCGAGTTCGACCACAAGGTCGGTCACTATCGCCGCTACCGGCGATCGCAACTGATCACTCTTGCGGACCGCGCCGGTCTTCGCCTGGTCGAGGCGCGCTACGTGAACGTTCTCGGCGCCTTCATCTGGTGGCTCTTCGTCCGCCGCCTCGGACAGACTCGCCCACCCGGATGGCCGGTTCGAACGTGGGATCGCTTCGCCATCCCGTTGCTGCAACACCTCGAGGCTGGGCGCGATCCCGCCATCGGTCAGTCGGTGGTGCTCGTCGCGGAGCGGCCGGAGTAGCGCTCGCTAGATCTCGAGCGGCTCGGACTCGATCGCCTGGAGGAGGTCGCTGACCTTCCCGCTCTTGCCGGCGCGAAGGTCCAGCGCGAGGAACAGGGCCATCATGAGGGCCGCCGCGATCGACCCGATCAGGAACCCGAGCTCGACCCGTAGGAACAGGTCGGACACGACCGTGATCACGCCGACGGAGACGACGATGCCCACGAGCCAGCCCAGCGTCTGGCGGGCGTGGCCCTCGAGGGCGATCAGCGCCTGCGCGATCGTGAGCGCGACGATGAAGGTGCCGCTCCCGGTGGCGAGCAGGCCGAGGTTCATCCGGCTGATGTCGAAGTCCTGGAACAGGATCTCTCCGACGGGTGGTCCGAGCGTGAACGCGAGGACCGAGCCCAGGATCGCGACCCCGATGACGACCACCATGAGCTGTTTGAGCGCGGTGCGGAAGTCGTCGTGTCGCCCCGCTCCGGCGAGGCTCGCGAGTCGGGGCAACAGCGTGCCCTGAACGGCCTGGAACAACAGGATCGGGATGCGGGCCATCACGAACGCGGTCGTGAACGTTGCCGCGGCGATCTTGTCGGCGTTCGACTCGAGGAGGTTCACCGCCAGCAGGGGTGAATAGCCCAGCAACTGCATGAGGACCGAGCCCGCGAGAAGGTAGACGAGCGCGTTCGAGAGCTCGGAGTAGGGAGCATCCGGGCCGGGTGGCAGCATGCCGCGTTCCTTGCGCAGCGCCACGAGCACCGCGACGAACGGTGAGAGCGCGAGGCACATGGCGTACGCGCCGGCGCTGTCGACACCGACCGCGACGAGGACGATCGCGCCCACCAGCCGGGCCGTCCCGTCGACCGCGAGCATCTCGCCGTAGGCGCGGAAGCGCCCGTTGCCGGACAGCGTCCCCCGGGCGGTGTGCATGACGTAGAACCCGACGAGGCCGACTCCGAGCGCGAGCACCAACGTCCGGTCGCCGTGGAACAGGGCGTCGGTGAGCGGACCCGACGCGGCGAAGGTGACGATCAGGAGCACGATCGTGAGCAAGCCACCGAGGCGTGCGGCCTTGTGGATCAGCGGACCACCACCGACCCCCTGGGCGCCCCGATGGGCGACCGCGCGGCCGACCTCCTGCTCGATCGGGAGGAAGAAGCCCGGGCCGGCGACGAAGATCAATCCCCAGAACGCACCGAAGCCCGCCTTGTCCGACTCCGGGAGCGCGTTGAGCGCAAGGATGAGGAACACATACGACGTGATCGACGCGACGAGCAGCCCGGCGCCGACCGCGAACGTGCCCTCCGGCACCGACTCGCGGGCTCGCCCGATCAGCTTCGATGTTCGCGCCACGTGATGTCTCCGGCCCCTCTGCGCCCGCGGTTCCGAGCCGCTCGGCGCACCAGCATACGGGTGGAGGCCGCCACCCTGCCCCCCGGGTGCAGGGCTGCACCAACGGATCGGCGAAGATGGAGCCGTGAAGACCCGCACACTGCTGATCTTGGCCATCCTGACCGGCGCGCTCATTGTTGCCGCCGGCGTGGCCCAGATCATCCTGGGTCGGTATGTCCAGAGCTGACCGGGACAGCCGCGGGCGTTCGCCGTCGGGTCGCGGATGGGCGACAATGCAGACTGGCCCAGGAGGTTCCCACCGTGGCTGAGCAGTTCGACGTCGTCATCGTTGGTGGCGGTCCCGGCGGGTACGCCGCCGCCCTGTACGGCGCCGCGGCCGGTCTCCACGTGGCGATGATCGAGGCGGAGCGTGTCGGCGGTACCTGCCTGCATCGCGGCTGCATCCCCGCCAAGGAGCTCCTCCAGACCGCGGAGGTGCTGCGGACGGTCGGATCCGCGAAGGACTTCGGCGTGGACGCCGGCGAGCCGAGCCTCGATCTCACCGTCAGCCAGGCGCGCAAGCACCAGGTGATCGACAAGCTCACTCGCGGGCTCGAGACGCTGCTCAAGGGGCGCAAGGTCACGGTGATCCCGGGGACGGCCAATGTGGTCGACGCCGGCGCCCGCCATGTCCGGGTGTCCGATGGATCCGAGCTCCGCGGTGACGCGCTGATCCTCGCGACCGGTTCGGTGCCCCGGGCGCTGCCGGGTATCGACTTCGACGGGCACCAGGTGCTCAGCTCCGACGACGTCCTGGAGATCAGCGAGGTACCGGCGCGGGTTGCGATCATCGGCGGAGGGGCGATCGGCTGCGAGTTCGCTTCGCTCCTCGCCGACTACGGCAGTGAGGTCACCCTGGTCGAGGCCCTCCCCCGGTTGCTGGTCGGTGTCGACCCCGACGCGGCGAGGGTCGTCGAGCGGTCCTTCAAGCGTCGGGGCATCACCATCCACACCGGAGCGAAGGTCCGAGGCGTCGACCCGGGGCCCGAAGCGACCCTGCGATTCGAGATCGATACCGGCGGCACCCAGCTCGCCGTCGACCGGGTGATCGTGAGCGTCGGTCGTCGGCCCCGCTCCGAAGGGATCGGCCTGGAGGAATCGGGAATCGCGCTCGACCGGGGCTCCATCGTGGTCGACGATCATCTCCGCACGTCGATCGACGGGGTGTACGCCGTCGGCGACGTCGTGCCCACCCCCCAGCTCGCCCACGTCGCGTTCTCCGAGGCGATCGTCGCGATCCGGACCATCCTCGGCGAACCCGTCGCGCCCATCGCCTACGACCGCGTGCCGTGGGGCATCTACTGCCATCCCGAGGTCGCGTTCTGTGGACTCACCGAAGAGGACGCGACCGAGCGCGGCTACGACGTCGTGACCAAGACCGAACGCTTCGGCGGCAACAGTCGAGCGATGATCATGGGCGAGGCCGATGGTCTCGTGAAGATCGTCACCGAGCGTGACGGGCCGATCCTCGGGGTCCATATCGTGGGTCCGTGGGCCACCGAGCTGCTCGCCGAGGGCTACCTCGCGGTCAACTGGGAGGCGACACCCGCGGATCTCGCGCCGCTCATCCACCCGCACCCGACGCTCGGCGAGGTGTTCGGCGAGACCGCCCTCGCGCTCACCGGCCGAGCGCTGCACGGCTGAAGCGCCGCCGCCAAGTACCCGAGGAGGCTCGATGGACATCACCATGCCCCAACTGGGTGAGACGGTCACCGAAGGCACGATCACCCGTTGGCTCAAGCAGGTCGGCGAGCAGGTCGCCGTCGACGAGCCACTGTTCGAGGTCTCGACCGACAAGGTCGACTCGGAGGTGCCGGCTCCGGCGGCCGGCACCCTCACCGAGATCATCGTTGCCGAGGGCGAGACCGTCGACGTCGGTGTCCGCCTCGCCGTCCTCGGCGACGTCGATGCGACCGCCTCGCCGGCTCCCTCGTCTCCACCGGCCTCG
>DASRPD010000093.1:0-6245 GCA_035646535.1 Acidimicrobiia bacterium
GATCGCGAGGCGGCGGATCTCGGCGAGTGTTGGTGGTCGGCCGCGTTGCGTCGTGGGCGGGTAGGTCCAGTGGCGGGCGACGAGTCGACGGTGCCAGCCGATCACCGTCTTGGGCTGCACGATCAACATGACCTGCCCCAACCGGGACCGCGCGAACGCCATCGACAGGACCGCGAGGATGGTGCGGTCGGTGTCGGTGAAGCGGGGCCGCTTGACTTGGCGTTGCAACACCAGGACCTGATGCCGCAGGGGAGGATCTCGGCGTCTCGCTCGTCGCCGGTCGCGAGCAACCATCGGAGGCGGCCGATAATCAGGTGACGGATGGTCGTGACGAGGTTCATCGGCGACAGAACGTATCGACCCATCGAGCAGCTCGAAACGGCCGGAACGCTGCGGCGACGGATCTCCGGCACCTACATGCGTCAACGAACGGTTGGAATCCAAGAGACCGAGCCTCCAAGTCACTCGAACCCGCGTGTTCGGGTGCGGGGCCTCTGCCAAGTAAGCGTCGGCGATGGCCTCGACATCCTCGGTTGTGAGGTACGCCATCTCGCGCGTCACC
Source organism: Acidimicrobiia bacterium (assembly GCA_035646535.1). GTDB lineage: Bacteria > Actinomycetota > Acidimicrobiia > IMCC26256 > JANYLB01 > DASRPD01. The sequence continues at coordinate 563 of DASRPD010000093.1, forward strand.
ATCCGAGGCAGCCGGACCGGGAGTTGGTCGCGTTCAGAGACGGTCGTGCGCGCGGTGGTCGTCGAGGCGGTTGGCGGGCCACTTGCCTGAGTCGGTTTCGGCGTAGGTCCAGTCGGGCTGCTTCGCCTCCTGCCGCTCATCGAGCATGCTGGTTCCTTCGGACAACTCGTGAATCGCCGCGATCGGGACTCGCTTCGTCGGCGCGGCCGTCTTCTGCTGATGCTGCGCGACCTGGTCCGGGAAGAGCTCGAGAATGCTGCCCACGACCGCCTGTTGCTGGTACGGCAGGTTGCAGCGCGCGCCGTCGGCGACGGTGCCGAGCGATACGCGCATTTGCTCGAGGTCGATCGGCTCGGCCCGTGACGCGCAGAGCTTGGCGAGCGTTTCGGCAATCGCGAGCCCGTCCCGCTTGCACGCGGCGCACTGCCCGCAGGATTCAACCGCGAGGAAGCGCGCCACCCCGGCTGCGACCGAGGTGAAGTCCGTCGCGTCGTCGAACACGATGAAGCCGGCACACCCAAGGCCCGTGCCGATGGCCCGCATGTCCTCGTAGGTGAGCGGCACGTCGATCCGGTCACCGGGGATGAGCGGATTCGCGACCCCTGACATGACCGCAGCGATCCGGCGCCCGGGTGCCACGCCGTTGCCCACCTCGTCGATCAGCTCCCGCAGCGTCGTGCCCATCGCGACCTCGGCGACTCCCGACCGTCGGGTGTCGCCGCTCACGGTGCAGACGATCGTGCCCGGCGACTCGGCGGTGCCGAAGGAACGGAACCATTCCGCGCCGTACGCCAGGACTCCCGGCACGTTGGCGAAGGTCTCGACGTTGCTCGCGAGTGTCGGCGGCGCGATGTGATCAGGGCCGGCCATCTCCACGTGGGCCGCGGACGAGCTGTTGGCGGCGACGTCCGACTGGTCCTTGACGACTTCCTCGACTCCACGGCGGTACGGAGGCGCGATTCGCGGGAATGGATACCGGCCGTCGATCGTTTCGAGCAGCGCAGTCTCTTCGCCGTAGAGGTACTCGCTCGGACCCGCGAACACGCCCACGTCGACGTCACCGAACCAGCCCGCATCTCCCATCTCCCCAATCGCGTGCTCGAGCCGGTCGATGCTCCGTGCCTCGGTGCGCTTGCACCCGACGATCACCTTGCTCGCGTCGACGACGTGCGCGCCGATCAGAGCACCTTCGAGGACGTGATACGGATTCGCGCGCAGAATCGCCCGGTCCTTGAACGAGCCGGGCTCACCCTCGGCGGCGTTCACCACGATGCTCGCGTTCGCCTCGAACGCCTCGTTGGCCATCACCGCCCGCCACTTGCGCGACAGGGGGAAGCCTGCTCCGCCGCGTCCACGCAGACCCGCACCGTCGAGGCGCTGGAGCACGTCGTCGGGAGTCGTGGCCCGCGCCTCCTGCAGGCCGCGACCGCCACCACCTGCGATGTAGTCCTCGAGCGATTCGATCGGGCCGCTCGGCAGGATGCGGTCAGCTCGTTCCATGGCGGAAGCTTGTCACGCGCCGACTTCCTCGACGAGACCTCAACCCTGCCGTCGGGCAGACTGTACCCATGGAAGATCTGGTTCCCGAACGCCCACGCGATGCAGGGGTTGCCGAGGAGGTACCCGGCGAGCTCGGAGCGATCGAGGGCGCCCGCACCCTCGGCAACGAAGCCCGCGACCGACTCCGTCGGGAGGGCTTCACCGACACCGAGATCGACCAATGGGCGGAAACGTTCATCGCGCACGTCGGGTCGGGTACGGTCGACGACTTCGTTGAATGGATCGCCAGCCAGGAGCGGTGAGAGCCGCCTGCCACAACCCTGGTGGTGAACTGCAAGCCGACGCGCACGGGCCCGACCGCGACAGCCGAACCGTTCGGTCTGCATCGACGCGAAGTACCTCTAGGCGATCGCGTTGTGGAGCGCGTCTCCGACATGCCGGCGCCGGATACGGCACTTTGCGTTGGTTCGGATCAGGCCGTGTGGCCGAATTACCTTTCCGGTGCGTGCCCGACTCGTTCGGCGCTGGCGTCGGTACCCCGCCCAGCCAAGCGGTGTCCACCAGACTTGGTCAACCCACACGGTCGATTCGGCGCCCGATGGGAGCCACGTTGTTCTGATCTCGCGCGTGGATCCGCCGGTGGCTGCGCCGCCATGGCGAGCCGGTCGAGGTCGTGACCGACCGGACTCGGGCGTTGCACGCAACGACCGAGTCGCTCATGTCCGCGACGTTTCACGAGGACCGGTCGACGTGCATGGAGCGGTGGGTCAAGCGACGGTAGGCGGCTTCGGCCGCGAAGGATCCGGCGACGAGGCCGGCGGTCACGACGATGCTCCACGGGTCGCGGTGCCCACCCTCGATGACGAGGGCGGCGAGCGCGGCCATGCACGAGATCGCGCCAGCCACTGCCAGCACCCGCGCCATGGGTCGTCGGGCGATGTGCGCGGCGGCGACGTTGACCGCGGCGAATACGATCAAGGGCACTGTTGCGTTGATTCGGATCCGGCCGCGTAGTGCCGAGTTGCCGTCCCATTTCGCGGTCAGATCGTTCGGGCGAGTTCGGTGAACGCGTGCTCGATGCGCTGGTGGTGTCGCGCGTCGATGCCGAGTTCGTAGTGGCCGCGGCGGATGTTCTGCATGAGCGCGTGACCGCGGATGATCACGCGTGCCGAATGGTCGCGTTTGAGTCCCCGCATCGGACGGAGACGGGCTTTGAGTCGGCCGTGGTCGCATTCGGCGCGGTTGTTCGCGTACTGCTCAGTGTTGTGAAGCGCGGCCGGGATCAGTCCTTCAATCGCCGCCCGCAATGCCGGGGCTCGGTCGGTCACGACCTCGACCGGATCATCATGCACGCGCAGGGCTGTCGCGAAGAACCTTCGTGCGGCTCGGAGATCGCGGCGGACCGAGACGAGCACGTCGATGATCTGACCGCGCTGGTCGACGGCCCGGTAGACGTACCGCCACCGGCCGGCGACCTTCACATACGTCTCGTCGACGAACCAACGGTCGCCGACCACTTGCCGGCATGGGCCGGCCGCATCCGCGAGAAGTGGGGTGAAACGCTGCACCCACCGGTAGATCGTGACGTGGTCGACCTCGATCCCACGCTCACCAAGCAGCTCCTCGACGTCGCGGTAGGACAGCCCATACCGCAGATACCAGCGCACGGCGAGGACGATGATCTCGGGCGGGAACCGAAACCCGACGAACGCCGAACTCGGAACCATGGGAAACGGACGGGAACGGCGAGGTCTCATCCCGCCACCCTCACGGTCGCCCGCGACCTTGCGCCAATGCAACAGTGCCCCAAGAAGAACGGCGGCTACCGCAACGCGGTCGACTACCTCGAACGGATCGAACGCCTGGCAACCTCGGGCGGAGACCCCGAGCGGTTCGACCGACTCCTGGCCGCGGTCCGGATCAAACACAAGCCCAAGCGGAACCTCATGGCGTTGCTCGACAAGAAGGGCTGGTGAAACGCAAACGTGCGCGTGTGCAGGGACGTGTGCAGTAGCTCGTGCAGGCTCGACGCGTACATGGACCGAGGTGGAAGACGAAGCGGCGCTGGGCGGGCTTCGGCCCGCCGAGGGCACCACCAGGCCGCGGTGCGTGGCGCGTGGTTCTGCATCGCGACTTCTGCCGCGATTTCTGCCGTGTCTCGCGGTACTGGCCGGGAGAGGACGGAACCAGACGGGCGTGTGATGCCGTGAAGCCGCAGGTCACCCGTACTGCGAGGGACCAGCCGGGAGCAGAGGGGAGCGGCGCGGTCGCGCTCATAACCCGAAGGTCGAAGGTTCAAATCCTTCCCCCGCCACCAACGAAAGCACCAGGTGAGAGGCCCTTTTCGACTCTTCGAGGAGGGCCTCTTCCATGCCCGGACGGCCGAATTTCTACTGTGATTTCTACGGCACTGTTGCGTTGGCGCACAAGCGCGGTCGGCGGGAGGAATAGTCAAGACCTGTGGATCGGTGCTCCCCGCTGATCACGCGGCGTCTTCCTGATCCCGGTGTTCGCGTTCGATGATCACCCCCTTCTCGAAGCGTGCGCCAGCCCGGACGAGCGCAACGAGGTGCGGGCCGTTGACCGCGCGCCACCGGTCTTGCGCGGCCTCGATCAGCTTGAACGCCATGGCCAGTCCCGCGGCTCGCGAGCCGGGACCTTTGGTGACTCGCGTCCGTAGGCGCACGGTCGCGAACGTCGACTCGATCGGGTTCGTCGTCTTGAGATGGATCCAGTGTTCGGCGGGGAAGTCGTAGAACGCGAGCAACGGTTCGACATCGTCGACGATCTTCGCGACAGCCTTCGGCCACTTCGCGCTGAACTCCCGGGAGAACGCGTCGACGGCTGTGAGCGCGTGGTCGCGGTCTTCGGCGTCGCGGATCTCCGCGAGCATCCGCCGCGCGGTCGGCTGGGCTGACTTCGGCAACACGTTCAACACATCTTCGCTTTGTGTTGGTTATGAAGATGTCTTCATAACCAACACAAGCGCCGGAACGTGACCGACCATCTGGCCCGCGACGAGCGGGGCTGGGTTGACCGCAAGCTCGCCGGCGCGTTCAACAACCCCGACCCGGTCGCCGGGAAGCGAGCTGCCACCGAGCTCGGCAAGCTCCTCGAGGACCGTCATCCTGACGCGGCAGCGAGCCTGCGTGAGGGCCTCGACGACATGTTCACCGTCCGGCGGCTCGGGATCTCCGACCGGCTGTGTCGAACGCTCACCAACACCAACGCGATCGAGTCGATGATCTCGACCGCGCGCACCACGACCCGCAACGTGAAACGCTGGCGCGGCGGCAAGATGATCAAACGGTGGGTCGCCGCCGGGATGCTCAACGCCGAACGAAGCTTCCGCCGAGTCAAGGGAGCCAAGGACATGCCCACCCTCGTCGCCGCGCTCGCCCGTCACATCGAAGCTGTCACACCGTCATGCGATACTGAACAAGTCGCATGACATGAACCCCGACCGTCACCGAACTTCAACAACGATCGGGACATCCTCCGTGGAGACGTGCCGCGTTGTACCAGTCGATCCATTCCACGGTCGCGACTTCGAGCTGCGCGCGGCTCCGCCATGGGCCGTGCGCTTTGACGAGCTCGGTCTTGTAGGTGCCGTTCAACGATTCAGCCATCGCGTTGTCGTACGCGTCGGCGACGGTCCCAACCGCCGCGGACACTCCCGCGTCGGCGAGGCGTTGCGTGTACCGGAAGCTCGGTCTGGCAGCCCCTGTCGGAGTGATGGATGAGCTCACCGGCGCGGACCTCGCGTTGCCAGAGCGCCATCTCGAGCGCGTCGAGGACAAGGTTGGTGCGCAAGTGGTCAGCGAGTTGCCATCCGACGATCCGGCGGGAGAACACATCGAGGATGAACTACGTACAAGAACCCTTCCCAGGTCCGCGCGTAGGTCACGTCCGTGACCCACAACTGGTGCGGTCGATCGGCGACGAACTGGCGGTCGACCAGATCCTCCGAGCGGGTGCTGGCAGCGTCGGCCTTGTGGGTGCCGGAAACCCATCGCCACTGAGTTCCCCACAAGTCTTGAGCTGCTCGGGTCGGGCGTGACCCAGCGAGAACGCAGGCCCATGACCCGGACCGCTCCACCCAAGTCTCATCGAGCCACAACGCGGCTTCTCGTCGCTGATCTCCGCGCGATCAAGGCCCGCGCCCGCAACGACGAACTGACCT
>DASRPD010000094.1:0-7816 GCA_035646535.1 Acidimicrobiia bacterium
GGGTGGCGGGGGTGGCTCAGGAGGCGAGGAGCTGGGGCACGAGGGCGGCGAGATCGGCAGCCACGAAGTCGGGAGATGGGTCCGGCATCGTCTCTCCGCCACCCGAGCTGTCCCCATCGGCGCGGGTCACGCCGGACAACACGAGCGCGAACGGCCAGTCGAGCACCCGGGCCATGGCCCCGTCGGTCGACGGCCGGTCGCCGACGATGATCCCGTCGTCACCGACACGAGCCCGCACGAGTGCGGCCATCGGCGCGGCCGGCTTGCCGGCGACGCGCGGCTCCCGGCCCGCCGCGGTGGCGACCGCGGCGACGAGCGAGCCCGCCCCCGGCAGCGGTCGCTCCGGGCCGGGATAGGTCGGATCCAGGTTGGTCGCGACGAAGAGCGCGCCGCCGCGAAGGGCAGTCGCAGCGCGATCGATCGAGTCGTAGTCGAAGCTGGCGTGATAGCCGACGACGACGGCGTCGGCGGGACCGGTGTCGATGGCGCGCAGGCCCACGTCTTCGAGCGCACGGCGGACCCCTTCACCGGCACAGGCCAGGACGCGCCCACGAGGTGCCACGAGGCTCGCGATCAAGTGTGCCGCGGACTGCGCGCTCGTGAGGACGTCCGCCTCCTGAGCCTCCACTCCCATTGCGCCGAGCTGGCTGACGACCGCGGCCGGCGTCCGGCTCGAGTTGTTGGTGAGGTAGGCGACTCGACGGCCAGCGCGGCCGAGCGCCGTCAGCGCGGCGGCGGAGCCGGGAATCGGCTCGGGGCCGAGCCAGACCACCCCGTCGAGATCGCAACAGATCACCGCGCTCACGGCCATCTCACCGAACCGGGGCATGTGCGACAATCGCCGGCACGCCTTGAAGGGAACCCATCTGTGCCCGAATTCCTGCCGTTTCGCGGTCTGCGCTACACCCACGACGATCTGACATCGGTGACCGCTCCACCCTACGACGTCATCGACGACGACGAACGCGCCGAGCTGACCCGACGGCACGAGCACAACGCGGTTCGCCTCATCCTGCCCGACGGCCCCGCCGCCACGCGCTACTCCGGCGCCGCGGACCTCCTGACGGACTGGCAGGACCGCGGCGTTGTCGCCCCTGACCCGAACGCCCGCTTCTACGGATACCGGATGCAATACCGGGACGACCAGGGCCGGGACCGCTCCACCCATGGCGTGCTCGGCGCGCTGACGCTCCCCGAGGCAGCCGGTACCGGCGACGTGCTTCCCCACGAGCGGACGCTGCCGAAGGCCAAGTCGGACCGACTGGCTCTCCTGCGCGCCACCCGCGCCAACCTCGATCCCATTTGGGGCCTGTCGGGAGCGCCCGAGCTCGGAGCCATCGCCCGCGGCGGTCGCGAGCTCGGTCGTTGCATCGACCCGCTCGGGGTCAGACACACCCTGCGCGCGATCGACGATCCCGAGACCATCACCGCACTGAGCACGACCGTGGCGACGTCACCGGTGGTGCTGGCCGATGGTCATCACCGCTTCGAGACCGCAATCAACTACCGCGACGAGCAGCGAGCAGCCGGAGTCGCCCACCCGGGCGACGACGCGATCCTGTGCCTGCTCGTCGAGCTCGTCGCCGAAGAGCTCTGGGTGCAGCCGATCCACCGCGTGCTGTCGGCGATGCCCTCGGATCTGGACCTGCGTGCGATCCTCACCGAGGCCGCGAGGATCGAAGACCTCGGCGGCAACACGGCACATGGTGTCGAGGTGTTGCGCGCCCGCATGGACGCGGGTGACGGGTTCGGCCTCGTCGACCGCCTCGGTGTCGCGCTGGTCATCCCCGACGCGCTTGATGACCCGGACATCGACTCGGCGCGATTCGAGCGAGACGTCGCACCGCGGCTCCCCGAAGCCGTCTCGGTGGACTACCGCGACGACGCGGCCACCGTCGCGGCGATGGTCGACAAGGGCGCCGGACGCGCCGCGCTGCTCCTACGCCCGGTGACGGTCACACAGATCCGTGCCGCCGCCGATGCGCGCACGCGGATGGCCCAAAAGACGACGTTCTTCGCGCCGAAGCCCCGAACGGGCATGGTGTTCCGCTCGCTGGATCTCGCCGGCTGAGACACGCCGCCCGACGCACGCCCGCGAGGGCGTTGCCTCGCTCACGCGTCGGCGGGCTCGGCCACATCCCAGACAGGCGCGGATTCGATCAGGTTCCGCAGGTCACCGGGGCCGGAACGTTCCTGCGCGGCGACGAGCTGGTCTTGCAGCTCGCGCTCGTAGATGGGCCGTCTGACGTCGCGGAACACTCCGATGGGCGTCGGCGTCGTGGGTCGGTCGGCCAAACGCGACAGCGCGAACGCCACGGTCGGGTCCGGTCGGTGCTCGTCGTGTACCAGGAGCCCAGCCTCGCCGACGTCGTCCACCGCCACGACCTCGGCCTCACCGTATTCGTTGAGGGAGACGCCGAGCTCCCGGTCGGCGCCGAAGCGGATCGGCTCGCCGTGGTGGAGCTCGATGAGCATCTTGTCGCGGTTGTCCTTCTTCAGGATCGCGGCAAAGGCGCCGTCATTGAACACGTTGCAGTTCTGGTAGATCTCGACGAAGGCGGTGCCCTCGTGCGCGTGAGCCCGCCGGAACATCTCCTGCATGTGCTTGCGGTCCAGGTCATGGGTGCGAGCCACGAACGTGGCCTCGGCGCCGAGCGCGAGGGCGAGGGGGTTGAACGGGTAGTCCAGCGAGCCGAACGGTGAGCTCTTCGTCACCTTGCCGATCTCGCTCGTCGGTGAGTACTGGCCCTTGGTGAGCCCGTAGATCTGGTTGTTGAACAGCAAGATCGTGAAGTCGACGTTGCGGCGCAGCGCATGGATGAGATGGTTCCCGCCGATCGAGAGGGCGTCGCCGTCGCCGGTGATGACCCATACGTCGAGGTCGGGACGGGCGACCGCCACTCCGGTCGCGACCGCAGGCGCCCGACCGTGGATGCTGTGAATGCCGTAGGTATTCATGTAGTACGGGAAGCGGCTCGAACATCCGATGCCCGAGACGAAGACCTGGTTCTCGGGTCGCACGCCGAGGTCGGGCATGAGCAGCTGCATGGCCGTCAACACCGAATAGTCGCCGCAGCCCGGGCACCAGCGGACCTCCTGGTCGGACGAGAAGTCCTTCTTGGTGAGGGTCCCGACTTCGGTCGTGCCGTCATGCTCAGTCACGGTTGGTCATCTCCCGGATCTTGGCTTCGATCTCCGCCTTTTGGAAGGGGATGCCCCTCACCTTGCTGAGGCTCTCCGCGTCGACCAGGAACTCGGCCCGAACCATGCGAGCAAGCTGGCCGAGATTCATCTCGGGAATCAGCACCCTCGGGTAGCGGGCGAGCACCGCAGCGAGGTTCGCGGGGAACGGGTTGAGGTGCACGAGGTGGGCCCGGGCTACCGTGCCGCCTCCGTCGCGGAAGTTCCGCACCGCCGCCTTGATCGCGCCCCAGGTACTCCCCCAACCGAGCACCAGCAGCTCGGCGTCGCCGGTCGGGTCGTCGAGGACGACCTCAGGAATGTCGGTCGCGATCCCCGCGATCTTGTCCGCGCGCACGTGCACCATGCGTTCGTGGTTGTCCACGTCGTAGTTGACGTTGCCCGAGCCGTCTTGTTTCTCGAGGCCGCCGACCCTATGCATGAGCCCGGGCGTGCCCGGCACGGCCCACGGTCGGGCGAGGGTCTCGGGGTCACGCAGGTACGGCCAGTACGACTTCGTGCCGTCGGGCTCGGTGTGATTCAGCTCCGAGGCGAACGGCATGGAGATGTCGGGCAGGTCATCGACGTCGGGGAACCTCCACGGCTCGGCCCCGTTGGCCAGGTAGCCGTCGCTCAACAGCATCACCGGTGTGCGATATTTCAGCGCGAGGCGGATGGCTTCGAACGCCGCATCGAAGCAGTGGCTCGGCGAGTACGCCGCGACGATCGGCAGGGGCGCCTCCCCGTGGCGGCCGTACATCGCCTGCAGGAGGTCGGACTGTTCGGTCTTGGTCGGCAGGCCGGTGGACGGACCGCCGCGTTGCACGTCGACGAGCAGGAGCGGGAGCTCGATGCTGATGGCCAGCCCCATTGCTTCGGCTTTGAGATCGACGCCGGGTCCGCTCGTGGTGGTGACGGCGAGGCTGCCGGAGAACGCCGCGCCGATGGCGATGCCTGCGGCCGCGATCTCGTCTTCGGCCTGGATCGTTCGTACGCCGAAGCTCTTGTGCTTGGAGAGCTCGTGCAGGATGTCCGATGCCGGGGTGATCGGGTACGACGCGCACACGATCGACAGCTTGGCCTTCTCGGCGGCGGCGATGATCCCGTAGGCGACGGCGAGGTTGCCGCTGATGTTCCGGTAGTGGCCCGCGGGGAGTTGGGCGGGCTGCACCTCGAACGGGTGGTCGAACAGCTCGGCGGTCTCGCCGAAGTGGTAGCCGGCCTTGAAGGCGGCGAGGTTGGCATCTCGCACGAGCTCGTTCTTGGCGAACTTCTGCTCGATCCACTCGATGATCGACTCGACCGGCCGTGTGTACATCCACGTGATGAGGCCGAGCGCGAAGAGGTTCTTGGACCGCTCGGCGTCGCGGGGCTTCACCCCGAGGTCCTCGCACGCCCGCTTGGTGAGCGTTGTCATCGGCACGGGGTACACGCGGTACGCCGCGAGGGTGTCGTCCTCCAGGGGATTCTCGGTGTACCCGACCTTCTCGAGGTTGCGAGCCACGAACGCGTCGGTGTTGGCGATGATCGACGCGCCGGGCGGAAGGTCGGCGACATTGGCCTTGAGCGCGGCCGGGTTCATCGCCACCAGGAGGTTCGGGACGTCACCCGGCGTCAGGATGTCGAAGTCCGCGATGTGGACCTGGAAGCTCGACACCCCGGCGATCGTGCCCGCCGGCGCGCGGATCTCCGCCGGGTAGTCAGGCAGCGTCGCGAGATCGTTGCCGAAGCTGGCGCTGACGTCGGTGAAACGGTCACCGACCAGTTGCATCCCGTCGCCGGAGTCGCCGGCGAACCGAATGACGACCCGAGCGAGCTGGTGGGAGCCGTCTTCGGCCTCGTCCCCCGGCGGTGCCGCGGAAGTCCTCGTGGAGTCGATGGTCACGCCGTTGTGCCCCTGTCGCTTGCCATTCGCCGACTCGTCAGCTTACCGGAGTGCAACGATGAGCTCGGCAACGGACGCGACCTCTCCGAGCCCATGCGAATCGACGGCGGCGGCCCAAGACCGCGGCGGGCTGCTCATGCCTGCTCGGCTCGGGCGCGGTCAAAACGATGGAGCGCGAGGCCGGCCCACACCGATTCGAGGGCGACGAAGATCCACGCGCCGGTCAACACCCCGTAGATGGCGGTCGCCAGGCAGCCGACCGCAAAGATCGCAATCCAGAACGTGGCCCTCGCCTCGAGTCCGTAGGCGACCACCATGGTGGTCGCGGCGACGACGCCGAAGGCTGTGATCAGCATGGAAGGACCATCCGGGGAATCCCGGTGGTCGGGGCAACCTCTCCGGTCAGCACGACGTCGGTCGCGCTCATTGCCCGTCGGTTCCAGCCGCTCCCGCCAGGGCCTCGATCACCGGGGCGGCGTCGGGATCGTCGGAGGTGATCTCGAGCCGCACCGTCTCGGCGGTTCGGGTGGTGGCGATCGACAGGAAGCCGCAGCACGCGGCCTCGCGGGCCGCGAGGTCCTCGACCCGGTCGGCCGCGTCGATTCCGAAGGTCATCGCGACGCCACGCTCGAGCCGTTCGCGGGTGAGCGCGTCGCGGCGGAGATCGGCCCATTCGTCCACCTGACCGGCCGCGTCGGGGGTCGGGAGGGAGCAGGCGATCGGTTCGTGAGCGTGGGTCATGCGATCACCCTACGGGCTCGACGTGGCCGATGTCCCGCGATGCCGGTGGACGGCGGTGCTACCGGCCGTGCCGGACCGCGCGAGACTGATGCGTGCTTCAGGTGCGCGAGCTGTCGGTGGAGGTTGGTGGGCGGATGACGCTCACGGGGGGTTCGTTCGCGCTGCGACCGGGCGACACCGCGGGGCTTGTGGGCCGTAACGGCGCCGGCAAGACCAGTCTCTTGCGCGTCCTGGCAGGTGATGACCCGCCGGCCGGAGGGGTCGTCCTGCGACCCGGCGCCCTGGGCTTTCTCCCTCAGAACCCCCGCCCGCGCGGCACCGGTGTCGACTCCACCGCGCTTTCGCACGTCTTGTCGGGCCGCGGTCTCGACGCGGCTGCGGTACGCGTCGAGAAGCTCCGCCTCAAAGTCGGTGAGACAGCCAGCGAGCGAGACGCGGCGCGCTTCGCCCACGCGGAGGAGGAGTTCCGGGCCGGAGGTGGCTACGAGGCCGATTCGCAGGTCCGCCGGATCGCCGCCGGGCTCGGCCTCGCCGACGACCGCCTCGACCTGCCGATCGATGGGCTCTCCGGTGGTGAGCGCCGCCGGGTGGAGCTCACCCGAATCCTCTTCGCGGGCAGCGATGCACTGCTCCTCGACGAGCCGACCAACCACCTTGACAACGACGCCAAGCAGTGGCTGATCGGCTTCCTCCGGTCATACCGGGGCGCGCTCTTGGTGGTCAGCCACGACCTGGAGCTGCTCGACTCCTCGATCACCCGAGTGCTCCACCTCGATGAGGGCACGCTCGTCGACTATCGGGGCAACTACTCCCAGTACCGCACCGCCCGGGCCGCCGACGAAGAGCGGTTGCGGCGGTTGGCGGCCCGCCAAGGCTCCGAGATCGGCCGCCTGCGTCGCCAGGCCGACGGCATGCGCGGCCAGACCCAGCGGCGCGCCCGCGTCGCGAAATCCCTCGACACGCGCCGGGCGCGCCTCGAGCGCGACGCGGTGTCCGGCCCGGCGCGTGAACGGTCGATCTCCGTGCGATTTCCCGATCCACCGCGCCCGGGGGCGGTGGTGCTCGAGGCCGCGGCCCTCGACAAGGGCTACGGCGGACCGCCGGTGTTCACCGACGTGTCGTTCGACGTCGGCCGCGGAGAGCGACTGCTCGTGCTCGGACTGAACGGCGCGGGCAAGACGACCCTCATGCGCCTTCTCGCCGGACATGCCGACGCAGACTCCGGCACGATCCGCATGGGGCACAAGGTGTCGGCCGGCTACTACGCACAGGAGCACGAGGGCATCACCGCGGGTCGAGGAGTGCTCGATCACCTGCGTGACGCCGCGGGGGCCCCCGACCAGCAGCTCCGGTCTCTTCTCGGCACCTTCGGGCTCTCGGGCGAGATCGCGTTCCAGGATGCCGGCACCCTGTCGGGCGGCGAGAAGACCAAGCTCGCGCTGGCTCAGCTCGTCGCCGGCCGCCACAACGTGTTGCTCCTCGACGAGCCGACCAACAACCTCGACCCCCCGTCGCGCGATGCGGTCGGTACGGCCCTTCGTGCCTGGCCGGGCACCATCGTGCTGGTCAGCCACGACACCGATTTCGTCAACCGCCTCGAACCGGACCGCGCACTGCTCATGCCCGAAGGTGATCTCGACGCCTGGTCCGACGACCTCCTCGACCTCGTCGCGCTCGCGTAGCCCCCTCTACGAATCCGTACTGGTCGCATCCTTGGCGGCAACCGTCGACGGCAACGTCGGGGTCGCAGCCGTAGCTGCGGCTTCGAAGTAGCGCCAGGCGATGTCCGGTGGGATCCCGCCGACCAGTGGCTGCAGCGCCAGGGGAATGCCGCGTCCGACGGAGGCCGCAGCTTCATCGGGCGTGATGACCTGGTAGGCGCTCTGCTCGGTGCGCAGCTCGTCCACAGTGGTCGCGAATGACACCGACGCGGTACCAGGACGGTCGTGGTTCCAACGGCCGTAGCTCACCGCGTCCACCAGCAAGTACTCACCGATCTCCGCCCAGGCC
>DASRPD010000095.1:0-37962 GCA_035646535.1 Acidimicrobiia bacterium
GAGCACGGGCACGCCCGCGGCGGCGAGGCGATCGCGCACGTCGATCTCGAACGCGTTGAGCTGCGGGTTCTCGGCCGGCCCCGAACCCAAGTCGTCACCACCGGAGGCGACGTAGGCCAGGTACCGGCGCAACAGCTCGACACCGCGGCGGTCAGAACGCGCCGGGTCCATGTCCTCGGCGCCGAACGTCGACACCAACGTGAGGCGGCGGCGCGCCCGGGTGATGGCGACGTTGAGCCGGCGCTCACCCTTCTCGGTGATGATCGGTCCGAAGTGGTAGGTGAGCCGGCCGTCGGCGTTGCGCTTGCCGTAGCCGACCGAGAGGATGATCGCGTCGCGCTCGTCGCCCTGGACACGCTCGAGGTTCTTCACGAAGAACGGCTCGTCGTCGCCCTCGGTGCTGCGGTCGAAGAACCCGTCGAGCTCGGGGCGCTCCAGGCGCGCGCGGCGCAACGCCTCGGTGATGCGATTCGCGTGGGTGATGCCGAGCGCGATGACCCCGAGGGTCTCGTCGGGCCGGGTCGAGGCGTGTTCGAGGATCGCGTCGATGACCGCGACGACCTCGGCCGCGGCGCTGGCCTCCGCGTCGAGGCCGGGCCGTGGTGCCGGCACCCTGATGTGGCGGAGACAGTCGCCCCCGTGCACGCCGGGGAAGGTGTGCAGCGACCGGTCGTAGAAGTAGGTGTTGGAGAACGCGATGAGCCGCTCGTCGCGGCTGCGGTAGTGCCAGCCGAGCGTGCGGGCCGGCAGGATCGCGCCCAGCACGTCGAGGATCGCCTCGAACCCGGCGGTGCCCCTGTCGAGAGCGCCGGCGAGAGGCCCGTCCGTGCCGTCGTCGGTGTACTCGTCGATGGGCGCACCACTGTCGTCGGTCTCGACGAAGAACGCGGTCGGTGGAAGCTGCTGCTGGTCACCGGCAACGACGACCCGCCGGCCCCGCAATATGGACGGGATCGCATCCGCGGGGGTGACCTGGCTGGCCTCGTCGAACACGACGACGTCGAAGTACTGGCGGTCGCCGGGCAGGAGCTGGCTCACCTCGAGGGGGCTCATCGCCCAGCACGGCTTCAACGTGGTGAGCATGTCGGGCGCTTCGGCGAACAGGCGGCGCAGCGGGAGGTGCCGGCGGGCCTTGGCGGCCTCGCGGGCCACGAGCGCGCTCTGCTCACCGAGCTCGTTGCGGGTCTCGACGATCCATTCAGCCACGACGCGCCGCACCCGGGCCGCGCCGGAATCGATGTGGGTCTCGTCCGCGCGGCGGAACTCGTCGACGACCTCGTCGTGGAACTCGGCCCGCAGCGCCACGAGGTCGGGTTCGCCGATGAGCTCGTGGTCGTAGATCGATGCCAGCCAGCAGTGACGGAACGCGGTCTCGACGAGCCGACCGGGCACGCCGGCGGCCGCACACGCCCGGTAGCAGCCCTCCACCTGGAGTTGGCCGATCTCGGCCCAGAGGTGGTGGGTCTCGGGAAGGCGAACCGCGACATCGTGCGTCGCGGCGAGCGCGTCGACGCGACCCGCCAGGTCATCGAGGTCGAGTTGGGACCACGCGACGTCGGGGATCACGTTCGCGAGCACACCCAGCGCGTCGCCGACGGCGGCGGTGCGCCGCTCCAGGCTGTCGACGCCGGTGACGCCGCGCGGGCGGACGCCATCCGCGCTCACCCTCGCCCAGTAGGCGGCCTGGTCGCGGGCGGCCGCGACGATGCCGGCCAGCTCGTGGGGCGACGGGTCCCGATCGCGCCAGACCCCCCCGACGAGCTTGCGGGCGCGGCGGTAGCGAACGGAGAGCAACCGCCCGAGCGGGCCGCGGTCGAGATCCTTGGCGGCCTGGGCGAGGTCGAACGAGAAGAGCGACTCGGTCGCCCACCTCAACGTCAAGTGCACCCCGTCGAGCAGGGTCGCGAGCGACTGCACGCCGGTCGCCGTGGTGGGCGGGCGCAGACCGCCCGCCGCGGACACCCGGGTGATCTTGTTGCGCCAGCCCGGGAGCTCTGCGCGTAGCCGGGTGACCGCATCGAGTGCGGCGCGCACCTCATCGGTGGTGGTGAGCCGCGCCCCGGCCCACGGGTCGTCCGGGGCGGGGAACCCGCCGAGACCGACGAAGTCACGCAACGCCTGGGCGGCTTGGGTGGCGCGATCGGCGTCGAGGGTGGCGAGCGCCGGAGTGGGGAACCGGTAGTCGAGACGCGCGGCGGCGTCGGTGCCGGCGAAGGTCTGGAGCGCGTCGTACAGGGTGACGCCCCACGGGTCGCGGCGGCGGTGCAGCGCGTCGGTGTAGCGGTTGAGCCGGTCGCGCCGAGCGACGAGTCCGGCCTGGGCCGCGGCGAGGTCGACGGCCGGGGTGGTGGCCGCGGCGTCCAGCGCGGCCTGGAGGTCCTGGGCGATGAGCCGGCGTGATTGGGCACGGTGGTGCAGGTCCATGACGAGGTGACCGAGACCTTCGGCGTCGAGGCGTTTGAGGACCGCGTCGATCGCGGCGCGCTTCTCCGCGACGAACAGGACGCGTTGGCGGCGCGCCGCGAGGGTGGCGATGAGATTCGCGATGGTCTGGCTCTTGCCGGTCCCGGGCGGCCCCTTGACGACGAGGTTGCTGCCGCCGAGGACCGAGTTGATCGCGTAGCTCTGGGTGCCGTCGGCGTCGACGACGAGGAACTCATCCGCGGGGGGTTGCAGGTCGGGCAGGGCCGGGTCGACCTCGACCGCGCCGTCGGACGCCGCGACCGCGGCGCGTGCGGTCTCGTCGCCGGCGATGGCAGCGACGAGGTCATGCGCGATGAGATGGTCCTCGTTGGCTTCGAGGTCCTTCACCATCGGGAGCTTGTGGTAGGCGAAGTTGCCGATCACGAGCCGTTCGCCGATCGCGAAGCCGGGGACGTGACCGCCGGCCTCCTTGATCAGCCGGTCGAACACATCCGCGATCGGCCAGCCGCCCACCAGCCCGCCGTCCGCGCCATCGTCCGCACCGTCGTCGGCGCCGTTGTCCGCGCCGTTGTCGCCGGCGAGGAGGAGGTCATCGAGCTCGGCGACAGGAGCTCGGAGACCGAAGTCGGTGGCGAGCTTCTCGAGCAGCGTGGCGCTGACCCCGGGATCGCCGATCACCGCCAGCTCGAAGTCCTCCGCGCTCGCGCCGCGCGGCCGCATCGCGAGTGGGAACAGCACGACGGGCGCGGCCGGCTGGGCGGCGGACTGCTGTTCGGTCCAGCGGGCCATGCCAACACCGAGGAACAGCGTGCGGATGCCGCGCTCTTCGAACATCTCATCGGCCTTGGCCGCGATCGTGCGCGCCCGCCGGGCCTGGCGGGCGAGCGCGGCCCGACCCCGATCGGGATCGGTACCGGGATCGGCGCCCGGGTCGGTGGCGGGCCCGGCAGTGCGCCGGTCGTCGTCGGCGTCGGGGGCGGGCGCGGGTTCGGTCGGGCGGAAGAGCTGGGAGAGGGCGACCGGGCGACCGTCGAGGAGCTGGTCCACCGCGATGGGATCGGCCGGGGCCTGCGCCGCGCCGAGGTCGATGGTGCCGAGCTTCTGGTCCCGGTAGTAGAGGAGCCGGTTGCGGCCGCTCAGGTCGACCAGCTCGCGCTGCCACTGCGCGGACACTCGGCGCACCCGCGCGGCACGCGCCTCATCGACCTCGGGGGCCGCGGCGCGCGCCGCGTCCGGCTCGTTCATCGAGCGAGGATGTCACACCCCTGGGTCAGCATCCCAGGTCGGATCGCGGAGCCACGCGCTCGGTGAGCCGCCGCACGCACTGTCGCGCCCGTGGGCGGGGTCGGTCCGACCGCCCGAGCTCGACCGCGCCAGACGGGCCGCCGGGGCGGGTCAGCCGCTGAAGATGTTGCCGTAGGTATTGCAGAGACCCGACGCGGTGATGGTGAGGAACGCGATGATCACGGCGAAGACCACCATGCGGCGCCAGCCCTCCAGGCGAGGCGTGCCCGGCGCGGGGACGGGCATGTACCACTGGGGCAGGACCTGGGGATCGCCGGTACCGGTGACGTCCCAGAACGACTCGGCGTCCGCATCGAGCGGGGCGTCGACGTCGGCCGCGAGGGCAAAGGCCGTCAGCTCGTCGTCGTCGGGCAGGCCGTCCTCGCCAGCTGGTTGCTCGTCTGGCCGGTCATCGAGTGGCCGGTCATCGAGCCGATCGTCGAGCCGATCGTCGATCACGCCCACCAGCCTACGCCCGTGGGGACTGCGAAAAACCCGCCCGGGCCGGTGTTTCGCGAACCGTTCGATCTCAGCGCCCGCCCCGGCCATCAGATTCGGTGCTCCTCCATCATGCGATCGAACTGCTCCCAGGTGAGCGTCGCGGGGGTGCGCGAGCTGCGCGGATACCAGTCGATCGCGCCCTGGCTGACGTGCAGCTCGCCGAACTTGTCGCCGTCGCCGCGCACCTCGAACACGACATCGGCGTGTAGGACCATCTTCGTCGTCGGGATGCTCATCTCCACGTCATGACGCGCCATGGGTGTGCCTTCCTCGTCACGGTCGCTCGCCGAGAGCCTCGGCTAGGGTCGCCCGCGGGATGGAACGCCGGCGAGGGATCATCATGGCCGTCGCGGGGATCGTGGTGCTGGCGATGAACGTCATCGACGCGGCCGACCGTGGCTCGTCGGCCTGGAACGTCGTCGCGATCGCGACCGGCGCGTTCCTGCTCTTCTACGGCTTCGCCATCGTCGCCCGCTCCCCCACCTGACCGCGGCCGACGGCGCTGTCGTGCCGGCGAGAGCCCCGTGGCTACGCGAGCCGGGCCCGGCGGTACTCGATCGTCCGCCGGAGCCTGTGCACGGTGCGCTCCTCGAACGGCAGCTCGGCGAGAGCCGGCAGCCAGGTGTCGACGCGCTCCGTCAGCTCGGCGAGCACTCGTTCCGTCGCACGAGGTCGCACGCCGATGCTCTCGCCGAGCGCGACGAAATCGGCGCGGCCGATGCTCTCGTCGATCTTGCCGTTGATGCGAAGCGCCATCGAGTGGTCACCGTAGGGATGCGAGCTGGGCACGTCGTACGCGGGGCTCACACGCCACTCGCCGTCGGGATCTCGCAGCACCGAGAAGTTCTTGGCGTGGGCATCACCGTTGGCGGTGACGTAGGCGAACGCGAGCTGGCGGACGAGCTCGCGGGCTGCGACCACCGGCGCGCCGGTGACGCCGGCCAGCCCAGCGACGACTTCAGCGGCCGGGAGTCGGTACTTGTCAGCCGGATAGCGCCCGAGGACCTGACACGCATCCTCCTGGGCGAGCATCAGCGACGCGCCGTCGGCATCGATTCGATCGAAGCGATGCACGAGCAGCCCCGCGCGACCGGTCGCGTCGTGGACGATCTCGGCCTGCGCGGCCCGCAATCCCGAGGCGCGCGCGGCCGCGAGGAAGAACGCCTCGTTCTCGACGAGGTGTCGGTACTCCGGCGGATCGAGCTTGAGCAGATAGCGCTCGTGAGCCCGGCGAACCGGTAGCGAGATCATACGCGCCGATGCCTTGACCTGGACGCCGGGGATGCCGGCGCGCGCGGGCACGAGGCGCTCACCGGTCATGTCCGCGTAGAGATCGGCGAAGCGCAGCTCCGAGAAGTCGGCCGTCTCGACCGCGACCGCAGCCGGATCGGGCGTTTCGCCGACCGGGACGACCTGCACGTCGCCAATCG
The DNA here is from genome assembly GCA_035646535.1 of Acidimicrobiia bacterium. Lineage (GTDB taxonomy): Bacteria > Actinomycetota > Acidimicrobiia > IMCC26256 > JANYLB01 > DASRPD01. The sequence continues at coordinate 5,640 of DASRPD010000095.1, forward strand.
TGTCGGACCCGACTGCGAGCAGGAGCGTGAGGTCGTCGTCGGCTGACGTCTTCACCGCACGTCGCAACGCGCTCAACCGCCGACCCTCGGGAAGCAGCCCCGCGAAGAACGGCGGCACCGCTCCAGGGGATCTGGTGTGCATCGGCTCCTCGCTGAGCGGCAGGGTCGTGGCGACCGGCACGGTGGCGGCGACCTCGAGGTAGTCGGCGAAGTACTGGAAGCGCACGGCGGCGCTTTCACGCACAAGCCGAGCGGCGAGCCGGCCGCCCTTGAACACATCGGCAGCACCGACGAACCGCAGCTCGTCGGGCGCGACGGGGCTCAACGGGTTGCTTCCACGACGGGCTTCGCGGTCACCCCACCGGCACCGGGTCCGACCGCCAGGCCGAGGCCGAGCACGCCGAGCACGTCGAGCACCTTCGCGAAATGCAACGATCCCTTGGCTCGCTCCACCGTGTAGACGAACCGCTCCGAGCAGCCGGCCAGGTCGGCGACCTCCTCCTGGCGCAGGCCGAGCGCACGTCGCCGCAGTCGGACGGCCGCCGCGAGCGGCTCGAGCCGGGGGTCTCGCCCGTCGTCGTCTCGATCGGGGCCTCGCTCGCTCGGTGCCACCAGGACCTCCGTAGACCGCACGGTCGTGCGGCTCAGCCCAGGATAGCGGAATCTGGGCCGTAAGGGAACCCATTCCCGCACGTTCGTACGGCTCAGCCGAGCGATACTCGAATCTGGACGGTCCTAGAACCTATTTCCGCACGTTCGTGCGGCTGTGGCGCGAGCCCGGCCAGTCGGGACGAGCATCTGGGCCTGGGCAGCATGATCGTGCAGCCGCACACGCGGGACCTCGGCCGTTGATCACCCGGACGAAGGAGGCTCAGACCGGCGCGGGTCCGAGGCCGAGTCGCGCACGGACACCGTGCCGTGAGGACTTCGAGAAGCCGTATGAGCGGAAGCGCCTCGTGGAGCAATCATGCACGCCTTACACGTCTCGAACATTGTGGCGCGACGCTCTCGTCATCGTGACACGGAGGGGGACACGATGGACACCGAGACCAGCCTTGTCGTGACCGGGCCTGAGCCCGATGTCGCGGCCATCCGGGCGACCGAGCCGGTGGCCGTACCGGCCGAAGCGGCACCGCCGGAGGAGGTCGACCGGCGGTCGCTGTTCCGTCGGCCGCTCACCATGGCGCTCGCCGCGCTCGGCGGCGGCGCGCTGCTCGCGGCCTGTGACTTCACGTCCGCCCCCTTCGATCGGTTGGTCCATCTGCTCGAACGGCTGACGTACGGGGCCACGCCCGCCGAACGCGACCACATCGTTGCCATCGGCGAGGCTGCGTGGCTGAACGAGCAATTCGACCCCGCGTCACTCGACACCAGCGCGGTCGACGCCAAGATCGCCGCGCTGCCCGCGCTGAGCCAGTCCGCGGTGCAGCTGTTCACGAACTACCCCGACGGCCAGGCGCAACTGGCAGCGGCGCAGCTCCAGCTCGCGCTCGGGATCCGCGCGGCCGAGAGCCCCGCGCAGCTGTTCGAGCGGATGGTCGAGTTCTGGTCCGACCACTTCAACGTGCCGCTGGCCGAACGCGCCCTGCAACTCCTCAAGATCGTCGAGGACCGCGAGATCATCCGACCCCGGGCGCTGGGCACCTTCAAGGACCTCGTCGTCGCCGACGCGCTGAGCCCGGCGATGCTCCTCTACCTCAACAACAACGAGTCATCGGTCGGAGCCATCAACGAGAACTACGGCCGTGAGCTGCTCGAGCTGCACACGCTCGGCGTGGACGGCGGGTACACCGAAGCAGACGTCGTGTCGACGGCCCGGCTGCTGACGGGTTGGACGATCAACCGGAACACCGGCACGTTCCAGTTCGTCCTCGCTCGCCACGATACGTCGCCGCTCACGATCATGGGCTGGACCCGCCCGTCCGACACCAACTACCTCGCGCACGGCATCCAGTTCCTCCAATGGCTCGCCGTCCAGCCCCAGTGCGCGCAGCACGTGTGCCGCAAGCTCGCGGTCCGATTCGTGAGCGACCAGCCCGACCAGTCGCTCGTCGACGCGATGGCCGCCACCTGGCTGGCCAACAACAGCGCGATCGAGCCGGTGCTTCGGACGATGGTCGCCCACCCCGCGTTCGACGCGTCGGCGCACGGCAAGTTCCACCGACCGCTCGACTACCACGCCTTCGTGCTGCGCGCCCTCGGCGCGCAGACCGCACCGACGACGGCCCAGAGCCAGCTCGTGGGACTCGGCAAGGCGTTCGCCGGACTCGGCCAGCTTCCCTTCACCTGGCCCCATCCGAACGGCTTTCCCGACGTCGAGGGGGCGTGGCTCAACACGGGCGCGATGCTCGGGCGCTGGAACCTCGCCGGCGACATCGTCGGCGGTGCGTTCGCGCCGATCAGCTACGACGTCTCGCCGCTGCGCTCGTCACTCGTCGGCAAGACGGCGACCGAGATCTACAACCTGGTCGCGAACCAGCTCGTGCTCGAGAACGTCACGGCGGTCGGCCAAGTCTTCCTGAACTCCCAGCTCGGCTGGACCAGCTCGCTACGACCGAGCGGCGCACAGATCGACACCGCATTGCCCACGATCCTGGTTTCGGTGCTCGTAGCGGCCGACGCCCAGCACCGATGAGCCACCCCGGCGAGGAGGACGACCGATGAGCTTGACCCCGACCCGACGTACCGTCTTGAAGTCCGGCGCGGCCGCCGCCGGCGCGGCTGCTGCGCTGGGCACGAGCGGCTCGCTGCTCACCGACCTCGTGCGCATGCCACGGGCATACGGCGCGCCGCCGACCGGGCGGCTCGTCGTGCTGTTCCTACGCGGCGCTCAGGACGGCCTCAGCGCGGTCGTGCCCTACACCGAGACGGCCTACTACGACGCCCGGCCCACCATCGCGGTCCCGGCGGACCAAGTCCTGGACCTCGACGGGCAGTTCGGGTTCCATCCCACCATGGCTCAGCTCCACACCCTCTACCAGGCGAATCGGCTCGCGGTCGTGGTGGGCGCGGCGAATCTCGCCGGCAACCGCAGCCACTTCACCGCGCAGGACCTCTGGGAGTGGGGCGCTGTGAGCGCGCCGCCCGACGGCTCGGGCTGGCTCGGGCGCTACCTCGAGGACTCGTCCGTCGGGGGCGAGTCGGACTTCAGGGGCATCACGCTCGGCAGCAACGTGACCAAGAGCCTGCAGGGCTACCCCGCGCTGGGCATCGCCGCGATCACCGAGTTCGGCCTCGGCGGCCAGTCGGGCACGACCGCGGGTCTCGAAGGGCTGGTGCGCGACCAGTACGGCGGGGGCGCGACCATCGAAGCAACCGGCGTGCGCGCGCTCGACGCGGCCGCCAGTGTCGGCGGCCTGTCCGGGTCGACCGCGAACAACGCCATCACCCGCGCGTTCGCCGACATCGCCGTCCTGCTCGAAGCCAACCTCGGCACCGAGGTCGTCACCGTCGACATCTCCGGGTGGGATACCCACAACGACATGGGGACGATCGCGACCGGTCGGATGCGCACCCTGCTCGCCGCCCTCGACGGGTACCTCGGCACGTTCCAGGCGGATCTCGACGCCCGCGGCCTGACCGACGTCACCACCGTGGTGATGACCGAGTTCGGCCGCCGCGTGGCCGAGAACGGCACCGGGGGCACCGACCACGGCTGGGGTTCGGTGATGATGGCATTCGGCAACGCGATCAACGGCGGTGCGGTGTACGGCGACTGGCCCGGCCTCGCGCCTGGGGTGATCGGCGCCCGGGGTGACGTCCTTCCGACCACGGACTTTCGGAACGTGCTCGGTGATCTCGCCCGTGACGTGCTCGGCGTCGGCGACCCGTCGTCGCTGTTCCCGGGACACGCTTACACGCCGGTCGGCATCTCCAGCTGACCGAGGCCTGCGGACTGGTCACGCCGCGAGCGCCCGGGCAAGGCGCGCGGGCGGGGCGCACGCGTGATCGGCACGCGGTGGGCACATCGCACGCGGCTTGGTCCCTCCTCACCGAGAGGAGTCACTACCCGCGCGAACTGCCCGAGCCCTGACCACTCACCGCGTCAACCGGGCCGCCAAGTTGTCGGCAATGTCTAAGACTGCGCAAAGTCCGAGCTCACGAGGCCGCGGTGCGCTTCACTCGATCGGTAGCGTTGCCGATAAGACCTGGATGTCATTTCCCCCCGAGCAAGGACGCTGACTCAATGCCGCACCGCACCCCCGTTCTTCGTCGCACCCTCGTTTCGTTCCTCGCCGTGGCGGCGCTGACCCTCGCCGGTTGCGTCTCGGTCTCGCGTGCGGCCCCACCGTCGGTGCAGACGTCGGTGGTGAACCTGGTGAACGCCCACCGCGCCAACGTCGGGCTACCTCCGGTGTACCAGTGCGGCACGCTCAACGGCGCCGCGCAGGGCCAGTCCAACTACCAGGCCTCGATCGCCACGATGACCCACGACGGTGGCGGCGGCCTCGGCGCGCGCGCCAACAACGCCGGATATCGCGGTTGGAACAACCTGGGCGAGAACGTGGCCTACGGCTACCCCGGCGTCACCGAGGTCGTCGACGCGTGGCTGGCCTCGCCGGGCCACCGCGCCAACCTGTTGAGCACCAACTTCACCCATCTCGGCATCGGGCTCGCCTATCACGGCAGCACGCCGTACTGGACCCAAGACTTCGGGCGCGGCGGCACCTGCTAGCCGCGCGCCAGCCACCACCGCTTTGGCGTCGCAGGACGGGAACTATTCCCGTCCTGCGACGCCAAAGCGCGAGTTGTGGGAGTACGCGGGCGGGAGCGGTTCAGCTCAGGCGTCGCGCAGGAAGCGCTCGGCGAACGCCTCGACCTGGGCGCGCCCACCGGGCGGCCAGCCACACACGAGGTATTCGAAGCCGGCCTCGCTCCACTCTTGGACCGAGCGGGCGATGTCATCGAGCGGGTCCTCGAGCGACACCGACGCCGCCCGGGCGAGGGTGGCCGGATCCCGCCCGGCCGCCTCGGCCATGGCCGAGAGGCGCTGCGACTTCGGGCCGAGCACCGACGCTGGGCCGAACGAGTGCCACACATCCGCGTAGCGGGCCGCGATCGGCATCATGCGCTTCTCGCCCGACGCGCCGATCCAGATCGGAGGGTGGGGTTGCTGCACGGGCCGGGGGTGCAGGGTCGCATCGGTCGTGGAGTAGTAGCGACCCTCGAACGTGAAGTGGTCCGTGGTCAGCAGGCCGCGCACGATCTGTACCGCCTCTTCGAACGCGTCGACCCGTGCCCGCAGCTCCGGGAACGGGATCCCCAGCTCGTGGTGCTCCTTGTCGAACCACGCGGCGCCGTAGGACAGCTCGAGCCGGCCGGCCGACGCGTGGTCGATCGTGATCGCCTCGGCGGCGAAGACCGACGGGTGGCGGTACGTCATCCCGGTGACCAACAGACCCAGCCGGGCCCGCTCGGTGATGCCGCTCCACGCGGCGAGCGTGGTCATGCCCTCGAAGCACTCGCCCGGGCCGTCGCCGTACATCGGCTGGAAGTGGTCGAAGCCCCAGATCCCGTCGAAGCCGAGGCCGTCGGCGAAACGCGCACGGTCGGCTGATTCCGACCACGGCATCCGCTGCTGGGCGATGTCGAGTCCGAAGCGCATGCGCCGACCCTACGTCCCCCGTCTTGGTCACGCCCACGCGCCCGATCCGGAACCTTCCCGCCCCCGTTGGTGCATTTCCCGTCGCAGAGCGACGGGAAGTGCACCAACGGGCGGGGCGGACGGGCCGGGCGGACGGGCGGGGCGGAGGTCGCCACGAGCTGACGCCCGTGTCACGTTCGGCGCAGCCGTGCCATCATCGGGGCCGTGGAGGGACTTCCCGCCGACACCGTCGGCCTGCTCGAGGGCATCACGACCACCCGCTCGATTCGCCGGTACACCGACGAGCCCATTCCGCCCGCGGCGTTGCGGGCGATGCTGTTCGCGGCGACCCGGGCGCCGAGCGGGTCGAACGGCCAGCCCTTCCGGTTTCTCGTGCTCACCGACGGCCCGAAGGCCGCCGCCGCCAAGGCACTCATCGGCGGTGCCGCCCGCGAGGCCTGGGCCGCCAAGCGCGCCCACGACGGCTACGACCGCGGCTCCGGCGCCACGCCGGACTCCCCCAAGGCGCGCATGGCCGCCTCGATGGAGGCCTACGTGGGCGGCTTCGAGCGCATCCCCGCGCTGATCCTGGGTTGCCTCGTGCGCTACCGGGATCCGACCCCGACCGAGGGCGCCAGCGTGTACCCGGCGTGCCAGAACCTGCTGTTGGCGGCGCGGGCCCTCGGCTACGGCGGCGTCCTCACGATCTGGCACATGCTCGTCGAGGCGCCGCTGCGCGAGCTGCTGGGCATTCCCGACGACGTCTTCATCGCCGGAACGATCACCGCCGGCCGTCCCGCCGGCGCGCACGGACCCGTCCGCAGACTGCCGCTACGCGAGCTCGTGTTCGCGGAGCACTGGGGTGACGCGCCCGACTGGGCGCAGGACCCACCCGGCACGGCCCATACCACTGCAGGACCACCGAGACCGACGACACGAAGGAACGACAACCCATGACCTGGGACTTCTCGACCGAGCCCGAGTTCGAGGCCAAGCTGGACTGGATCCGCGAGTTCGTGGCGACCGAGATCGAGCCGATCGACCTCGCGTTCGGCCACGAGCTCGTCTACGACAAGTCACACCCGGTGCATTCCGAGGTGCTGGCACCACTCCAGGAGCAGGTGAAGGCCCAGGGCCTGTGGGCCTGCCACCTCGGCCCCGAGCTCGGCGGGCTGGGCTACGGCCAGGTGAAGCTCGCGCTCATCAACGAGATCCTGGGCCGGTCGAGCTGGGGTCCGTCCACGTTCGGCTGTCAGGCCCCCGACTCGGGCAACGCGGAGATCCTCGCCCACTACGGAACCGACGAGCAGAAGACCAAGTACCTCCAACCGCTCCTCGACGGCAAGATCGTGAGCTGCTTCTCGATGACCGAGCCGCAGGGCGGATCCGACCCGGGTGTCTTCGAGTGCAAGGCCGAGCGTGACGGCGACGAGTGGGTCATCAACGGAGAGAAGTGGTTCTCGTCGAACCTTCGCTACGCCGCGTTCGCGATCGTGATGGCCATCACCGACTCGGACGTTCCGATCTATCAAGGCGCATCGATGTTCCTCGTGCCGACCGACACGCCGGGCGTGAACATCATCCGCGACGTCGGCCTCGGTGCAGAGCCGCTCGGCGAGGGCAGCCACGCGTACGTGCGCTACGAGAACGTGCGCGTCCCCGCCGACAACGTGCTCGGCGGGCCGGGCCAGGCCTTCACCATCGCGCAGACCCGTCTCGGCGGTGGTCGGATCCACCACGCCATGCGCACGGTGGGATCGTGCCAACGCGCGTTCGACATGATGTGCGAGCGGGCGGTGTCACGACACACCCAGGGCTCGCTCCTCGCATCGAAGCAACTCGTGCAGGAGTACGTCGCCGACTCGTGGATCCAGCTCCACCAGTTCCGCTTGCAGACGCTGCACGCCGCGTGGGTGATCGATCAGGTCGGCGGCGCCGAGGCGCGCCGAGAGATCGCCGCGGTCAAGGTGGCCACGGCCAAAACCCTGACCGACATCGTCTTCCGTGCGATGCACGTGCACGGCTCACTCGGCGTCTCCAACGAGATGCCGCTCATCGGCATGTGGACGATGGCGCCGGTGATGGGGATCGCCGACGGGCCGACCGAGGTGCACAAGATCACCGTCGCCCGCCGGGCCCTGAAGGGCTACCAACCGGCCGAGGGGATGTGGCCGTCGGCTCACCTGCCGGGACGCGTCGCCGCGGCACGGGCCCGCTTCGCCGACCTGATCGAACGCGCGGCCGCCAACGAAGGCGGCTGATCACCACCCCGGCTCGGTCGCCCCGGGCCGGGCCTGGGCTGGGCTGGCCTGGCCGGGCAGATTCGATACCCATCGGTCGGGAAGATTGCGGGCGCTCCGACAGTTAGTTAGGGTAGCTAATTATCTTCGCTGGCTGAGGTGCTGCGTGAAACTGTCCCCCGAGACCGCCGCCGACCTGGGCGAACAGGCCCGTCGCCTGCGGTTCTCGGTGACGCGCCTGGCACGGTTGTTGCGCGCCCAGGACGGCGGTGGGCTCACCCCCACCAAGGCCGCGGCGCTCGCGACCATCGAGCGGCACGGTCCCATCCCGGTCGGTGATCTCGCCGCGTACGAACAGGTCAGCGCGCCGACCGCCACGAACGTCGTCACCAAGCTCGAAGAGGCCGGATTCGTCCGGCGCGAGCGCGACGACGCGGACCGGCGGGTTTGTCGCGTCGAGATCACCCCGGCCGGACGGCGCCGCCTCGAGACGAGCCGCACGCGTCGCGCCGAGTGGCTCGCGGACCGGCTGGCCGAGCTGCCTCGCAAGGACCGCGCGCGCCTGCTCGACGCGCTCGACGCGCTCGACGGGTTGACCGGGGCTCCGTCGCGATGAGGGCCAAGCTGGCTCGCCAGCTCCACGTGACGTTCGCGTCGCTCGGCAACCGGAACTTTCGACTGTTCTTCGTCGGCCAGGGCGTCTCGCAGATCGGAAACTGGCTGACCCTCGTCGCCCAGACCCTGCTCGTCCTGAAGCTCACCGGCAACGGTGTCGCCATCGGCGTGCTCGCCGCATTCCAGTTCGGCCCGATCCTGCTCATCGGCGCGTGGACCGGTCTCGTGGCCGACCGATCGGACAAGCGCAAGCTGCTGTTCATCGTGCAGGTATTCGCGATGGCCCAGACATTCGTGCTCGCCGGGCTCGCGTTCATGGACCAACCACCGCTGGCGGCGATCTACATCGTGGCGGCCGCCGGCGGCGTCACCCTCGCGTTCGACAACCCGGCCCGGCGCGCGTTCGTGGTCGAGATGGTGCCGACCGACCAGGTGAACAACGCGGTGAGCATCAACAGCGCGATCATGACGAGCTCGCGGATCATCGGCCCGGCGCTGGCAGGCCTGCTCATCGCGACCGTCGGCTTCGGGTGGGCGTTCGTGTTCGACGGCGTCTCCTACATCGCGGTGCTCGTCGCGCTGGCGATGATGCGCACGAGCGAGCTGCGCCCGTCGGCGGTGACCGAACGAGCGAAGGCGCAGGTGCGCGCCGGCCTGCGCTACGTGGCCACCGTTCCCGACCTCTGGGTCCCCCTGGCGATGATGGCCGTCGTCGGGACGTTCGCGTTCAACTTCCAGGTCGTGCTGCCGCTGCTCGTGACCCGGACGTTCGGGGGCGGTGACACGGCCTTCACCATGCTGTTCTCGGTCATCAGCGTCGGAGCGCTCGTGGGCGCGCTCATGACGGCACGGCGCAGCTTCGTCGGCGTGCGCGAGGTGGCGGGATCGGCCGTCGCATTCGGTGTCGCGATGTTGGCGTTCGCGGCGGCGCCGAACCTCGCGTTCGCGTTCCCGGTCGGCTTGTTCGTCGGGGCTTCGAGCATCGCCTTCCTCACCGCGTCGACCGCGATCGTCCAGCTCCGCGCGTCCCCCGAGATGCGAGGCCGCGTCCTCGCGCTCCAGGCCATCGTCTTCCTGGGCAGCACGCCGGTGGGCGGGCCGATCCTCGGCTACGTCAGCGACACGCTCGGCCCACGAGCCGGCGTCGCGATCGGCGGCGTCGCGGCGTGTGGCGCGGGCGTCGCCGGATGGTGGGTGTACCGCCGGATCCAGGCCCGCGCCGGCGAAGCCGTTGTGCTCTCAGAGCCCGTGGTACCGAACACGCCGCACGTGCCCGGCGTGCCCGCTGCGCCCGGTGCGTCCCCCCGACTCATCGCGTAGACCCACCCGGCCGCGGATCGCTGCGGACTCACCGGCGCGATGACCCGGCGATCCGCCGACGGGGCATCATGGTCAGATGCAGGAGACGGTTGACCTCCCAGCCTGGCCGAGCCCACCACCACGGCGACTCGAGCGGGTCCGGGCGCGCGCCGGCACGGCCGGATCGCGCGCCACCCTCGCTCTGAGCCACGGTCGCGCCGCGGCCGGGCGTACCGCAGCCCGGGCATCGGGCGTCGTACGCGACCGCAGCGGCCGGCTCACCGCCGCGAGCCTGGACGCGACGCGCCAGATCGTCACGCACGCGGGACCCGAGGTGCGGGCGTCGGTGGTGCGGCTCGGCACTGTGCGCAGCCCGCAGGCAGCTGTCGACGCGCTCGAACGCGAGATCGAACATCTCATGGTCGTCGTCGCGCCGCTGCTCGTGGCGCACCCGTTGCCCGTGCGCAACCCGGCGGTGGCCCGCGTCGTCGTCGGTGGCGCCGCTGCAGCAGTCGCCGTCGGTGAGGAGCTCGACGAAGTTGCGGCGCTGTTCTCGGCCGGCGCCTCGATCGCGCCATCGGTCCCCGTGCTCGTGACCGCCGCCTTTCTCTCGCTCGGCGTCGAAGTCTCGGTCGCGACATCACTGCGCGTGCACGACCTGCGCGCCGCGGCCGCCTCGACCGATCCGACCGCGGTGACCCGCGACGTCGTGTTCGCGATGGCAGGCAGCAAGGGGGCCGCGCGCGCGGCGGTGACCCGTCAACTCGTGAAGCGAATCGCGGCGCGGGTGCTCGCCCGTTGGGGGACCGGCCTGGTCCCTGTCATCGGCGCGGGGTACTCGGCGTGGGACGCACAGCAGACCATCGGCGCGATTCGGCGCCTGCCCGCGCCCTTCCATCGCCCGGCGTCCGCGCCGATCGGGCTCGCCCGCGTGCCGACGCCGGCGGCGCCCGCTCCCGCCTAACCTGCGTCCCCATGTCGGACTGGACCTTCGCCGGTGTCTGGAGCACCTGGGCCGCCGAGATCCCCGAACGCGACGCGATCATCTGCGGCGACACCCGTCGAACGTGGGGCGAGCTCGCGGATCGTGCCGGGCGGCTCGCGTCCTTCCTCTACAGCGAGGGCCTGCGCCCCGGCGACAAGGTCGCGATCGACCTGCTCAACCGACCCGAGTACATCGAGACGTTCTTCGCCGCGCTGGCGCTCGGATGCGCGCCGGTCAACATCAACTACCGCTACGGGGTGAACGAGACCCACTACGTCGTGGACGACTCCGACGCCAAGGTGGTCATCCACGAGCCGGACCTCGCCAAGACCGTGCACCAGGCGGTCCGCCAGATCGCCAAGCGCTGGCGCCCGGCCACCCTCGAGCGTGGCGAGGCCTACGAGGCGGCGATCGCCGACTCCTCGCCCGACGGGCCCTGGAAGCAACGCCCGCCGGAGGGCGACGATCTCATCCTCTTGTACACCGGCGGCACGACCGGGATGCCCAAGGGCGTGATGTGGCGCAGCGACGACCTGTACGTGGCGTTGTGGCAGATGGCTCGGCCGGGCACCGAACCACCCGATCCGCTCGAGGCCGCTCGTCGAGGCAAACGCGCCGCGACCGCGCTTGCGGCGTGTCCGCTCATGCACGGCACCGGGTTGTTCATCTCCCTGTCGACCCTGTCGGGTGGGGGCGCGGTCGTGCTGATCGACCAGCCGGGTCTGGATGTCGAACACATCTGGAACGAGGTCGAACGCAACGACGTCTCGGTGCTCTCGATCGTCGGTGACGTGTTCGCGCGCCCACTGCTCGGCGCGCTCGAGGCGGAGCCCGACCGCTGGGACCTCTCGTCGTTGCGCGCGATCTCGAGCTCGGGAGTGACGTGGAGCCCCGAGGTCAAGCGCGGACTGCTCGACCACCTCGGCCGGGTGACCCTGCTGGACTCGCTCGGCGCGTCGGAGGGCATGATGACCCGCTCGTCGAGCCGCGCCGGCGACGCCGAGATCGCCCCGGCACGGTTCGCGGTCAACGATCGCGTGCGGGTGCTGCGAGAGTCCGATGACCGAGACGTCACCCCCGGCAGCGACGACGTCGGCATGCTCGCGGTCGGTGGTCGCATCCCCCTCGGGTACTACGAGGATCCCGTAAAGACGGCCAAGACATTCCGAACGGTCGACGGCACGCGGTTCTCGATTCCGGGTGACTACGGGAGCGTCGAGGCCGACGGCACGATCCGGCTGCTCGGGCGGGGCTCGGCCACGGTCAACACCGGAGGCGAGAAGGTCTACCCCGAAGAGGTCGAGCTCGCGATGAAGAAGAACCGCGCGGTCTACGACTGCGTCGTGGTCGGCGTACCCGACGAGCGGTTCGGCGAACGCGTCGTCACACTCATCCAGGTGGCAAAGGACTGCTACCTCGACGAGGCCGAGCTCCGAGCATCCACCCGCCGGTTCCTCGCGGGCTACAAGATGCCGAAGCAGATGTTGTTCGTCGACTCACTGCTCCGCGCCGCGAACGGCAAGGCCGACTACCCCCGGCTCAAACAGCTCGCGATCGACCGCATCGCCGAACAAGGGATCTAGATGGCCGCGACCAAGCAGTACTTCGTCGTCGACGGGTCCAACCTCGCGACCGAGGGTCGAACGACCCCGAGCCTGGCCCAGCTCCAGGATTCGGTGAAGGCGTTCCGCAAGGAGTACCCGAGCGGCTCCATGACGGTTGTCGTCGACGCGAGCTTCCCCCACCGCATCGACGCGTCGGAACACGCCGCGTTCGAGCGGTCCGAGGTCGGCGGCGAGCTCGTGTCACCCCCGGCGGGCGCGATCGGCCGCGGTGACGGGTTCCTGCTCCAGATCGCGGACCGCACGGGCGCGACCGTCGTGTCCAACGACTCGTTCCAGGAGTTTCACGGCGAGTACGCGTGGCTGTTCGACGTCAGCCGCCTCATCGGCGGCAAGCCCGTCCCCGGCGTCGGCTGGATCTTCTCCCTGCGCTCGCCGGTGCGGGGCCCCAAGAGCCGCAAGTCGGTTCGCGACAGCGGGCGCGACCAGAAGACGGGCGACATGCCCCCGATGCCGAAGCCGACCAAGCCCCCCAAGAAGGTCGCGGCCGCGATCGCGGCCGCGACCGCCGACGCGCTGTCACCCCGCCGCCGCCGCCCTCGTCGACGCAAGGGGCCGTCACCGGAAGCCATCAACGATCCGGCGCCATTCCTCCAGTTCCTCATCGACCATCGGCTCGGCGCGACGGTCGAGGGCACGGTCGAGGAGTTCGCCTCCCACGGCGCCTTCGTCGCAACCGGAGGCGTGCGCGCCTACATACCGCTGGCCGCGATGGGTGAGCCTCCACCCACGCGGGCCCGCGACGTCCTCGAGAAGGGCGAACCTCGGAGCTTTGTCGTGCAAGCCGTCGATGCGCCGCGCCGCGCCATCGAGCTCGCGCTGCCCGAGTTCGCCCATCTTGCGGCTGCGGCATCCGACGAGACGGTCGAGGCGGTCACGACCCCGGCCAGGAACGCCGCCAGACGAGCGACCACCGCGAAGAAGACGGCAACAAGAGCAGCCAAGGCGCGGGCGACCGCTGCGACCAAGGCGGGCTCGAGCGCGGCCGCGATGAGGGCCGGCGCCAGAAAGGGCGCGGCAAAGAAGGGTTCGGCACGAAAGAAGACGGCCAAGACGGCCACCACCACGGCTGCGGCGCAGAATGCCTCGACTCGTAAGAAGACGACGAAGACGGCCACCACGCGAGCGACCCCGGCGAAGAAGACCACCACGACCTCGGTCAACCAGGCCACCAGCAAGAGAACCCCGGCGAGAAACCCGGCGAAGAAGACGGGCGCACGAAAGACGCCGGCCAAGCCGGCCACCAAGAAACCGGCGATCAAGAAGACGAGTCGGTCGAAGTCGTCCCGCTGAGTCCCGCGTCGGCCAGCGAACAGAAGGCCCTCGCCGCGGGCGAGAGCGTGACCGCTCGGTGGGCCAAGACGACCGATCGCGAGACGACCGGGCGAGTGGGCCGGACGACGGCCCCGAGCCGTTCCGCCAGCGCGGCGATGGGTCTGGGGAGGAGTGCGACACCCGCGCCGGCGAGCACGAGCGGCAGGACGGCTTCGCGTTGCGCGGTCTCCACCGCGATCGTCGGCTCGACGCCCGTCTGCGCGAGCGCTTCATCCAAGAGCCGACGGGTCGACGAACCCTGCGTCCCGACGACCAGCGCGTGGGTGGCGAGCTCGCCCAGGCTCATCGGCCGGGTCCCGACCTCGGCGCCGGGTGGGAGTACCGCGACGAGGTCCTGGTCACCCAGCTGGTGGGTCGTCAACCCGCGGCGATCGGGCGGCTCGTCACCGATAGCCAGCTCGACGTCACCCCCGCGCAACATCGCGAGGAGGTGACGGGGATCGTCGGGTGCCGCCAGCTCGACGCGTATCCCGGGGTGCGCGGATCGGAAGGCGCCGACGAGCCCGGCGGTCGGGTCGGCCGCGAGGGTGGGCAGACAGGCCAGCGAGATGGAACCGGCTTCGAGGCCCGCCACCGCTGAGACCGCCGAGACCCCCGACTCCACGTCACGCGCGACCAGGCGGGCCGGCTCGACCAGCGCCCGACCCGCGGCGGTCAGCCGTACAGACCGGCCGATGCGGTCGAACAGCGGCGTTCCGAGCTCGCGTTCGAGCTCGGCGATGGCCTTCGAGAGACCCGGCTGGGACACGTGCACGGCCCGGGCGGCAGCGGTGAAGGTGCCGTGGTCGACAACCGCGAGGAACATTTCGAGTCGCCGCAGTTCCATAGCCAGAGCTTATGTTTCCTAGACGGAACATTTCTTGGACTTGTGGACACGGCGGTCGCAGGATGGTCCCGTGCAGGCGACGTGGATCGTGATCGCCGGCCTCGGGGTCGGCACCGTGTTCGGGATGTTCGGGGCGGGCGGGTCCGCGTTCGCGACCCCGGTGCTGGCCCTGTTGGGCGTCCCGGCGGCGATCGCGGTGGCATCTCCGCTGCCCGCGATGCTCCCGGCCTCCGTCGTGGGCGCGCGCCGGTATCTGCGAACCGGGGCCCTCGACACCCGTACCGCGGTGCACGCCGTCGCCGGCGGCGTGCCGGGGACCATTCTCGGAGCATTCGCGTCGAACTGGGTGGGTGGACCCGCGCTCCTCGTGCTGTCGGGGGTGATGCTCCTCGTCGTCGGCGCACGCATTCTGGCCCCCGACCCGGCCGGCCACGCCGCCCGCGCGAGCGCCCGCCGCGACCGGACCGGCTTCGTGCTCGCCCTCGCGTTCATGATCGGCGTGCTCACCGGCCTGCTCGCAAATGGCGGCGGGTTCCTCCTCATGCCGGCGTTCATCCTCGTGCTCGGGCTCAGCGCCACCAAGGCCGCGGGTACCTCGATGGTGGCGGTGGGCGCCCTGACGATCCCAACCCTGGCGGTGCACATGGGGCTGGGTCACGTCGACTGGACGGTGGCGCTGGCCTTCGCGGCCGGTCTCGTCCCGGGATCACTGGCCGGGTCCCGGATGGCGACCCGTATCCCCGCCGCCAAGACTCGACGCGCCTTTGGCGTCGGCCTCGTAATCTTCGCGGCAGTATTCCTCGTGCAGCTCGCGACCTAGGCGGAGGGAGTCCACGATGATCTTCGAGCAGTTCTATCTCGGGTGTCTCTCACACGCTTCCTACCTCGTGGGTGACGAAGCTGCGGGGCGCGCCGTGGTCGTCGACCCCCAGCGTGACATCGCCGAGTACGTACGCACCGCGGAGGCGCACGGCTTGACGATCGAGCGGGTGATCGAGACCCACGTGCACGCGGATTTCGTGAGCGGCCACCTCGAGCTCGCCGCCCGGACCGGAGCCGTGATCTCGTACGGGGACGCGCTCGGCGACACCGACTTCGCCGTGGAAACGCTGGCCGATGGCGAGCGCCTCGAGCTCGGCCGCGTCGTGCTCGAGATCCGCGCGACGCCCGGCCACACACCCGAGTCGATCAGCGTGGTCGTCTTCGATGGCGCCAGTGCGACCGAACCGTTCGCGGTGCTGACCGGTGACACGCTCTTCGTCGGCGACGTGGGTCGCCCCGACCTGTTGGCCTCCCTCGGGTCCGACGCGGACACATTGGCGCGACAGCTCTACCACTCGCTGCACGATCGACTCCTGACCCTGCCGGATACGACGCTCGTCTACCCGGCGCACGGCGCCGGGAGCGCATGCGGCAAGCACCTGTCGACCGAGACCAGCTCGACCATCGGCGAACAACGACGCACCAACTACGCCCTCCAGCCGATGACCGAGGACGAGTTCGTGGCGACCGTGACCGAAGGCCAGTCCGTGGCGCCGCCGTACTTCTTGTTCGACGCCGGACAGAACCGAGCGGACCGCCCGCTGCTCGACGAGCAGGCCCCGCCGCCACCGATGACCATCGATGAGGTCCTGGCGGCCGCAGCCGACGGCGCGGCGTTGCTCGACACTCGCGAGCCGGCCGATTTCGCGAATGGCCACGTGGCCGGCGCGTACGGCATCGGCCTCCAGGGCCGCTTCTCCGAGAACGTGGGCGCGCTCCTCGCGGCGGGTCGACCGATCGTTTTGGTCGGTGACCCCGCTCACGCGACCGAGGCGAAGGTTCGACTGGCTCGCATCGGCTACGACGTCGTCCTCGGCGCGCTCGACGATCTGTTCGGCGCGCTGGAATCCCGCCCCGCCTTCGTGGAACACGGATCGGTCCTCACCGTTGCCCAGCTCGCCGAGGCGATGGGTCGCCTTCCCGATCTTCAGCTCGTCGATGTGCGCAATCCGCGTGAGATCGTCGGCGGCACGGTGCGCGGCGCGCGGGTCGTCCCGCTCCCCGTGCTCATGGCCCGGACCGACGAGCTCGACCCCGATCGACCGACGGTCATGTTGTGCGCGAGCGGGTACCGCTCCGCGATCGCCGCGAGTGCGCTCGCGGCATCGGGGTTTGCCGACGTCTCGACGTTGCTCGGCGGTGTCGACGCGTGGCGCGGAGCCGGACTGGCCCTGACCACCGAACAGGAGGAACCCATGAGCATCTCCGAGGTAGGAGCCGAAGAGGCCGACGAGCTCATCGGCTCGGGCGCATACCTACTGGACGTGCGCGAGGCCGACGAGTGGGCTTCGGGCCACGCTCCTGCCGCAACCTGGATCCGGGTCGCCGACGTGGCGGGCCGAATCGACGACCTCCCCCGGGGTCAACAGATCCTGGCGATCTGCCGCTCCGGTGGCCGCTCCTCGGCGGTGACCGAGACGCTCGTCGGCGCTGGCCTCGACGCCGCCAACGTGGTCGGTGGCATGCAGGCGTGGGCGCGCGCCGGTCTCGACATCGTCGCCGACGACGGAGCCGTTGGCAGCGTGATCTGAGCTTCATCCCATTTCGACCTTGCTCTCGCCTTTCGCCCAGTTGGAGAATAGGCTCGGCGCCGATGGGACGGAGCCCGGCGGCACGGATGATCGCGGCGGTGGCCGGGACCCTGGCGGTCGCAATCACCACCGCCGCGCCCGCACACACGATGCCGGCGGGCATCACGCGGGCGGGTACCACCCGGGCGGGTACCACGCTGACGGGCGCGACCTCGGCTCCCCGAAGCGCCTTGCCTGCCGACGGCCCACAAGCGGAAGCATCGACCAGTCCGGCCGGAGCCCACGTGCGGATCGGCTTCGACGGCGCGTACTGGGAACAGGGCACACCGGGCGGAGGGGCTACGGGTAGCTCCGGTGGTGGTGGCTGCATTCGCCGGTGGGAACCCGCGGGCACGGGCGCATTCCACCCCCAGGTCATCTCGCTGCTGATCATCGAGCTGGGGCCGGCGCCGAGCCCCGAGCACCGGCCGTTCACGGTCTGGTGCGGCGACGCCATCGCCGGCTGGGCGTGGATCCTTCCCTCCGAGTTCAACGCCGCCACCGGGCCGTCCGCGGCCGAGATCGCGGCCGAGATCGCCGCCGACCTGCCCTATCCACAGATCACCGTCGGGGTGAACCCGGCCGAACGGGGACTCGCCGGCTTGGAGACCTGGGTCTGGACCGAGGGCTATGACGGCACCCCCATCACCGATTCGGTCACCGGACTGGGCGCGACGGTGGAGGTCGAAGCCCGCCCGATCAATGCCACCTGGGACTTCGGCGACGACATCGAAGCACCACGGGGGTCGGTGGGTTCGCTCGCCGGCGGAGCAGGCGAACCTGCGGCCCGTCACATCTATGAGCGACGGTCCGGCCCCGAAGGCTTCGCGCTCAGCGCCACGTTCAGCTTCGCGGTCCGCTACCGCGTGGACGGCGGCGAATGGAGCTCGTTGCCGTCGGTGGCGCGGAGCGCGTCGCGCGCCTACATCGTGGCCGATTCCCAGGCTCAGCTCGTCACGGGTCCCGGCGACTGACGCCTCGCCTCGCCTCGCTGATGACCCGGCTGACGACCCGGCTGACGACTCGGATCGGCCTGATGACCGGCGGATAACCTGACCCGGTGAATCCCGTTGCGTTCCAGCGCCGTGACGCGCTCGATCAGATGGCCTCCCAGCCGTTCGACGTGCTCGTCATCGGCGGTGGCATCACCGGCGCCGGCGTCGCGTTGGACGCCGCGAGCCGAGGCCTCTCGACTGCGCTCGTCGAACGCGACGACTTCGCCTCGGGTACGTCGTCGAAGAGCTCGAAGCTCATCCACGGTGGGCTGCGCTACCTCCAACAGCGCGAGTTCCGCATGGTCTACGAGGGGCTGGCCGAACGCCAGCTCGCGTTACGGAACGCCGCGCATCTCGTGCGGGTCCTACCGTTCCTCATCCCGGTGCTCACCCGCGACGGTCTGATCAACCCGAAGGTCGCCCGCGCGCTCGGCACGGCGATGTGGATGTACGACCTGACCGGCGGCGCGCGGATCGGCAAGCTCCACCGCCGCATCGACCGGGAGCGCGCGTTCGCCCACATGCCGACGATGCCCCGCGACAAGCTTGCCTTCGCGTACCTCTACTACGACGCGCACGCCGACGACGCCCGCCTCACCCTCACGATCGCCCGAACCGCCGCCGCCCACGGCGCGGTGATCGCGAACCGGGCGCGGGTCGTGGGCCTGCGCAAGGACGCACCCGGGCGGGTGCGCGGCGCGACGATCGAGGCCGACGGTGAGCGGATCGATGTGGCCGCACGCGTGGTCGTGAACGCCACCGGCGTCTGGTCCGACGACATTCGCACCCTCGACGAAGGCACGCGCCCGAGCTCGATCCGACCCGCCAAGGGCATTCACATCACGGTGCCCTGGGAGAAGGTGCGCAACGACATCGCGGTGATCGTGCCCGTTCCGAAGGACAGACGGTCGATCTTCGTGGTTCCGTGGGGTGACTTCACCTACATCGGCACGACCGACACCGACTATTCCGGCCCGATCGACGATCCGCCGGTCACCTCCGAGGACGTGCGCTACTTGCTCGACGCGGTGAACCTGGCGGTGACCGAGCCGATCACCGAGGCTGACATCGTCGGGACCTGGGCCGGGCTGCGCCCGCTCGTCGCCGGCGGCAGCGTCGGCGAGAAGACCGCTGATCTGTCACGCCACCACCGGGTGCAGCCCGCGGTGAGCGGCATGATCACGATCACCGGCGGCAAGCTTACGACCTACCGGCGCATGGCATCCGACACCGTGGACGCGGTGATGAGCCAGCTCGGCCGGCGCGGTCGCTGCCAGACGAAGCGCCTGCGCCTTCTCGGCGCCGAGGGGCCGGCCCCGGCCGACGCGCACCTCGCCGGCCGGTACGGCAGCCTCTCCGCTAACGTCCTCGCCCTTGCCCACGCCGACGCCACCCTGGATGAGCCGCTCGTTCCCGGCCTTCCCTACCGCAAGGCCGAAGCGGTCTACGCCGTCCGTCACGAGATGGCCACGACCCTGGACGATGTCCTGTCGCGGCGCACCCGGGCCCGGTTGCTCGGCCGCGACGCGGCGGCCGCGGCGGCCGCCGATGTCGCCCGGCTGATCGCCCCGGACCTCGGATGGTCCGACGCACAGATCGCCGAACAGGTCAGCTCCTATCGCGCCGCGGCCGCCGCCGAGCGCGATGCCGCGCAGCTCCCGGAAGTGGCACTCGACGCGACGCTCGGTACGTGACAGCGTTCCCCGCCATGAGACCCAGCGCGCGGGGCGGGGACAACCGGCCCGGCGAAACCGAGACGGCGTGACGCGATGGTGAGCGGCAACGACACCGGCGCCCCCGTTCCTCCCATCAGCTTCGACACCGACGCCGCGTCGATCGGTACGCGCCTGGGCGTCACGACCGTCGGCGTCGACGACGCCACGCTCGAACGGCTCGCCGGCGCGTGCGCGTCGGTGAGCGTCGACGCGGCCGACCTCTCCGAGACGAGTCGCGACTGGTGGCCCCTCGGCATGATCTGGGCGCTCGAGGAGACAGTGGCCGCCCGCGCCGCGGTCATCGCCCGCCCCGGCTCGGCCGCCGAAGTCGCCGCGGTGCTGCGCATCTGCAACGAGACCCGCATCCCCGTGACCGCGGTGGCGGGCCGCAGCGGTGTGTGCGGCGCAAGCATCCCGCTGCACGGCGGCGTCGCGCTCGACCTCTGCGGCCTCGCCGGCATCGTCGACGTCGATGACACGTCCCTCGTTCTCGATGTGGCGCCCGGCACGTTCGGCACGTGGCTCGAAGACACGCTCCGCGCGGAGTACGGCCTCACCACCGGGCACTGGCCCCAGTCCATCGACCTCTCGACCGTCGGCGGGTGGATCGCGTGTCGTGGCGCCGGTCAGCTGTCGACCCGCTACGGCAAGATCGAAGACATGGTCGTCGGCCTCGACGTCGTCCTCGCCGACGGACGCCAGATCACGACCGGCGGCAACGCGCGTGCCGCGGTCGGACCGAACCTCGACCAGCTGTTCGTCGGCTCCGAAGGCACCCTCGGGATCATCACCGGGGCGCGACTGCGCCTCCACCCGACACCGGTCACCGACGCCCGGGCGGCGTACGGCTGGCCGGACTTCGCCACCGGGCTCGACGCGTGTCGCCGGATCCTGCGGCGCGGGGCAACCCCCGCGGTGCTGCGGCTCTACGACGCCATCGAGGGTGAACGGAACTTCGGCACCGGCGACCTCCACCCGCTTCTCGTGCTCGACGAGGGTGACCCCGAGCTCGTCACCGCGACGATGGCCATCGTCGCCGAGGAGTGCCCCGAAGCCGAGCGGCTCGACGCAGGTGTGGTTGGCACATGGCTCGACCATCGCAACAACGTCGACGCGCTCGAGGCGCTCATCCGCCGAGGCTTCGTCGTCGACACGATGGAGATCACCGCGTCGTGGGCCGCGTGCGACCGGGTGTACAAACGCGCGACCGAAGCCATCCGCGGTGTCGAGCATGCGGTCATGGCTTCGGCGCACCAGTCCCACGCGTACACCGACGGCGCCTGCCTCTACTTCACGTTCGCGGGGGCACCCCCCGCGGAGGAACGCGAGGCCTTCTACCGCGCGGCCTGGGACGCGGGCACCCGGGCGGTGCTCGCCGAGGGGTGCGCGTTGAGCCACCATCACGGCATCGGGCTCAACCGGGCCCGGTTCGTCCGCGACGCCCTCGGCCCCGCGTTCGACGTGCTCGCGGCCACGAAGGCTGCACTCGACCCCAACGGCATCCTGAACCCCGGCAAGCTCGGGCTCGCCGACCCGTGGGCGTCCGGCGAGGCGCCGGCATGGCCGTGACCCTGCCGCTCCTGACCCTGCCGACCGTGACCTGCCGCTCGTGACCTGCCGCGGCCGGTCGTGAGCCTCCTCGTCGCCGACATCGGTACCAGCTCGGTGCGCGGTGCGGTCGTGCGCGCCGATGCCACGGTCGGCTGTGAGCACCGGCACGCCAACCTGCCCGACTCCCCGGCACCGGGACTGGTGGAGTTCGACGCCGCGGCCATGGCCGCCGCCGTGTTGGAGACCACCCGAGCCGCGCTCGCCGAAGCCGGTCCGGGATCGGTGGACGCGCTCGGCATCGCGAACCAGCGGGGCTCCGCGGTTGTGTGGGATCGGGCCACCGGTGAGCCCGTCGCCCCGGGAATCGGTTGGCAGGACCTCCGCACGCTCGGGCGCTGCCTCGAGCTGCGCGGGACCGGCTTTCGCTTCGCACCCAACATGGCCGCGACCAAGTTCGAGGCGATCCTCGACGCCGCCGATCCCGACCGCACCCGGGACCTGTGCCTCGGCACGGTCGACAGTTGGATCACCTGGGTGCTGTCCGAAGGCACCGTGCACGTCACCGACCTGTCGAACGCGGGCATCAGCGGACTCATCGCGATCGACGGGTCCTCGTGGGACACCGATGCCCTCACGGCGCTGCGCATCGCGCCCGAGTCACTCCCGGAGCTCGTCGACACCACCGGTGTCGTCGGCGAGGCACGAGCGCTCGACGGCGCGCCTGTCCTCGCGGCCCGCGTCGGCGACCAGCAGGCCTCGCTCGTCGGGCAGGGTTGTGTGCGCCCCGGCTCGGCGAAGATCACCTTTGGCACCGGCGGCATGCTCGATGTGTGCCTCGGCCCGGACCGCCCGGGTTTCGCGACCCGCGGTGATGCGGGCACATTCCCGATCGTGGCCTGGCGGGCCGCCGGGCGGGACACATGGGGCATCGAGGCGATCATGTTGTCGGCGGGCACGAACGTCGAGTGGCTGCGCGACGACCTCGGCCTCCTCGCCAGCGCGGCGGAATCGCACGACGTGGCCCAGCAATGCACTGATTCCGGCGGGGTCTGGTACGTCCCCGCGCTGTTGGGGCTCGGCACCCCCCAGTGGGACTATGGCGCGCGCGGCACCGTGTTGGGGCTGACCCGCGGCAGCGGCCGAGCCGAGATCGTGCGCGCGGTGCTCGAAGGCGTGGCCCATCGCGGCGCGGACCTGGTGGAGGCGGCCGAAGCCGACGCGGGTCTGACGATCCCGGCCCTGCGGGTCGACGGCGGAATGACCGCGAACCCGACATTTACCCAGGCGCTCGCCGACGCCGCCCAGAAGCCGGTCGAGATCTCACCGGTCGAGGAAGCCACCGCGCTCGGCGCGGGATTCCTTGCCGGGCTGGCGGTCGGCACGTGGGCCGGCGAGGACGACCTGGCATCGACGTGGGAACCACGGGCCCGAGTCGACCCGGGCGACGCGCTCGATCGGGATCGCTGGCGCGAAGCGGTGCGACGCGCGGAGGGCTGGCTCGGCGACCTGTCCGCCATCGACTTCTAGTCACGGCACTACCCTTTTTGGGAACGAACGACCCCAGGGGGTGCATCATGTCGATGGCCAGGCTGATCGAGCAGATCGTCGGGACGGATCTGCCGGTCGCCTTCGAGACCTACGACGGCAGTCGCTGCGGACCCACGGATGCATCGACCACGATCATCGTCCGGTCGCCGGACGCGATTCGCCGCCTCGTCACCGCGCCCGGTGAGCTCGGCTTCGCCCGGGCGTACGTGGCCGGTGACATCGACATCGAAGGTGACGTCTTCGCCGCGCTCGAGCTGCGCGAGCAGTTGCCGGCCGTACGGTTGACGCGCGATCAGTGGCTCACCGCGGCCCGCATGGTCGGCTGGTCCGGCGTCCGGCCCCTGGCCCCACCGCCCGAGGAGGCGCGCCTGCACGGTCGGCGACACTCCCAGGCGCGCGACGCCGCCGCGATCGCGCACCACTACGACGTGTCGAACGAGTTCTACCGGATCTTCCTCGGCCCGACCATGACGTACTCGTGCGCGGTCTGGGACTCGCCCGAGATGACCCTCGACGACGCGCAGACCGCCAAGTACGAGCTCATCTGTCGCAAGCTCGAGCTCGAGCCGGGCGACCGGCTGCTCGACGTGGGGTGTGGATGGGGCGGGATGGCGATCCACGCGGCGCGCCACCACGGCGCGCGCGCCGTCGGTGTCACGGTGTCGCGCCGCCAGGCCGAGCTGGCATCCAAGCGCGCCGCCGAGGCCGGCGTGGGCGACCTCGTCGAGATCCGGCTCGAGGACTACCGCGATGTCCTCGACGGACCGTTCGACGCGATCAGCTCGATCGGCATGTTCGAACACGTCGGGCTCGCGCAGCTGTCGGTGTACTTCGATCGGCTCCACACGCTGCTGAAGCCTGGGGGGCGCCTCCTCAACCACGCGATCGGACGCACGCCGGAACAGGGCAGGCGCACCCACTTCGGGCGCCGCAGCTTCATCAACCGCTACGTCTTCCCCGATGGTGAGCTTCATGACGTCGGATCGGTGATCACCGCGCTGCAACGCTCCGATTTCGAGGCCCGCCACATGGAGAGCCTGCGAGAGCACTACGCGCTGACGCTCCGAGCATGGGTCGCCAACCTCGAGGCCAACTGGGACGACGCCGTGGACGAGGCCGGTTCCGCCCGTGCCCGAATCTGGCGGCTCTACATGGCCGGGTCTGCGGTCAACTTCGAAGATGCCAACGTTCAGGTACACCAGGTGCTCGCAGTGAAGCCTGACGGCGGTACGAGCGGTATGCCGTTGCGCCCCACCTTCACCTGACCCCGCCGCGCGCCGGGTCGCGTTGGTCCTTTGGCGCGGGCACAGGGGCCTAGATTGACGGGATGAGCGAACCGAAGCTCACGTCGGCGGCGAGGCGCCACGAGTGGTGGATCGACGCCGACGGCCTGTTCGTCCACGCCGTCGAGTGGGACGGCACGACCGGATCGGCCCGCCCGACGCCGGTGCTGCTGGTGCACGGTCTCGGCGGCAGCACGACGAACTGGCTCGCCGTCGGCGCCGAGCTGGCGACCGAGCTTCGGACCCGGGTCCTCGCCGTCGACCTCGCCGGCTTCGGACGCACTCGCCCCGACGGTCGGCCCGCATCGCTCGGCACCAACGGGAGACTGCTGGAGGCGGTCACTCGTGACCGGGGTCCGTTCGTGGTGGTCGGCAACTCCATGGGCGGCGCGCTGAGCGTCGGTCTGGCGGCTCGCCATCCGGAGCTCGTGGCCGGATTGGTTCTCGTCGACCCGGCCGTGCCCCGGCCTCGCCGGAACCGAGACCACGTCGTGAGGACCATGCGGTATGCGGCGATCGGCATTCCCCGCCTCGGCGGCCTCGTCGTGGCGGGGCGGGCGCGGGCGCTCGGCCCCGAACGACGCGTGGACGCAACGCTGCGGATCGTGCTGCATCGAACCGAGCGACTCGACCCTCGGATCCGGGCCGAGATGGTGGCCCAGGCCCACGAGCGGGTCAGCTGGACGGAGTCGCCGCGGGCCTACGCCGAGGCCGCGGGATCCCTGTTCCGCTACCTGGCCCATCCCATGCGTGATGACATCGCCGCGGTCCGGGCGCCGACCCTGCTCATTCACGGGACGGAGGACCGGCTCGTGCCGCTGAGCTTCGTCGAGGCGGTCGCGCGTGAGCGCGACGACTGGCACCTCGCGGTCTACGACGACTGCGGCCACGTTCCCATGCTCGAGCACCCCGACCGCTTCGTCGCGACGATCACCGGCTGGCTGGGCCAGGATCCCGCGATTCTCGCGGGGGCGTGGACCAGCTCCGCCTCCTAGCCCCCGTCGGTCTTCGTATCGCCGGCCGGCTCGACGTCGTGGTCGAGCTAGATGTCGTAGACGCTGCCCATCCCGCGCCCGGCCCATATTCGTACGGGCACGATCAGCAGCCAGCAGTACATGGCGACATCGGCGTCGACGAGTGCGATCGGGATCGACGCGAGGAAGACGGCCGGCGCGGCGAGGGCCCGCCGTAACACGCGGCCACGCACGTCACGGGGTATCTCGTCGCGCATGATCCCGTTCTCACGCGCCGCGTACGCCCACACGACCGCCGATGACAGACCGGTCGCCGACACCGCGAGCGCGTACACGATCGCCGCCTCCGACGTCCCGCCGTAGATTCCGATGAGGTCGGTCGGAAACGGAGTCAGCGCGACGAAGCTCAACAGCACGAGGTTCAACCCGATGAACGTGCCGTCGACACGGTGGATGAAATGCCACATGCGATGGTGCGCACGCCAGTAGATCGCGATGACCCAGAACGAGATGAAGTAGATCAGCACCGGCTGGGCGAGGTCCCGGAGGACATCGCTGATCGGTCGCTCGCTGTTGGTCGGGATCGTGATCGTCAGGGCCAGCAGCGTGATCGCGATCGCGAAGACCCCGTCGCTGAACGCGGCAACGCGGTCCAGATCCCGCCCTCGTTCGACTTCGCCGGCCATGGGGCCAGCCAATCAGGGAATGAGGCCCAGCGCGCGGACCTCGTCGCGTTCGGCGACGAGCTCGGCGCTGGTAGCCCGGATCTTCTCCCGGGCAAAGTCGTCGTGAATGATGCCGTCCACGACCGACCACGAGCTCCCCGTGCTGCGCACGGGGAAGCCGAACTGCAGGCCCTCGGGCGTGTCGTACTCGCCGGAGCTGGCTACCGCGAGGGAGTGCCAGTCCTCGCCCGCCGTCGGCTGCCAGATGCTGTTCACCGAGTCGATAGCGGCGTGCGCGGCCGACGCGGCCGACGACGCGCCCCGCGCCTCGATCACCGCGGCGCCTCGCTTCTGCACGGTCTCGAGGAACGGACCCCGCAGCCACGCATCGTCGCCGATGACCTCCGGTGCGGGCTTCCCGCCGATGCGGGCGTGCGCGAAATCGGGGAACTGCGTCGCCGAGTGGTTCCCCCAGATCGCGAGGTTCGTCACGTCGCGCGTGAGCGTGTCGGCCTTGTGGGCCAGCTGGGTCTTGGCCCGGTTCTCGTCCAGGCGCGTCATCGCGAACCAGCGATCCGCGGGCACGTCAGGCGCGTTCGACCGAGCGATCAGGCAGTTCGTGTTGCACGGGTTGCCGACCACGAGGACACGCACGTCGCTCGCCGCGTGAGTGTTGATGGCCGCACCCTGCGGCTTGAAGATCCCGCCGTTCACGTTGAGCAGATC
The DNA here is from genome assembly GCA_035646535.1 of Acidimicrobiia bacterium. Classification (GTDB taxonomy): domain Bacteria; phylum Actinomycetota; class Acidimicrobiia; order IMCC26256; family JANYLB01; genus DASRPD01. The sequence goes on from DASRPD010000095.1 coordinate 32,215, forward strand.
GCCGCGTTCCATGCCCGCCTTGCGGGGAATGGAACCGACCAACATGGCCCAGGACGTGCCGTCGAACGCGGTCTGCAGGTCGGAGGTCGCCTCGATCCCGTGGAGGAGCGGGTGGGCGCCGTCCTCGAGCTCCATCACGACACCATGCAGCGCTTGCATGGCCGGCTCGATCTCGAGGAGCCGGAGCACGATGGGCTGGTCGGGCCCGAGGAGCTGTCCGGACGCGATCCGGTGGACGAGTGCGTAGCCGATCTGGCCGGCGGCGCCGGTCACGGTGACGTGCAGGGGTTTCGTGGGCATTCGCCGAGACTACGCGGATGCGCCCGCGCGGTACGAGGCGGAACCGTCGAATCCCGCGAGCAGCAGGTCGCGAGCCTCACTCAGCTCGGCGATCCGCTCGGCCGCGCCGCGCGACTCGCCACCTTGATCGGGGTGGGCGATACGCAGGAGTCGACGGAATCGTTGTTGGATGTCACCGCGGTCGATCACGATCCCGGCCTGGACTCCGAGCACCTCCATTGCCCACCGCCGTTCGGCGGGGATACCCCGCCACGCCTCGTAGGGACCTCCCGAGCCGGCGGCGTGGCCCGAGCCCGGCGGAGGCGGCAGGGCCCCGGGTACGCCGTGCTCGAGGCGGCGGACGATGACCCCTTCCGGCAGCGCACCGGCCCGAGCCAGGCCCGCGTCGATCGCCCGGAAGGCGCGCGCTCGCGCCGTCGGGCCCATCGCGGCGGCGGCCATCACGACACCGATCACCTGCGGCGCCGCCGAACCGTGGACGTCCAGCTCGAGGACACTCAGCGCGTGGAAGGCCTCGGACACGAAGCGGTGGCGGGAACGATCGAGGCCGTGGACATCGGTCTGGAGCCGGTAGCGCAGCGCGATCGTGGGGACGTCGAGCTCGCCCCGACGGGCCTCGCGCAGGAACCGGGGGAGGAGATCCTGCTGCTCCTCGTCGAGGCCGGCGACATGTTCGGCGACGACCGCTCCGAGCAGCACCGCGCCGTAGCCGTTACCGCTGGTCGGGAGGTAGGCGCCGTCGACCGCCACCCTTCGGGTCGGCTGATGACGCCGAGTGTGTCGGATGCTCAGCTCCGACAGGATCGTCGGGGCCATCGGGTCCAGCGGGTCCAGCGGGTCCATCGGTCGGGGCGCCTCGGCTAGAGCCGGTCGACGATCGCGGCGGCGAACTCCGAGGTCTTCACCTGGGTGGCACCGTCCATGAGGCGGGCGAAGTCATAGGTGACGATCTTGTCGGCGATCGTTGCTTCCAATGCGGTCACGATGTCATCGGCGGCTTCCTGCCAGCCGAGATGCTCGAACATCATCACGCCGGAGAGGAGCAGCGACCCCGGGTTCACCTTGTCTTGGCCCGCGTACTTCGGAGCGGTGCCGTGGGTGGCTTCGAAGATGCCGTGACCGGTGACGTAGTTGATGTTTCCGCCGGGTGCGATGCCGATGCCACCGACCTGCGCGGCGAGCGCGTCGGAGAGGTAGTCGCCGTTGAGGTTGGTGGTCGCGATCACGTCGAACTCGGCGGGGCGGGTCAGGACCTGCTGCAGCGTGATGTCGGCGATTGCGTCCTTCACGAGGATCTTGTCGCCCGGGTCGCCGTCGCAGTCGTCCCAGCCGATGGCGACGTCGGCGAACTCTTCACGGACGAGCTCGTAGCCCCACGTCATGAAGGCGCCTTCGGTGAACTTCTGGATGTTGCCCTTGTGCACGAGGGTGACCGACTTGCGATCGCGCTCGAGCGCGTACTCGATGGCGGCGCGGACCAACCGCTTGGAAGCGGTGATCGAGATCGGCTTGATGCCGACTCCCGAGTCCGGTCGGATCTCCCAGCCGAACTCCTCGCGGAGCATCTCGATCAATCTCTTGGCCTCGGGAGTGCCCTCTTCGACCTCGATCCCGGCGTAGATGTCTTCGGTGTTCTCACGGAAGATGACCATGTCGACGAGCTCGGGGCGCTTCACCGGGCTGGGGACCCCGCTGAAGTACCGAACGGGGCGGAGACACACGTACAGGTCGAGGATCTGACGAAGCGCCACGTTGAGGCTCCGGATCCCACCACCGATCGGGGTGGTGAGCGGGCCCTTGATGCCGATCAGGTACTCGCGGAACTTGTCGACGGTGGCCTGCGGGAGCCACTCGCCGGTCTCGTCGAAGGCTTTCTGCCCCGCGAGCACCTCGGTCCATTCGATGCGCCGGGTGCCGCCGTAGCGTTTCGCGACCGCCGCGTCCATGACGAGCTTCGCCGCGGGCCAGATGTCGACACCGGTGCCATCACCCTCGATGAAAGGGATGATCGGCTCGTCGGGAACGTTGAGGACACCATCGGTGAGGGAGATCTTTTCGGCCATGGCCGCAGCCTACAAGCGCGGATCGCGACAGCAGCAGCCGGCCGAACCAGCCTCAGGTGATGTTCAGCGCAGGGCGGCGACGAGCGCGAGCACAAGCAGGTAGATCGCGAGCACTCCACCGGCCATCACCCACAGCAGACCGTGCGAGAACGGGCTCGGAGCCGGTCTGATGACGCCGGTGATCATGCCGCAGACGCCGCACCGGTCGGCAACCGCGCCGAGGCGCGACCCGCACAGCTCACACGCGCGCGGTTCGCCGGCCGGTCCGGCCGGCCCCCCCGGTTCGGAAACGCCACCCGTCGCGGGCGTGTCGTCGGGCGAGCTCGGGTTGGCGACGCTCATCGGTTCGCCTCCGCGCGGGCCGAGCGGCGCTCGGCGGCCTCGACGAGATTCCGGAACAGCATCGCGATCGTGGTGGGACCGACGCCGCCGACCCGCGGGGTGATGGCGCCGGCGACGTCCTCGCAGGACTCGTCGACGTCCGGCAGCAGCCGGCGGCCTTCGTAACGCACACCACCGCCGACCACGACGACACCCGGCGTGAGGTGTTCGGGCTGGAGGATCCCCGGCACGCCCGCCGCGGCGATGACGACGTCGGCCCGACGGGTGTAGCGCGGCCAATCGGAGACGCCGGTATGCACCACCGTCACCGCCGCGTTCGCCGTCGGACGCTTCTGCGACAGGAGGAGCGCCAGCGGCCGGCCGAGGGTGGTGCCCCGGCCGAGGATGCACACGTCGTTGCCCGCGACAGCCACGTCGTAGTAAGCGAGCAACGCCTCGATTCCGGCCGGGGTGCACGGCACCGGACCGGCCATCATGAGCGCGAGCCGACCCATGTTGAGCGGGTGGAGTCCGTCCACGTCCTTGTCGGGATCGATCTCGAGCAATGCCGCGTCGTAGTCGATCTGCGGTGGCACGGGATACTGGAACAACAGCCCGTCGACGACCGGGTCGTCATTGAAAGCCCGGATCGCGGCGACGACGTCAGCCTGGGTGGCATCGACGGCGAGGTGCGCGTGCGGTGACGTGCACCCCAGCTCGGCGGCCTTCTCCTGCTTCATGCCCACGTAGCGGGCGCTGGGGCCATCATCACCGACGAGCAGCGTGCCGAGCCCGGGGGTGTGACCGGCTTCGATCAGCGCGGCGATCCGCGGGGCGAGATCGCGGAACACCGCGTCGGCCACCGGTCCGCCCGGCATCAGCTTCGCACTCATGCCGGCAGTCCGCCGCGTTGCGTCATCCAGGTCAATGCAGGAAGTGCCTCTCAGATGTGAACACCATCGCGAGACCGAGCTCGTCGGCCCGCTCGATGTTCGCATCATCTCGCATCGCCCCACCCGGCTGCACGACCACCGCAACGCCGGCGGCGCCGGCGGCTTCGATCCCATCGGGGAACGGGAAGAACGCGTCGCTCGCGCACGCCCCACCCGTGGCGCGCCCAGCGGCCTTCTTCGCCGCGATCTCGCCGGCCTCGACCCGGTTCTGCTGGCCGGCACCGATACCGACGGCCTGACCGTCTTTCACCAGCACGATCGAGTTCGACTTCACGTGCCCGCCGACGCGCCACGCCAGCTCGGCGTCGATCCACTGCGCGTCGGTCGGCTTGGCTGTGGTCACGACGCGCCAGTCGGCGCGGACCGTGCCAAAATGGTGCTCGGCCTGGACGAGGAACCCGCCCGAGAGCTGACGGAAGTCCCGGCCAATCGGCTCAGGTAGCTCGAGTGAGCTGAGCAGGCGGGTGTTCTTGCGTTTGGCCCGCAAGGCGTCCAGCGCGCCGGGCGCGTAGCCGGGAGCGATGACGACATCCGCTTGCGGCCCGGCGACCATCTTCTCGACGGTGGCCGCGTCGACGGGCCGGTTCAGCGCGACGATGCCCCCGAACGCCGACCGCTCATCGCATTCCAGGGCGCGCTGGTAGGCGGTCGCGAGATCACCGGCCACTGCGACGCCGCACGGGTTGGCGTGCTTGATGACCGCGCAGGTCGGCTGTTCGCCAAGGTCATGAACGAGTCGCCATGCGGCGTCGGTGTCGTACAGGTTGAGGTAGGACAGCGCGAGCCCACTGTGCTGGGCGACGTCATCCCACCAGCTCGCGCGACCGACGGCTCGGTAGCGGGCCGCCTCTTGGTGCGGGTTCTCGCCGTATCGCAGCTCCTCCTCGGCGCGGACGAGGGGCACGACAATGTGGCGCGGCAACGCCTCACCGGCCTGGAGCCACTCGACGATCGCGGCGTCGTAGGCCGCGGTGCGCGCGAAGGCTTCGAGCGCAAGGGCACTCCTGGTCTTCGTGCTCAGAGCACCGTCGGCCTGCAGCTCACCGAGCACCGACCCGTACTGGTCCGGGCTCGTGACGACGCCGACCCACGCGTGATTCTTCGCGGCAGCCCGGGTCATCGCCGGACCGCCGATATCGATCGTCTCGATGTCGGGCGAATCGAAGAACGGGTAGAGGTTGCTGACGACGAGGTCGAACGGCGCGATCCCGTGCGACTCGAGATCCGCGCGGTGGGTGTCGTCACCCCGGTCCGCGAGGATCCCGCCGTGGATCTTCGGGTGCAACGTCTTCACCCGACCCCCGAGCATCTCGGGTGAACCGGTCACGTCTTCGACCGTGGTGACCGTCAAGCCGGCCTCGGTGAGCGCGGCGGCGGTGCTCGCGGACGACACCAGCTCGACGCCGAGCTCGTGCAGGCCTCGGGCGAATGGGATGAGACCGGTCTTGTCGTAGACCGAGATCAGGGCACGCACGGGGGATCCTCTCTCGGCATTCAGCGGTCGGCTTCGATGAGCTGGCGCAGCACCGCAGGGTACAGCCGACGTTCGACAGCCTTGATGCGCTCGTGCAACGACTCGACCGTATCGTCGGGCAGCACCGCGACGGCTTCCTGGGCGAGGATCGGCCCGTCGTCGACCTCGAGTCGCGCCACATGAACCGTGCAGCCTGTGATCTTCACGCCGGCGGCCATCGCGTCGTCGACTGCGTGCCATCCTTTGAACGCGGGCAGCAGCGCAGGGTGGGTATTGATGACGCGGTCCGGATAGGCATCGTGGACAGCCTGGCCGAGGATCGTGCCGAATCCGGCCATCGCCACGAGCTCGACCCGGTGGCGCGCCAGCGCCTCGACGACCTGGTCGGTGTATTCCGGACGGTCGAACTCAGGTCCGAACGTCGGCCGAGCGACGAGCTCAGTACGGAGACCAGCCGCTTCGGCCCGCTCGAGCGCACCGCACGGCCGGTCGGCCAGCACGAGCGCGATGGGCAAGCCCTCTTCGAGCATTGCCTGCAGGATCGTTCCGCTTCCTGACGCCAGCACCGCCAGCCGCATTGATCTCAAGCTAGCCCGGGCCTCACCCGGTCGCCCGATGACCCCGCACTTCCCCACCC
>DASRPD010000096.1:0-15872 GCA_035646535.1 Acidimicrobiia bacterium
ATCGTGGTGCTGTGGACGACACCCCGCTCGCGCTCGACGGCGTTCGAGCGGATGATGATCGAACGCGGTGATCACACTGTCTTCGACGAGCCGTTCTCGGTGCCGTACTACTTCTCAGCCGAACGTCGCTCTAACCGCTACTCCGAGCGCGCGCCAGATGCCGACGCGGCCACCGTACTCGACCGACTGGTGGACGCGGCGGCGACGCGCCCGGTGTTCGTGAAGGAGATGGCTCATCACGCGTCGGGGCTCCTGACCCCTGCCTTCCTCGGCCGGTTCACCAACACGTTCCTCGTGCGCGCGCCACGCGCCGCGCTGGGATCGTTCGCGGCACGCTGGCCGGACCTCACCGAGGAGGAGGCGGGATACGGCCGGCTGCTCGAGGCGTTCCGCGTCGTGCAGCAATTGGGCCGGACGCCGCCCATCGTGCTCGAGTCCGACGAGGTCACCGATGACCCGCCCGCGCTGGTGCGCGCCTGGTGCGATGCCATCGGCATCCCGTTCATCGAATCGGCGCTCCGTTGGGAACCCGGCATGCAGCCGCAGTGGGAGCGTTGGCACGACTGGTATGAGGGTGTTGCTCGCACGACCGGGTTCGTTCCTCGCCCGCCGGACGCGCCCACACCGCTCGACGAGCGAGTGAACGCGATCGCGGCGCGCGCCCAGCCGGTCTACGACGAGCTCGCCGCGGTACGCCTTCGCGACGGTCACACATCGGCGCAGGAGCCCGACGTGTAGCACGCGGGATCACGCGTACTCGGCGTCGGCCAATACCGCGCGCAGGGTCCGCCGGCCCATCGGGGCAATATTGGCCGTGTCTGACAGCCCCGTCCGCCTGCTCGAGAACTCGATGGCCGTACTCGGCGGTTCGGATCCCGCCGACGACTGGTTCGACCATCCGGACTCAGCCCGCGCCGGCGTGTCGTGTCGCGCCCCGCCCCTACCGAATCGAGCCACGTTCGCGTCGCCGCGTGCCGTCACGTCCATGTGTGCCGGTCAGGCCTCTTCAGGCTGCCCGCCACCACGTGCTTACCGCCCGATTGCGATCGGTTGTTCGGCAGACCGGGTCGTGTCACCGACACAGGTAGCTTTGGGTCATGACCACGGCAGCCAGGCGACCGCCTCGTTCGGTCGACGACCTCGAGCCGGCGGATCGCGACCGTCTGGCTCGGGCCCACAAGCGCCTCCGTGAGGCGACGGACACCTACGAACCCTTCCACGGCGGGGAGATCACGCCGAACCAGGACGCGCCCGTCCATGAGGTATTGGCGATGGCGGCTGCGCAGGCCGAGGTCCAAGACGCCGAGGACGCACTCTGGCGCTTGCGCGAGGAGCTCCTCGGCTGGGCGCGTCCGGCTTGGGCACCGAACGCGGCGCTCGTCGCCGATTGGTTCTCGGACGAGGACCGCATCTACGACGAGGCGGGGCGCTTCGAGAGGTGCTGCAACTCGACTCACTCCGTGGTTGAGGCCGCGGACGGTAAGTAGAACCGGGTTCAGAAGAGCCAGACGCCCTCCCGCATGACCGTTCTGCCGGCGATCTCGTCCGCTTCGCGCCACGCCTGGATTCGCTCCGGGCGAAGCAGCAGGAACCAGAAGTCTCCGCCGGCGGCTCGCGGGTCCCAGTCCGCCTGTCCCGCGTAGGCGTCTGCGACCTCGGGCGGGACGCGGCCAACGTCAACCGCACGGTCGAGCACAGCATCAACCATGACGACGTCCCGGGTAGCACCCAGTGCGAGGCGCGCAATGCCTGAGCTCACGATGTTCCGCGTCGTGACGGCAGAGGGCTCGGTCGCGATGATCACTCTCTCACCGTCCCACGCAAGCGAGAGGGGGACCAGGTGCGCCCTTCCAGTCTCCGATGCCGACGCAACCCACACGTCGGCGTGGCGCGCGGCGAGCTTCGCCAGGACATCGACCTTTCGTTGTGCGCCAGTTCTCGCCGTCATGTCGCTCACCCAGCAAGCCTGGCACGAGCAACCTCGCCGTGTGAGCGACGGAACCAATTCCTACGTCACCAAGACGCTCCACCCGCTGCGGTTCGCCGACGAGGCGATCGAAGGTGACCCTCACCTGGTTCGACGGCGGATCCGAGCCATCCGTCGACGTCTCCAATAGGCTGGCTCGAGCTTTTCGACTCCGGAGGATGCACTGTGATCTCTCGACGCTCTCTTCGCGTTCTTCTCGCGGTGCTCGTCACCTTCAGCCTCGCGGCGGCGGGTTGCAGCAGCGGAGGGGGCTCCGACAACAAGTCCGACAAGTCCAATGATGTTCAGCTCCCCGGCGGCGGCTCGGGTGGCGGCTCTGGCTCGGGTGGCGGCTCTGGCGGCTTCGGCAACGGCGACTGCGCGCAGCTCGCCAACGCCATGAGCAACTTCGGGGCCGACAGCAGCTCGACCGACGATCTCGAGTCGACCGCGAAATATCTCCAGAAGGCCGCCGGCGAAGCGCCCGAAGAGATTGCCGACGACCTCCAGGTCATGGCCGACACTTTCGCTCAGCTCGCCGGCGACCCTTCCCCGTCGGCGTACGCGGCGGCGTTCGGCACCGGCGACTTCATCAAGGCGACGACCAACCTCTCGGGTTGGATCACCAAGAACTGCGTCGGCTGACGAAACGGGTTGACCCTGGCGGTCAGCCTGAAGTGCCACCCACGGTGCCCGACGTCATGACGAGGCGCGAGACCGCGCCGCCCCGTTCGACGCCGGTACCGCCCCGTGGGTGGCTTCGGGCGCGACCAGCGGCCACGGACGTTCCCGCTCAACCGCCAGACCGACGTCGAACAGCAGCTCGTCGGCGTGATGGCGGGCAAGGACCTGCATTCCGACCGGGAGCCCATCGACGGTTCCCGCCGGGATGGACACGGCCGGGTTCCCGCAGATGTTCGAGATGATGGTCAGGCCGCCCATGTTCACCAAGTCCGGGAACTTCCGCGTCGCCGCGTCGAGCAGCACCGTCGGCAGCTTGGGGGCAACGACGCTCGCGAGGCGCGTCCCGAACAGCAGACCCCGGAACGCGTAGTTGGCCAGTGCGTTCGACGTCGCCCACTCGACGAAGTTGTCCTCGCTGCTGCTCATCGCCGAGTCGGCACCGAACGCGGGACCGGGGTTGGTCGCCGCGACGATGAAGTCGACGTCGGCGAATGCGGCGGCCATCGCTTCGTTCGCCTGGACCCGCAGCTTCTCGGCCACCGCTGCGGTCCGCAGGTTGTACAGCGACTGGGCCATGTACAGGCCGGCCGCGACCTCCGGGGTCATCTTGGCGGCACACCGCGGCCACTTGTCACCGAGATCGGCAAGAAGGGTCGCGAGGTTGCCCATCATCCATTGCGCCGCGAGGTTCGGCAGCTCGAGGTCGATGTCGACCTGCACCATCCCGGTCGCGGCGATGAGCGCGGTGGCCTCGTGGCGGAGCTGGTCCTCGACGCCGGCTTCGAGGCTGACCCCGCCGAGGGCCGCCAGCACCGCGACCCGCTTCCCCGCGAGGTCGTGGGAGCCGAGCCCGGCTTCGAAGCTCGAGTGCTTGGGGAGGCTCGACGGGTCGGCCGGGTCGTAGCCACTGCACACGTCGTAGTAGCGGGCGGCATCGCGCACCGACCGGGCCAGGTTCCCGAGCACGACCGTGTTGGGCCGCATGTAGGCGTGCGGGCTGCGCGGAATACGACCGAACGTTCCCTTCATGCCGACGAGGCCGGTGTAGCCAGCGGGGATTCGGATCGATCCTCCGCCGTCGCCGCCGGTCGCGAGGCTCACGAGCCCTCCGGACACCGCCGCGGCCGAGCCGCTCGACGACCCGCCGACGGTTCGCCCGTGCCGCCACGGGTTCTGGGTCACGCCGTTGAGCTTCGTGACGCTCACGTTCAGCCCACCGAACTCACTCGCGGTCGTCTGGCCGACCCGCACCGCACCACCGCGCTCGACGAGACGAGTGACCATCGTCGCGGTGTGGCCGGCGACGCGGTCGCGAAACACCAGCGACGCCTCGGTGTTGGGCCAACCTTCGACCGCTTCGAGCTCCTTGATCCCGGCCGGAACGCCACCGAACGGCTTCGTGAGATCGGCGTCGGCCGCCGCGGCTCGGGCGCGGTCGGCGTCGAGGAACGAGAAGCAGTTCAGGTCTGAGCGATCGATCGCCGCGAGCGTCGCGTCGAGCTCTTCGACCGGAGTCCGCTCCCCCGCCCGAAAGACGTCGACGAGCGAGCATGCATCCCCTTGCCACGGAACATCGGCCATCACCGGATCATGCCACCCCCACCCACGCCACCCCACACCCGCCAGGTTTGGTCACTCGACGCGCACGACGCGCGTCGAGTGACCAAACCGAGCGATGCTGGGGTGCCCGCGGGCCCGAGTCCGGACAGGATGGTGGCACATCTCGGTCACGGATGTGGTCGTATGCGGCTATGAGACTCCGACGACAGCGAGCGGTCCTGGCCGGCATGACTGCGACAGCCCTGCTCTTCGCCGCGTGCTCGAGCGACACCGGCGGCGGCGCGTCGAATGCGATGGACCCGTCCTCGTCGAAGCCCGGGAGTGGAAGCTCGGCTCGGGCCGTCTACCCGGCCGACGAGTGGTCGACGGTCGACGCCACCGAGGCCGGGTTCGATCAAGCGGCGCTCGACACCCTCGCCGCCGAGGCGGAGGCGGCCGGGTCGACCTGCCTCGTCGTCACCCGAGATGGCGAGGTGGTCGACCAGCGGTACTGGCAGGGCGCGACATCCGAGACCACGCGCCAGGCGTTCTCGGTCACGAAGTCACTCACGAGCACGGCTGTCGGGATCGCCCAGGATGAAGGCGATCTCGATATCAGCGATCCGGCCTCCGAGTACCTGACCGAGTGGCAGGGAACCGCCTCGGAGTCGGTGACGATCAAGGACCTGCTCAGCAACGACTCGGGGCGCGAGTGGAGCCTCACCATCGACTACACCGAGATGGCGGTCGCGGCTCCCGACAAGACTGCGTTCGCGCTCGCGCTCGGCCAGGATGAGCCTCCGGGCGAGGTGTGGGCCTACAACAACTCAGCGATCCAGACGCTGTCACCACTGGTCGAGCGGGCCACCGGCGAGCGACTCGACGACTACGCCCAGAAACGGCTGCTCGACAAGATCGGCATGGCCGATTCCGAGTGGGACTCAGACTCGGCCGGTAACCCGCTCGCGTTCATGGGCCTGCAGACAACCTGTCTCGACCTCGCCCGCTTCGGCTACCTGGCGCTGCACGACGGCAACTGGGACGGCGACCAGGTCGTCTCGGCCGACTTCGTGAAGCAGGCCACGGGAGGCCCGTCCACCCCGCTCAACGCCGCCTACGGCTACCTGTGGTGGCTGAACCACGAGGGAAACGTGGCATCACCTGCGGTCGCGACCGAGGCGAGGACCGACGGCTCTTCGAGCGCCGATCAACTCGTCCCGGGCGTACCGCAGGACGTGTTCTGGGCACTCGGGTTCCAGAGCCAGATCGTTGCGGTGCTTCCTGACGACGGCATCGTCGCGGTGCGCATGGGGGACGCACCGGCGGCGGACGCGCGTTTCGGTGAGACGGAGCTCACCACGGGCGTCCTCGCCGCGTTCACTGGCTGACCAGCCCTACGGCGCACGAAGGAGGAACGATGCCCCCGCCCGACGGCCGCGGCCCCGTGCCCTCGCCGGGCTCTCGGGTTTCCCGGTCAGTCGGCCCGACGCAGCATGAACCACGTGACCACCGCGGTGAGAGCACTGATGACGCCGATGACGACGAAGCCGACCTGCGCCGCGTCGGAGAACGCCGAGGCGGCCACCGAATCAAGGACCCGGCTCGTCGGCGGCGTCCGGTCACCGGGCAGATTCCAGGCGTAGACCGAGGTGAAGACCGAGCCGATGACCGCAACGCCGACAGCCGCACCGACGAAACGACTCACCATCGCGAGCGACGAGCCGTCTCCGGCCTGCGCGGGTGGCAGCCCGTTCATCATCACGGCCGACCCCGGCGTGATGAGCATCGACAGTCCAAGTCCGACGATCGCCGTCGCGAGCGCGATCCAGATCAGCGGCTCTCCCAGCGCGAGCACGAGGGCCCCGATTCCGAGGGCCATGACGGCGAGACCAGCCGTGATCGTGGCGCGCGCCCCGACACGTGCCATCACCCACCCGGCTCTCATCGACGCGACGCCGAATGCGAGCGCGAACGGAACCAGCAAGAAGCCGACTGCCAGGCTGGATTCAGCTGCGACGTCGGTCAGGTACTGCGGCACCAGGAACAACATCGAGTTGAACCCCAGGTACGCGACGAAGAGTGCCGGCGCACCGGCCGCCACCGCGCGGACGGCAATGATCCGCACATCGAGGAGCGGAGCCGTCGACCGGAGCTGGCGAGCGACGAACACGGTGAGCAGCGCCACTCCGCCGACGAGTCCACCAATCACGACCGGCGCCGTCCACCCGCGACCCGGTCCCTCGATCACTCCGAACATCAAGAGCCCGAGCCCCGTCACCGAGACCAGCGCGTCGACCACATCCAGGCGGCCCCGATCATCTCCGAACGACTCGGGGATCCTGTGGAGCCCGACGAGCACGCCGACGGCGACGACCGGAACGACAACGAGGAACACCGAACCCCAGGCGAAGCGCTCGAACAACAATCCGCCCAGGATCGGGCCGAGGGCCAAGCCCATCGCCCCGAATGCCGACCAGACCCCGATCGCGGGTGCGAGCGTCGCGGCGGCTCCGACACCCATCAGGGCGCGGGCCGCGATGAGGAGCTCACTGGTCGGGCTGAACGCAGCCAGGAAGCTCGCAGCACCGAAGAGCGCGTACCCGGCGAGGACCACACGCCGCCGGCCGTACCGATCGGCGAGGCCCCCACCGGCGACGAGCAGCCCGGCGACCACGATCGTATAGGCGTCCATGACCCACTGGAGCTCGCTCGTTCGGGCATGCAGATCGCGCCCGATGGAGGGCAAGGCAAGATTGGTGATCGTGATGTCGAGCCCCGTGGTCAGCGCGCTGAGGCTGAGGACGACGAGCGCGGCGCGCCGGTGCGCCGGTGCGCCGAATCGAGGCCCACCACCGGGTCGTCGTGATGAGGGTGGAGACGCGCCGTACCGAACACGGAAATCCTCCGGTGTGAGTCGCGACAGCTTCCCAGGGCAGCTCCTCACCGGGGTGGATGTGAGCCCGACGAGGGCCGGCGCACGGACCCGTTCGGGACATTGGGCCCTACCGACCTCGACGGTCCGGCGCGATTCTTAGGATCCAGGGTGCCGGTAAACGAGCGAAATGCCGAGTGAGAAGGTGAGCCGGCGTGCCTGACGGGGTCGTGCAGTGGTTCGATGCGAAGACGGGCGAAGGCCGCATCGCTCGGGGCGGTCGGCGTTACGCGGCGCGGGCGAGTTCGATCGAGCCGCAGGCACGCGTCGCGGGTGCCCGTGTGCACTTCGACATCGCTCACGACTCCAGCGGGTCACAGGCCCTGCGGGTGACCCTGCGGCGAGGTACACGGACCGCACGCGGGCAACGCCGATTCGGTGACCTGGTCGGGGCGCGCGCCACCGACACCAAAGGACTCTCGCCGTTCAGTCGGGCCCGGCCGGAGCGCGATCAGGCACTCGAACACCACCCGATGCGGGTCGTCGAGCGGTGGGCCGCGGCGCTGACCAACATGGAGCTCGATACCGTCATGCGGGCCTACGCACCCACGGCGACCCTGCACGGAGAGTCGGGGCCCGCGGTTGGTCAACGAGCAATCCGACGGTACTGGGAACGCTCGCCGCTACTGGGCGTGCCCCAGCCGGCTGTGGTCGGTGGGGACCGCGACCTCATCGTGGCGCGGTGGTCGGACTCGGTAGTGGATGACCGGTTCTCACAGACGCGCCTGCGGATCTCCCACGGGGAGATCGCCGAACAGTGGATCGGCACCGTCTGGGAGGTCGGACGCACGGAGGCTTCGCCGATCGAGCTCTCGACCTCCGGCTCGGTCCCGGCCGCCGACCGCGAGTACGCGATCGCCAAGGTTGCCAAGCTCGAACACTTCGTCGGCCGACCCATCCTCGGGGCCCGGATCCGGCTGACCATGGCCGGCGCCCCCGCTCGCGAACGGCCGGCCGAAGCACGCGCGACCCTCGATGTCAACGGCGAAGCGGTACGCGCGCACGTCGCCGCGCCGACGATGATCGAGGCCGTCGACCTGCTCGAGTCCCGCCTCCACCGCCAAATCGACCACGTCTCGAGCCGCGAGGACGCCCGCCGACGCAAGGCCCGACCCCGGCCGCCGGGCGAGTGGCGCCACGGCGACTCGCCGTCGAGCCGACCCACGTACTTCCCCAGGCGCGGCGACGAGCGGGAGATCGTCCGCCACAAGTCGTTCTCGACCATCGATGAGACGGTCGACGAGGCCATCTTCGACCTCGAAGCCATGGACTACGACTTCTTCCTGTTCCGCGATCTGGCCACCGGCGCCGACGCGATCGTCTACCGACGCGACGACGAGTCGCACGGCCTTCGGCTCGCGCACGGCGCCGACGAGGCCACGAGACCACCCACCGCGACAACAATCGAGATCGACCCGCGCCCGGCGCCGCACCTCGATGTTGCGGGTGCCCGCGAGCAACTCGACCTCGGCGACCTCGCGTGGATCTTCTTCAACAACGCGACCAGCCGTCGCGCTCACGTGCTGTATCGCCGCTACGACGGCCATTACGGACTCATCACGCCCGTCGACGAGCCACCGAAGACTCCCTCACCGGAAGGAGAGTGACCGTGACCAAGAAGTCACGCAAGCGCCGCCAGCCACCGGACGGCTCGAGCTCGGAAGCGGATCCAGCCCACGCCCCGGGCAAGCGGAAGAAGGGACCGCCGGTCGAGCCAGAGGGTGAACCGACCGAGGCAGACCTCGAACCGCGTCGCCACGAGCCGTGGGTACCGACGAGCGGGTTGGTCGGACGCAAGCGTCGATCGCCACGGCGCGGCTGAGCGCGACGACCGAGGCCGCGACGGCCGGCTCAGATACCGGACGGGAAGGTCTCCGGCGGCTCGCCGCGGTCCCACATCGCCGTCCGCTCGAGCGGTTCGAGCGCCCGCGTCCGATCCAGGTGGATCACGGCATCGAACTGCTCTGCCAATCGGGCGTCGAAGTAGTGGCTCTGGCGCTCGGTCTCCGGCCGGTAGATGACGCCAATCGCTCGTTCCAGCCGCGGCTCGGCCAGCACGCGCCGTGCGACCGGATCGTCCGTCGCCAACCAGAAGCGATCACCGATCTCGTGGAGCAAGGCTTCGTGGCTCCCGGGTAGCGCCCGGCGCACGTGTTTGCGTTCGGGTGGGTCACCCCAGTTCGACGCCGCGGTGACGCGCCCGTCGTAGGTCGTGAGGCCGACGAGTAGACACTCGGAGCCGTAGCGCTGGCGCGCGAGCTGTCCGACGTTCAACTCGCCCCGCTCGCTCATCGCCGTCGCTCGGGCGTCACCCACGTGCGAGTTGTGCTCCCAGACGACGATCTTCGTTCGTCGGGGCTGACGGTCGAGGTGCTCGATCAGCGCGTCCAGGGTTCCGGCCATATGCCGGTCGCGCAGGTTCCACGAGGAGATCTCGGCCCGGTACATCTGCTGGTAGTACTCCTCTGCGTCGCGCACGACTCGCGCGTTCTGCTCGGCAAAGAACCACTCGTCCTCGGCGACCCATCCGTCGCGCCGCAGGTACGCATCGGCCCGCCGCCGCAGCTCGACGAGCTCCGTCACGACCTCGTTCTCGCACGGGATCGCCCCTTCGTACGCGAGCGCGAACCCGTACGCCTGACCTTCGCCGCCGACGTGGTCGAAGCACCCGTACCGCTCCCGGGCCCGCTGTGCCTCGGCCGGATCGACACCGTCGAGATACGCGACCACCGCCTCGATCGACGCGCGGAGGCTGTACAGATCCAGACCGTAGAACCGCGCCTTGGTCGCCGGATGGGCATGGGCGTCGTTGCGCGCCCGCATCCACTGGACGAACTCGAGCACGTCACGGTTACGCCACATCCAGGCGGGGAACCGACGAAAGTCGGCCAGGGCGACGTCGGCGTTCGCATCCCGTGATTGGCCCATCACGTAGCGGTTGACGCGGTATGCGTCCGGCCAGTCGGCCTCGACCGCCACGGCGGTGAAGCCACGCTCGTCGATGAGCCGACGGGTGATGCGCGCCCGCTCCCGATAGAACTCGTGGGTTCCGTGCGAGGCCTCGCCGATGAGGACATATCGCCTCTCACCCACCAGATCGATCAGCGAGTCGTAGTCGTCAGCGGCGCCGGTGATGGGTCGTACCGCGATCGCGCTGGAATCGAGGGCGTGCCCGTCGGTCGAGGACGTCGTCACACATTTCATCATGGCGATCTCATCCGCCCGCGCCTAGAGGCGGACGTCATATCAGGCCGGCCGGGCTGGTGGGCGAGCTCAGATCCTCGCCCGTGATTCGTCGGGCGCTGGGGGAACCAGTGAAGAGGCCTTCTGGCCTTGCCGCAATGGTCCCGCGGCGGTCAGCCTGCTGATATGAATGATGAGGTCTCGGCCCGAGACGACGTCAAGACCGCCGTCGATGCACGAGTCGGTTTCGACGGAAACCGGATCGACCTCGACCATGTCACGAAGCGCTACCACGTGGGCGACGTCATCGTGGACGCGCTCGCCGATCTGTGCCTCCACGTCGACGACTCGGCATTTGTCGTCATTCTTGGCCCTTCCGGGTGTGGCAAGACGACGCTGCTCAACATCGTCGGGGCGCTCGACACGCCGACCTCGGGATCCGTACAGGTGGCCGGCGTCGATCTGACCGACGCGTCGCCGGCCCAGCGGGCCGCGCTGCGGCGGTCCTCGGTCAGCTTCATCTTCCAGAGCTTCAACCTCTTCCCCGGACTCAGTGCCTTCGAGAACGTCCAGTTCGGCGCAGACGCAGCCCGCCGGACAAACGCCGGTGAGCACGCCGCGGAGGCGCTGCGTCGGGTGGGACTCGGCGAGCGGCTCCGACATTTCCCGCACCAGCTCTCGGCGGGCGAGCAACAACGTGTCGCCATCGCGCGTGCCCTCGCTACTGGAAACCCCATCTTGCTGGCCGACGAGCCCACCGGCGAGCTGGACTTCCGCACCGGTGTGCAGATCCTGGAGGTGCTCCAGGAACAGGCCGCAGCGGGCATGACGGTGCTCGTCGTCACCCACAACCGGGAGATCTCGCGTATCGCGGATCGAGTCATCGAGCTCTCCAGCGGCCGGATCGTCTCCGATGGGGAACCGGCCGGTGGTCGCGCCGACATCTCCGAGCTCGAGTGGTGACCGCGACATCGCCCCCGCCTTCCATCATCCCGAGGACGCGCGGACTGTGGCTGCGGTGGTCGTGGCGTGATCTACGCCGACATTGGGTCCCGGTCGCGGCGATCGCCTTCGTGATGGCGATAGGGACAGGCGTGTTCGCTGGTCTGGGCAGCACCGCGACCTGGCGCCGCCAGTCGAACGACGCCAGCTTCGCAGCGGTCGGCATGCACGATCTGCGCATCTCGCTGAGCCCCGGGACGTTCACCAACGAAGGCGCCCTCACAGAAGTCGCTGCCGGGATCGACGATGCGCACGCGGTAGACGGCATCGCCGAGCGCCTCGTCGTCGACAGCCAGGTGGACGCCACCACCGGCGACGAGTCGATCCTCGTCAGCGCCCGCATCGTCGGGATGTCGTTCGACGCCCCCGACCCGGTCGACGCGGTCTGGGTGCGCGACGGCGCTGCTCCCGATCCCGAGACCACCGCGCCGATTGCGGTGCTCGAGGCGAAGTTCGCCGACGTCCACGACCTCCCGACGCACGGCACCATCACTATGGCCGGAGGGCTCGCGGTCGACTACGTCGGGCTCGGCGTCGCACCCGAAGACTTCTACGTGAGCGGACCCGAGGGGACGATCTTCGCCCAGGGTGAGCTCGCGACGCTCTACGTGCCGCTGCCGGTTGCCCAGGACCTGACCGGCCGTCCCGGTGCGGTCAACGACGCGGTGCTCAGACTCGTTGATGGCGCCGACCGGGGCGTCGTCGCGGACGAGCTCGCGCGGACACTCGACGGGTCGGGAATCAGCGCGACCGTCTCGACCCGTGACGACGCGGAGGCCTACCGGATCCTCTACGAGGACATCGAGAACGACCAGCTCATCTGGAACGCGCTGGCCGCGCTCATCTTGGGGGCCGCGGCGCTCGCGGCATTCAACCTGGTGAGTCGCATCGTCGAAGCCCAGCGACGCGAGATCGGCATCGGAATGGCGCTCGGCGTACCGCGCCGCCGGCTGGCAATCCGACCCCTCCTCGTCGGCGCGCAGGTCGCGATCCTGGGCGCCGGGTTGGGTGTCGTCGTCGGCCTGATCGTCGGCGCGGCGATGGGCAACCTGCTGCGGTCGTTCCTCCCCTTGCCGGTCCACCGCACGCCGTTCCAGCTCGGCGTGTTCGCGCAGGCCGCGATTCTCGGACTGGCAATCCCTATCATCGCCAGCGCCTTGCCCGTGTGGCGGGCGGTGCGCGTCGAGCCCATCGAAGCCATCCGGACGGGCCATCTGGCGGCCAAGGCGAACCGCCTGACGGATTGGACCAACCGGATCCGGCTACCGGGTTCCAGCCTGAGCCAGATGCCCATGCGCAACCTGCTCCGGACGCCGCGCCGGGCCCTGTTGACCGCGCTCGGCGTCGGCGCGGCCATCACCGCGCTCGTCGCGGTGATGGGCATGCTGGACAGCTTCACGCGCACGATCGACCAGGGCACCGCCGAGCTCACCCGCGGTGGCGGCGACCGGGTCATCGTCCAGCTCGACACCTTCTACGAGGTCGGGTCGCCGGAGGTCGCCGCGGTCGTCGACTCCGATGCAGTCGGCCAGGTCGATCCCGATCTGAGGCTTCCCGCGACAGCACTCGCCGCCGACGCGGCCGCTGACCTCGATCTGCTCGTCGAGCTCGTCGACTTCGAGACATCGAGGTGGACGCCGACGGTCCGCGACGCCGCCGCGGCCGGGGCGGAGGGCGGCGTGGTCCTGTCCGCGAAGGCCGCCACCGACCTGGGTGTGGGTACCGGCGACAGCGTGCAGCTCCGCCACCCGGTCCGCGACGAGACGGGAGCGTTCACACTGCGCGAATCCGACTTCGTCGTGACCGGCATTCACGCCAACCCCATCCGCACGTTCGCCTACGCCGATGTGAGCGAAGCCGATCAGTTCGGGCTCGCGGGCACCACCAACGTGCTCCAGACCTACGCGGCACCCGACGCGACCCGAGCGGATCTCCAACGTGCGGTGTTCGATCTCCCCGGTGTGACGTCGAGCCAAGCCGTCGCGCGCGTGAAGGAAGTCTTCGACGACGCGCTCGAGCAGTTCATCGGCTTCCTCTACATCACCGCCGGGGCAGTCCTCGTCCTCGCGCTCCTCATCGCGTTCAACACGACCCGCATCACCGTCGACGAACGTCGTCGTGAGCACGCCACGATGCGCGCGTTCGGACTCCCCGTTCGGACGGTGATGGGAGTCGTCGTCAAGGAGGCCACGATGATCGGCGTCGTCGCCACCGGGATCGGTGTCGCGGCCGGCTATCTCTTCCTGGGTTGGATGCTGCACTCGCTCGCGACCCGGACGCTGCCCGACCTCAGCATCGGGGTCTACATATCGCCGTCCACACTGCTCCTGGCGCTCGCCGTCGGGATCATCGCGGTCGCGGTCGCACCGCTGTTCCTCGTTCGACGCGTCCGACAGACGAGCATTCCCGACACTCTTCGGGTGATGGAATAACATTCCCGGTTCTCGGCTCGTTTCGACGGCATGGCGCGTGTTTCCCTTCCGAGAACGAAGTGGAGTCGCTCAACGCGCCAAGATGGGCTTATGACTGAGCCACTTCGCCTCGAGACGCTCGACCACGACCAGTTGGTGGTCCTGGCGCACGAGGCGCTGCTGGCCGGTCACCTCATCGACCGTGCGGCTATGCCCCAGGTCGTCAGCCTCCTGGGCGTCGATCCGATGGCTGACATCGCGATCGAGGAGTGGATGGGCGCGAGTCCGATCTACACCCGCAGGATGCAGCAGCTCCTCGGCTACGCCGGCAACGACGACGTCGCGGCGATCTTCAAGAGCATGCAGCTCGACATCGGCACGCCCCCACAGTTCATGGACTTCCGGTACCAGGTACATGACGACGCGCACGGCGAGTTCCGGCTCGCGCACTGCGGGGCGCTCATGGACGTCGAACCGATGGGTGAGGAGTTCGTCGTGGCGATGTGCCACGACATCGAGGACCCGACCTTCCCGGCCACGGGATGCGCCACGAACCCGCGCGCCAGAATGACCCCGATCCACCGCCCGCCGCGACAACCGACGGGCCGGCAACCACCTTGCCACTGGTCAGTGGATATCGAACCGCACCACCAACCGGCCACGGACCCGGCGTTTGCCGAACGCGTGCGCGGCAGGCTCGCGGCGCAGCTGCCGATCACACCGATCGGACCCGACCGCGGCTCCGGCCCGAACCGCACCGACTACGCCGGCGAGCTCGCCGATGTGGCACCGCTCGCCGACTTCTCCGAGGCAACGCTCCGGGCTGTCATCAGCGAGGTCGCGCTGCAGGGCCACCTCCTCGTCATGTCGTTCTTCCTCGCGGTGGCCGACCGAACGGACTCCGAGACCGCGGCCGACATCACGCGCCGTCAGCTCATGGGCGTCGGCGGGATCACCGCCGAGCGGATCCGCGCGGCTTTCGACCTCGGCGACGATCTCGACGCGATCGCCTCGGTCCTCAACCTCCACCCCGCGTTCCTGCCCCGCAGCTACGTGAACCTCAGGGTGCAGACGAACCCAGCCGGCGACCGGCTCGCCGTGCGGATCGGTGACTCCCCTGCGCTGCACGAGCATGTCTCCCAGCCGTGGGCCACGACCCGGGCGCCGAGCCGGAACCCGTCATGCTCACCCGCATCAGCACGGGTGCCGCGTTCCAGTTCGAGTACGCGTAGACCTGCAACCCCTGGCCGCGAGACTCTGAGGACGGTAGGACCCATGATCGAGTTGACCCGCGAGCCGGATCGGGAATCGGCGACGATTACCCTCGCCCGACCCGAGAAGAAGAACGCGCTGTCGATCGCGTTGCGCGACGAGATCTCCGACGCGCTCGATGCCCTCGCGGCCGACGAATCGATCAAGAGCGTCGTGATCACCGGCGCCGGCGATGTGTTCTGCGCGGGGTTCGACCTCTCGGAGTTCACCGCAGCCGCCGAGGACCCCGAGCTCGACCGGCAGCTGTGGGCCAGCAGCGACCGCTACCACCGCACAGTCCTCACGTTCCCGCTCCCCCTTGTCGCCGCGGTGAACGGTCCCGCCTTGGCCGGAGGCTTCGACCTCGCGATCTGCTGCGACATGCGCATCGCTTCCGAGACCGCCCGCTTCGCGCACCCCGAGTTCTCGTTCGGCCCCGTCGTGTACTCACCGTTGCACGACCTCGTGGGCGGTGCCGTCGCGCGCGAGCTGTGCATGACCGGCCGTGCGGTCGACGTCCACGAGGCCCACGCCCTGCGCATCGTGAACGAGGTCTGTGCGCCGGCCGATCTCATCGAGCGAGCCAGGGCCGTCGCGGAGATGATCGCGGGCGCACCCCGAGTCAACCTGATGCGCACGAAGGCAAAGGCCATCGAGCGCTCGCGGATTGCGATCGGCGACACCCTCGACCTCTAGCCGCCCGGCGGTGCCTGCCGGTCCGCGGTCCTGCCACGCGAACCGCGTGACGTCACTAGCGTGGGAAGCGGAACAGTCCCGGCGTGGCCGGGCCCGAACAGAGGCGAGGCATGCCCGGCAGACAGGATGAGCGCCTGGATCTCATCTGCCGAGCGGGTGAGATCCTGAAGGACCGAGTCTCGACATCGTGAGCCCCTTCGCCCGCGCC
>DASRPD010000097.1:0-39715 GCA_035646535.1 Acidimicrobiia bacterium
GGGTGCCCGGGGGGCGTTGTTCGTCGGGAGGACGGCTCATCGCTTGATGATCCTCGGCACGCTGAACGGGCTCCTGAATGTCGGTGTCCGGGCCGGTCGACGGCGTGTCGAACGATCCCGGCCATCGTAGGGGTGAACCGGCGTCGGCTGACGGTCGGTACGGCCAATCGTAGGGGCCGCCTCCCGCGTCGTCGCCCGCGGGCCCGGATCACCGGAGATTCGCAGAGGAATGGGGTCTTCCGCGGAGCCAGTGCCCGGACGCTACATTCGACGTCGTGGCCGACGAGCGATCCGGGTGGCCGCCCGTCGGTGGCGCGCGCACCCCGGGCCCGCCCGCCGATTCCCCTCGCGGGCCGCGGGGCGCGTCGCCGCCCCGCTCGCCCGTGCGCTGGGGGCTGGGCGACTTCTTCCTCGCGGCCGTTGTCGGCATCGTGGGCGCGACGATCGCGTCGATCCCGTTCCTCGATGCCAACGGATCCCTGCCGGTCGCCGGCCTGGTCGCCTCGATGCTCGGCCAGGCAGCGGCCACGCTCGGGTTCCTCGAGCTCATCGCACGGGTCAAGGGCCGCGGTTCGCTGGCGGCCGACTTCGGGCTGGCGCTCTCGTGGCGCGACCTGGGCTGGGCGCCCGCGGGCCTGCTGTTCAGCATCGTGGCCGGGTTGGCGCTTCTGCCGGTCTCGTGGCTCGCCGGCGACGACGCCGGCCAGGAGGTCGTGAAGCAGTTCGAGCAGGCCCGAGGCGGAGTGCAGATCATCTTCGCGGTCGCAGTGGTGGTTGTGGCGCCGCTCATCGAGGAGCTCGTCTACCGCGGCGTGCTGCTGCGGTCGCTGCTCCGGCGCATGTCGCCGGCGTGGGCCGTGTTCGTGAGCGCATCGATCTTTGGTCTTGCCCACGTACTGTTCGATCCGGGCGCGTACGTGGCGCTCCCCGCGCTGGTGGCGCTCGGCTGTCTCGCAGCGGTGCTCACCGTCCGCTCCGGCAACCTCTCGAGGGCGATCCTGCTCCACGCCGGCTTCAACCTTCTCGCCACCGTCCAGATCGTCGGGCGCATCAAGGGTCCGCTTGGCTGACCATCTCCCCGGCTGACCACCTAGCCGGCCGCTGATGCGAAGATTCCAGTCCCAACCGCGACCGGAGCGCGCCACGACATCTTCGCTCGCCCCGGCGAGCACCCAAGGTGCTCTACGTTGCTGACCTGCACTGACGCGGGGATCATCCCGGAATCATCCTCCAGGATCCCGCCCGCGACCCCGATGCACGAGTGCTGGGCCGGAAGATCGGCACACCGAGTGGAGGGCATCGGAATGGGTTGCAAGACGTGCGGCAAGCAGGATCTGGTGGAGATTCAGATGACAGTCGGCGGTGAGGAGCTCATGTTCCGCCGCTGCGGGAACTGCGAGACCCAACGCTGGGACGGCGCGGACGGCTCGATCTCGCTGTCCCACGTGCTCGATCGGGTCCGAGTTCACTAGGAACGCCTCTACCGAGGCCCACGATCGACCTGCGGTGACCGGCGCGCCCGGTTGCAAACCGCGCAGGGTGCGCGCCCGCGCTCGACGAGCCGCCTCGGGCTGACAAGCTGGCGGCGTGGCCGTCGAGACCGGCACGGACGCGCCGTTCCCAGCCGCGGCCGTCCCCCCTGACCCGAACCCCCGCGCCGAGGCGCGCCCGACACGAGGCGAGCAGACGCTCGAGCGGCTGATCGGGCTCGTACCGTTCGCGGTCGTCGCCGCCTGCTGCATCTTCGTGTTCTGGAACCTGCGCCCGGCGCTGTTGCTCCGCGACACGACCGCTGCCGGCGGCGACATGGCAGCCCACGTCTGGTTCCCCGCGTACCTGCGCGACACCTTGTTGGGCCACTGGCGCGTCGCCGGGTGGTCCCCCGACTGGTACGCGGGGTTCCCCGCCGGCCAGTTCTACTTTCCGCTCCCGGCCCTCGCGACCCTGGTGGCCGATCTCGTCCTGCCCTACAACGTCGCGTTCAAGCTGGTGACCGTGGCCGGGCCGGTGGCGCTGCCCGCCGCCGCCTACGCCGCGGCGCGAGGACTTCGGGTGAAGATGCCCGGCCCGGTCCTCTGCGCGCCGGCTGCAGTGGCGTTTCTCTTCTTCAAGGGTGATCCGGGGACATCGGACGCGGCGGTGAACCACGCGTTCAACCAGGGCATCATGGGCGGGACGCTGCGCAGCACGCTGGCGGGCGAGTTCTCGTTCACGATCGCACTGGCCTTCGCGCTGTTCTTCATCGGCGCGCTCGCGGTGTCGTTGCGCGACCGCAAACGCTTCTGGCTGCCCGCGGTGTTGTTGGCGTGTGTCGTGCTCAGCCATGTCGTCGTCGGCATCTTCGCCGCCGTG
This sequence comes from Acidimicrobiia bacterium, assembly GCA_035646535.1. GTDB lineage: Bacteria > Actinomycetota > Acidimicrobiia > IMCC26256 > JANYLB01 > DASRPD01. Next base: position 2,353 of record DASRPD010000097.1, read on the forward strand.
GCCGGCATCATCGTCTGGCTGTTCCACCGGCCGACTCGCACCGCGGTCGCGGCCCTGCTGATCGGCGGCACCGGAGCGCTGCTGACCGCGGCATGGTCGCTCCCGCTCGTGACGAGCTTCGGATACACCGCGAACATGCGGTACACGCGCATCTCGGAGTACGTGACCTACCTGTTCCCCCCGTATTTCTGGTGGGTGTTCGCGCTGGCCCTGGTCGCCGTCGTCGCCGGCGCGATCCGCCGAGACCGTGGCGTGTTCGTGATCCTCACGCTCTCGGTGACGTTCGCGCTCGTCTTCCGGTTCTGGCCCGAAGCGCATGCCTGGAACCTGCGGTTCCTGCCGTTCTGGTACCTCGGTCTGTTCCTGCTGGCCGGCATCGGCGCCGCCGAGCTCGCGCACGCCGTCCGCGCGATCGCGAGCTGGGTGATGGCAGAATCCGACCCCGACCGGCCGAAGACCGCGCCGATCGTCCGCACGTTCGCCACCGCCGGGCTCGCGGCCTTGGTGGTCATCGGGCTGACGACGACGGTGCTCGTGCGCGCGTCGGACACGATGGGGTTCCTGCGTTTCTGGGTCGACTGGAACTACACCGGCTACGAGGACACCTCCGGCGTGGCCGGAGCCAACCACCGCCCGAAGCCCTGGCCCGAGTTCGACGCGCTGATGGACGAGATGCGCGCGCTCCCACCCGGCCGTGCGCTCTGGGAGGGTGGGGGCGGCATCGACGCCTACGGGAGCTCGCTCGCGCTGATGATGCTGCCGTACTTCACCGACGGTCGGATCACCTCGATGGAGGGCCTCTACTACGAGTCGGCCGCCACCACGCCGTATCACTTCATGGCCGCGGCGACGCTCGAGGGGCCCGGCAACGCGTCGAATCCGGTGCGCGGCCTCAACTACCGCACGATTGATGACTTCGACCTCGGCGTCGAGTATCTCCGCCAGCTCGGTGTGCGGTACTACCTCGCCCATTCCTCGGAGGCCAAGGACAAGGCCGCGGCCGATTCGGGTCTGGAGCTGCTCGCCACCGTCGACGACCTCGATGGCGCCGCGCCCGACGGTTGGTCGATCTACGAGGTGGACAACGCGCCGCTCGTCCAGCCACTTCGCTATGAGCCGGTGGTGGCCACCGGCATCCACGGAGGAACCCAATCGGAGTGTTTCGGAGACCCCAAGCCCGAGGCCGCCGCGGGCCGATCTGCCCCCCGCGACCCGGAGCTCACCCCTTGGGAATGTCTCGCCGCGCCCTGGTGGGACGACCCCGAAGCGCTCGACCGGCCGCTCGCGCAGCGTGGCCCGACCGACTGGGTGCGGGCGCCGGCCGACCGCGCGGCCGATGCTCCTCGCACCGAGCTCCCCGAGGTCGAGGTGACGAAGGTGGTCACCGACGACGATTCGGTGAGCTTCGACGTGTCGGAGACCGGCGTGCCGGTGCTCGTGAAGGTCTCGTCCTATCCGAACTGGCACGTGAGCGGCGCCGAGGGTCCCTATCGGGTCACGCCCAACTTCATGGTGGTCGTGCCGACGTCACGTCACGTCGAGCTGCACTACGACCGTACGCCGGCGGAGCTCGCCGGGATCGCGGGCTCTTTGGTCGGTATCGGGGGTTTGGTGGGACTCGTCATCATCGGTCGCAAGCCACCGCGTCGGTTCGCGACCGACCAGGGCGAAACCGCCGCCGGCGATGGGGACGGTCCTCCATCACCACCGGAGTCACCGGCGCCGGCGCCCGATCCATCGACCCCGCCGGTGTCTCCCGGTCCGACCCGACCGGCCGTTCCGGGCGGATAGCGCCCATGTGGGGGCCTTCGGCGCGGCACTAGCATGGCGGTCCCGGCCGGGGCTTCGGCCGTCAGCTTCCCAGCAGTTCGCCGACCAGCAGTTCGCCGACAGTGCCCGGTTCGTTCACCAACAATGTTGGAGCCATCTCCCGTGCCGAACGACGTGGCGCTCGACGCCATCTTCAAGGCCTACGACATCAGGGGCATCTACCCCGATGAGATCGACGAGACGATTGCCAAGTACGTCGGCAACGCATTCGTGACCTTCAGCGGCGCCAGCCGAGTCATCGTCGGCCACGACATGCGACCCTCGTCCGGTCCCCTGGCCGAGGCCTTCATTCGCGGTGTGACCAAGGCCGGTGCCGACGTGACCGATATCGGTCTCGCCTCGACCGACATGTGCTACTTCGCGAGTGGCCGCGACGACGTGCCTGCCGCGATGTTCACCGCGAGCCACAATCCGGCCCAGTACAACGGGATCAAGCTCTGCCGCGCCGGCGCCGCACCGGTCGGCGAGGAAACCGGGCTCGGCCAGATCAAGGACGCCGTGGCCGCCGGCCTGCTCGAACGGGCCGAGGAGCGCGGCCGGGTCGAGAGTCAGAACGTGCTCGCCGACTTCGCCGCGCACGTCCACTCGTTCGTCGACGTTGCCCGGCTGGCCCCGCTGAAGGTTGTCGCCGACACGGCCAACGGCATGGGCGGTCTCGTCGTGCCCGCCGTGTTCGAAGGACTCCCGTTCGACCTCACGGTGATGTTCGCCGAGCTCGACGGCACATTCCCGAACCATCCGGCCGATCCGATCCAGGTCGAGAACCTCGCCGACCTGCGCGCCGCGGTCGTGGAGTCGGGCGCCGACATCGGCCTCGCCTTCGATGGCGACGCCGATCGGGTGTTCCTGGTCGACGATCAGGGCGAACCCGTTTCGGGCTCGACCACCACCGCGATCGTTGCCCAGGCGTTGCTGGCTGAGCACCCCGGCGAGAGCGTGGTGCACAACCTCATCTGCTCCAAGGCCGTACCCGAGGTGATCAAAGAGCACGACGGCATACCCGTGCGCACGCGGGTCGGGCATTCGTTCATCAAACAGGTGATGGCCGAGACGGGCGCGATCTTCGGTGGCGAGCACTCCGCGCACTACTACTTCCGGGACAACTGGCGGGCCGACTCGGGCTCGATCGCCGCGCTCGTCGTGCTCGAACAGCTGTCGATCGCCGGCAAGCCCTTGTCGGAGCTACGCAAGCCCTTCGAGCGCTACGCCGCGTCCGGCGAGATCAACACGCGCGTCGATGACCAGGCCGCGGTGATCGACGCCGTGGCCACGCGCTACGCCGACGCGACCCAAGACCGCCTCGACGGCTTGACCGTCGATCTCGGAGACTGGTGGTTCAACCTCCGCCCGTCCAACACCGAGCCGTTGCTACGGCTCAACCTCGAAGCCGCCGATCGTGCCGCATGCGAGGCGCGCACCGCTGAGGTGCTCGCGCTCGTGAGTGGCTGAGACCCGACCAGGAGCAGACCCGACATGGCACTCGACCCCAAGTTGCTCGAGATCCTCGCCTGCCCCGAGGACAAGGGCGCGTTGCTCTACTTCGCCGACGAGGACGCGCTGTACAACCCGCGGTTGCATCGCCGTTACGCGGTGCGGGACGACATCCCGATCATGCTCATCGACGAGGCGGAGGCCGTGAGCGACACCGAGCACGAGCGGCTCCTGGCCAAAGCCGAATCCGACGGTGTCCAACCGACGTTCGAGGCCTAGGTCGTCCTTGCCAATGCCGACCGACTCGCTGGACTTCCTCGAGCAGGTTGGGCGCCTGCCCGAACAGCTCGCCGCGGCGAGCGAAGCGGCGCGGGCAGTGCCGTTGGACGGCGTGGCGCAAGCCGGCGACATCGACAACATCGTCGTCGTCGGTCTCGGCGGCTCGGGCATCGCCGGCGATGTGCTCGCCTCGGTCACCAGCGGGGAGCTCCCCGTGCCCGTGACCGTGCTCAAGCGGATCCGCCCCCCGGCGTTCGTCGGTCCGCGCACCCTCGTCTTCGCGTTGTCGTACTCGGGCGGAACCGAGGAGACGCTGCTCATGACCAGGGGTTGTCTGGACGCCGGCGCCCACGTCGTCGCGGTGACTCGCGGCGGCCGGCTGGGCGAGATGGTCGAGGCGCGCGGTGGTCGGGTCGTGGCCTGCCCTGATGGCTTCATGGCCCGCGCCGGCCTCGGTGCACTGGTCGCGCCCCTGTTCGTGTTGCTCGCGCGTGTCGGTGTGCTGGCCGATGTGGACGCACCGCTCGGCCAGGCTGGCGAGCAGCTGGCCCGCCGTCGCGACCGCTGCCGGCCGGAGATCACCGGCGCCGCCAATCCGGCGCGTGAGCTGGCTCGGGTCATCGGTCGGACGATCCCGATCGTCTACGGCACCGGCGCGCTGGGCGCGGTCGCGGCGTACCGGTGGAAGTGCGACGTGAACGAGAACGCGAAAGCGCCCGCGTTCTGCAACGCGTACCCCGAGCTCGCCCACAATGAGGTCTGCGGGTGGGGCCAGCACGGCGATGTCACCCGCCAGGTCCTCACCCTCGTGCAGCTCCGCCACGGCTTCGAGCACGAACGCCTCGCGCCGCGCGTCGCGGCCACGACCGAGATCATCGAGGAGACGTTGAGCGACGTGCTCACCGTGGTCGCCGAGGGGGAAGGGCGGCTCGCGCAGCTCCTCGACCTCATGTACCTCGGTGACTGGACGAGCTGCTACCTCGCGTTGGACAACGACGTCGACCCGGGGCCCGTCGACGCGATCTCCCAGCTCGAGGAACGAGTGCGCGCGTGAGCGGGCCTCCCGGGCCGGTGGATCCCGCGACCCTGTCCACCGACGGCGCCTCCCGGCGCGTCGACAAGCCCTGGGGCTACGAGATCCACTGGACGCCGCCGGATCGGCCCTACGTCGGCAAGGTGCTGCATATCGACGCAGGCAAGCGCCTGTCGTTCCAGATGCACGACGCCAAGCTCGAGTCGTGGCTGTTGATGGCCGGCCGGGCGAAGATGCTCTGGGACGGACCCGACGGCCTGCTGGTCGAGACCGAGCTCGAACCGGGCCTCGGGTACAGCTGTGTGATCGGCCAACGTCACCGGCTCATCGGCATCACCGACTGCGACGTGCTGGAGGTGTCGACACCCGAGATCGGCACCACCTATCGCCTCGACGACGACTACGCCCGCTCCGACGAGACCGAGGCAGTGCGGCGGAGCGACGACCGGGGCTGGAGCCGGCCCGGCGAGTCCCGCCCGGCCGGCTGAGCCGGTGAGGCCAGTCCGGCTTGTCCGGGTCCGGCCCCGTGCTCGGCAACGCCGGCGTTCGGACCGATAGACTGGTCGTCGGTCGGGCCCTGCGGGCTGTCACCCGGTGATCCGGGCCGACTCCGGAACATCCAGATCGCGCGTCGGCTTCGCCCGTCAGGGTGGGGCGCACGGCGCGCCCGGAGTCGACAGGAGCTTCCATGACGACCACGGCTGTCCCGCCCGATACCGACGAGTCTGATTTCCAGGTCGCCGACCTCTCGCTCGCCGAGTTCGGTCGCAAGGAGATCGAGCTCGCCGAGCACGAGATGCCCGGCCTGATGGCTCTCCGTGAGCGCCACGGCGACCAACAGCCCCTCGCCGGCGCGCGCATCACCGGTTCGCTCCACATGACCGTGCAGACCGCGGTGCTGATCGAGACGCTCGTCGCGCTCGGCGCCCAGGTCCGCTGGGCGAGCTGCAACATCTTCTCCACCCAGGATCACGCGGCCGCCGCGATCGCGGCCACGGGCATTCCGGTCTTCGCGTGGAAGGGCGAGACCCTGGAGGAGTATTGGGAATGCACCGAACGCGCGCTGCGTTGGCCGAACCCGGACGGCGGCGGTAGCCGCGGCCCCAACATGATCCTCGACGACGGCGGTGACGCGACGCTCGTCGTGCACAAGGGTGTCGAGTTCGAGAAATCGGGCGCAGTGCCCGACCCGTCGACCGCGGATTCCGAGGAGTTCGCGATCGTCCTGGCGATGCTGGGTCGTCTCCAAGCCGAGGACGACCACTTCTGGCACCGCATGGCCGAAGGGATCTTGGGGGTCACCGAGGAGACGACCACGGGCGTGCACCGGCTCTACCAGATGACCGAGGCCGGCACGTTGCTGTTCCCTGCGATCAACGTCAACGACTCGGTGACGAAGTCCAAGTTCGACAACCTCTACGGATGCCGGCACTCGCTGGTCGACGGCATCTGTCGCGCCACCGACGTCATGCTCGCGGGCAAGGTGACCGTGGTGTGCGGCTACGGCGACGTCGGCAAGGGCTGCACGCAGTCGCTGCGGGGCCAAGGCGCGCGGGTGATCGTCACCGAGATCGATCCGATCTGCGCCCTCCAGGCCGCGATGGAAGGCTACGAGGTCGCGACCCTCGATGATGTCGTCGAGACCGCCGACCTGTTCGTCACCGCGACCGGCAACCGCGACATCCTCACTGCGGCCGACATGGCCCGGATGAAGCACAACGCGATCGTGGGGAACATCGGACACTTCGACAACGAGATCGACATGGCCGGGCTCGCGGCGATTCCGGGCGTGGAGCGCATCGAGGTGAAGCCGCAGGTGGACGAGTGGGTGTTTCCCGCTGCCGCCGGCCGACCCGCCCATTCGATCATCGTGCTGGCCGAGGGCCGGCTGTTGAACCTCGGTTGCGCGACCGGTCACCCGAGCTTCGTGATGTCGAACAGCTTCACGAACCAGGTGATCGCACAGATCGAGGTGTTCACGCACCCCGACTTCTACGAGCGGCGCGTCTACACGCTCCCGAAGCACCTCGACGAAGAGGTGGCGCGGCTGCACCTGGACAAGCTCGGTGTCCGGCTGACCCGGCTCACCGAGGATCAGGCCGACTACCTCGGCGTGCCCCTCGAGGGCCCGTACAAGCCGGACCACTACCGGTACTGAACCGGCCGCGCCGGTGGCAGGTGCCCATCCCGACCCGAGCCGACCCGGACCGGCCCGACCAGCCGGTCCACCCTCGGGGTAACTGTCCGAGGCGGTTCGTAGGGTGACGCGCCGATGGTGTCGTCACTGCTCGCGCTCGCCTGGCCGGCGCGCTGTCCGGGATGCGGACGGCGCGCCGAGCCGGTATGTCGCGAGTGTCTGGCCTCGGTGCGAGCCGCGCCGCGTGTACGACCACCGGCCGGGGTCGACGCGTGGGTCGCGGCGTTCGCCTATGAGGGTGTGGTGCGCGAGCTCGTCGCGCACGTCAAGTACCGCAACGCGCGAGCCGCGTTGGCCTGGCTGGCCGACGCTGCGGCCGCGGTCGCGCCGACGCCGCCTCCGGCGGTGGGCGCGGTCGTCGTGACGTGGGTTCCGACCGCCCCGGCGCGGCGTCGCGACCGGGGCTTCGACCACGCCGAGCTGCTCGCCGGCCTCGTCGCCCGGCGGTTGATGCGGCCCTGCCGCGGACTGCTCGGGCGCGGCCCGGGGCCGGCCCAGACCGGCCGGCGTCGGGCCGAGCGCATCGCGGGCCCGTCCCTCGAGGCTCGGCGCCCGGTACCGCCATCGGTGTTGGTGGTCGACGACGTGACCACGACCGGGGCGAGCATCCGGGCCGCGGCTGCGGCCCTGCGTGGCCGAGGTGCGGACTGGGTCGGGGCCGTGACCATCGCCAGAACGCCGGATCAGCCCTCAACTCGAGCCCCGAACCGACCGAACACTTCCCCATGAGGTTGTCCAGGAGGGACACCGGTTGGAAAGCCATGGTCGCGGCGCCGACGTCGGTAGGAACCGATACGACGGGTGCATGCTCGTGATGACGCTTCTCGACGACTCTGCGCGCCCCGAGCACGTGCTCCGATTGCGGTCCCAGGTCGCGGCCGGCGTGTACCGCCCGCCCGACGATGCCGTCGCCGAGCGGCTTCTCGCGTGGCTCTCTCTGCCCGACGGGTGGCTTTCCGCGTAGGGTTGCGGTCGTCATGAGTGAGATCACCGTGCGCGGGAAGAACATGAAGGTCGACGCGCCGATGCGCGCCCTCAGCCAGGAAAAGGTAGCCAAGCTCGATCGGTTCACCCACGACGTCACTCGATGCGAGGTGGACTTCTCCAAGATTCGCAACGCGAGCGAGCCTGACAACCAGCTCTGCGAGATCACGCTGCACCTGAAGCGGCATTTTGTGAAGGCCCACGCCGCGGCCCCCGAGGTAATGACCGCGCTCGACCTCGCGATCGCCAAGGCGGAGCATCAGCTCAGCCGGCTCAAGGACAAGCGCGTCAGCCGGCGTCGCCGGATCCACCACCACGTCGCCCCGCCGATCGACGATGCTCCCCTCGACTTCGCCGACGAGCCGGACGAGCCGGCAGAGATCGTCAAGACCAAGAAGTTCCAGGCGAAGCCCATGACCCCGACCGAAGCCGGCCTGCAAATGGGTCTGCTGGGCCACACCTTCTACCTCTTCGCGAACATCGAGACGGGTCACGCCGCGGTCATCTACCGTCGACGAGACGGGCACCTTGGTCTGATCGAGGCCGCCGAGTAGGCACCGTGTCACTCGAGGCGCTCCCTCTCATCCGGGTGCTCGTCGTCGACGACCACGCGCTGTTCCGCCGTGGATTGGAGAGCGTGTTGTCGGCCGAGGGTGATCTCCTCGTGGTCGGCGAGGCGGCCGATGGGCTCGAGGCGGTCGATCGGTGCGCGGACCTGGAGCCCGACGTCGTCGTCATGGACGTACGGATGCCGGGCGCGTCGGGCATCGAGGCGGCTCGCAAGATCCGCGAGGCGAACCCGCGGACCCGAATCGTGATGCTCACCGCCTCCGAAGACGAAGACGATCTGTTCGACTCCCTGCGCGCCGGCGCGAACGCGTACCTCCTCAAGGAAGTGTCCACCGACGAGGTCGCGGCGGCCGTACGGGTAGTCGCACGGGGTCACAGCCTCGTGTCCCCATCGATGGCGTCGAAGCTCCTGGTCGAGTTCAACCGGCTCGCGTCACGCGCCGAAGCCCGCACGCGTACGGATTCGATGTCGCTCACCGAGCGCGAGCTGGAGGTGCTGCGCCTGGTCGCGGACGGGTGCACGAACCGCCAGATCGCCCACGATCTGTTCATCGCCGAGAACACGGTGAAGAACCACGTCCGCAACATCTTGGAGAAGCTGCACCTGCACTCCCGCATGGAGGCGGTCGTGTTCGCGATGCGCGAGAAGCTGCTGGATGCGGAGTAGCGCGACGCGGGGTTGACCGGGCCACCGAGCCAGTCTTGCTCGCGAAGAGCCGGCGGGAGGGACCGGTAGACTCGCAGGCGATGAGCCTGATCAAGAGGATTCTGCACGCCGGTGAAGGGCGCAAGCTCAAGCTGGTGGAGTCGATCGTGCCGGACGTCGCCGCGTTCGAGCCCGAGCTCGAGCTGCTGCCCGACGCCGAGCTGTCGGCGCGTACCGTTTCGTTCCGCGAGCGGCTCGACCGCGGTGAAGATCTCGACGGTCTGCTCCCCGAAGCGTTCGCGGTCGTCCGCGAGGCTTCCAAGCGGGTCCTCGGCCAGCGCCACTACGACGTCCAGGTCATGGGCGCTGCCGCGCTCCATCTCGGTTGGGTGGCCGAGATGAAGACCGGCGAGGGCAAGACCCTCGTCGCCACGATGCCTGCGTACCTGAATGCCCTCGGGGGCAAGGGTGTGCATCTCATCACGGTGAACGACTACCTCGCCACCCGCGACGCTGAATGGATGGGCCAGGTGTATCGGTTCCTCGGTCTCACCACCGGCATCGTCGTCCCCGCGATCGACGACTGGGACACAAAGCGTGTGGCCTACGCCGCCGATATCACCTACGGCACGAACAACGAGTTCGGTTTCGACTACCTGCGCGACAACATGGCCGGCAGCAAGGACGAGCAGGTCCAGCGTGGCCATGACTTCGCGATCGTCGACGAGGTCGACTCGATTCTGATCGACGAGGCTCGTACCCCGCTCATCATCTCCGGCCGGGCCGACGACGCCCAGGACCTGTACACGAAGTTCGCGCGCGTCGTGCGGGGGCTCTCCTCCGAGCGTGACTACGAGGTCGAGGAAGCCAAGCGCACGGTCGTGCCGACCGAAGAGGGCATCAATCGCGTCGAGCAGGCCCTCGATGTCTCGAATCTCTACGACCACGTTCACCAGAACTTCGTTCACCAGCTCCAGGCGGCGTTGCGGGCCAAGGAGCTCTTCAAGCGTGACGTCGACTACGTCGTACAAGAGGGCGAGGTCAAGATCGTCGACGAGTTCACCGGCCGCATCCTTGACGGCCGCCGCTGGTCGGAGGGTCTGCATCAGGCGGTCGAGGCCAAGGAGGGTGTGCGGATCAAGGAGGAGAACCAGACCCTCGCGACCGTCACGCTCCAGAACTACTTCAAGCTGTACGAAAAGCTCTCCGGCATGACCGGCACGGCGCTCACCGAGGCGGGCGAGTTCGCCCACACCTATGGGCTCGAGGTCGTGAGCATCCCGACCAACCGGCCGAGCGCCCGCGCGGATGAGCCCGACCTCATCTACAAGTCCGAAGAGGCCAAGTTCGACGCGGCGGCTGACGACATCGCCGAGCGCTACGCCAACGGCCAACCCGTCCTGGTCGGCACGATCTCGGTGGAGAAGTCCGAGAAGCTGTCGCGCCTGCTCGAACAGCGCGGGATCCAACACGAGGTGCTGAACGCGAAGCAGCACCAGCGCGAAGCCGTGGTCGTTACCCAGGCCGGCCGGTCGGCCGGTGTGACCGTGGCCACGAACATGGCCGGGCGCGGCGTGGACATCCTGCTGGGCGGGAACCCCGAGGGACTGGCGCTCGAGGAGCTCCGGGCCGAGGGCCTGACGGTCGAAGAGGCGCCGGAACGCTACGAGAAGCTGGTCACGACGTTCACGGCCGAGTGCAAGGTCGAGGGAGAGCGGGTCCGGAAATCGGGCGGTCTCTATGTCCTCGGCACCGAGCGGCACGAGAGCCGCCGGATCGACGATCAGCTCCGCGGCCGCTCGGGCCGCCAAGGCGACTCCGGTGAGACCCGCTTCTACCTCTCGCTCGAAGACGATCTGATGCGGCTGTTCGCCACCGGGGCGATGAGCTGGGTGATGGGCAAGGCCTTCCCCGACGATCAGCCTCTCGAAGCCAAGATGGTCACCAAGGCGATCGAACGCGCCCAACGCACGGTCGAGGACAAGAACTTCGAGATCCGAAAGGACGTCCTCAAGTACGACGAGGTCATGAACGAGCAGCGCAAGGTGATCTACCGGCGCCGCCAACAGATCCTCGACGGCGGTGATCTCGAGGATGAGACCATCGCCGCAATCGAGGCCGCGGTGTGCCGCATGGTGGACACGTTCGCGGTATCCGAGTTCGAGGAGGAGTGGGAGGTCGGCGAGCTGCTCACGCAGGCGAACCTCGTGTTCCCGGCGCGAGTCACCCAAGGCCAGATCGTCGCGCTGACGAGCCGCGAGGAGCTCCAGACGCTGTTGCTCGACGATGCCCTGGAGCAGTACAAAGCGAAGGAGAAGCTCCTCGGCGCGGACACGCTCCGCCAGATCGAGCGGCGAGTGATGCTCTCGGTGATCGACCAGCACTGGCGCGAACACCTCTACGAGATGGACTACCTGCGGGAGGGAATCAACCTGCGCGCCATGGGCCAACGCGACCCGGTCGCGGAGTGGCAACGTGAGGGCTTCGACATGTTCGAAGCGATGATGGGTGGGATCCAGGACGACTTCGTCAGCTACGTCTTCCACCTCCAGGTCGTGGCCGACGACACGCCGTCCCGTCCGGCACAGGACCTCAGTTACAGCGCGCCGGAAGGCCCGGTGCAGGGGGCGAGCGCCCTCCGGTCGACCGCCGCGGCCATGCCGGTCGAAGAGCAGCCCGCGCTCGACGGAGGCGGTGGCGCCGCGGTGATGGAACGGTCCGACCCCGAGGTGACGACGCAGCCGGTGCGGGTCGGCAAGACCCCCGGACGCAACGAGCCGTGTGACTGCGGGAGTGGCAAGAAGTTCAAGCTCTGTCACGGCCGCTGAACCTTGTCGGCTCCCGCGCGCGCCGGCGTCATTGGCCGCCACGACTGGCCGGCCCCCACCGGTACGATTCTCTGTCGTGCGTGATTTCACCGACGATCTGGCCGAGCTCCGGCGTCGGGTCGGAGACGCTCACGGCTATCTCCGCGTCGACGAGGCGCGCCGTCGGCTCGTCGAGCTCGAAGAGGAGGGGTCCCGTCCCGACCTGTGGGATGACGCGGACCGCGCCCGCAAGGTCGGCACCGAGCTCGCCGGCACCCGTGCCGACATCATGTTGGTCGAGCAGCTCGAGGGTCAGGTCGAGGACCTCGAGACGCTGTACGAGCTGGGTCGTGAGGAAGGTGACGAATCGGTTGTCCCCGAGATCCAGGGTGGCATCGACGGGTTGCGACCGGAGTTGGATCAGCTCGAGCTGCGTGCGCTGTTCATCGGCGAGCATGACGAACGAGACGCCATCTGTTCGGTCAACTCGGGTGCCGGCGGCACCGACGCCCAGGACTGGGCAGAGATGTTGGTCCGCATGTACACCCGGTGGGCCGAGCGCCGTGGGTTCGCGGTCGAGCTGGACGAGGTGCAACCCGGCACCGAGGCCGGTATCAGCTCGGCGACCTTCACCGTGAAGGGCCGTCACGCCTATGGGTTGCTCACCGGCGAGAAGGGTGTGCACCGGCTCGTGCGTCTCTCGCCTTTCGATTCGCAGCACCGCCGACAGACCGCGTTCGCGAGCTTCGAGGCCGTGCCCGCGCTCGAGGAGGCCGAGCAGCCTGCGATCGACCCGACCGACTTGCGTATCGACACCTATCGGTCTTCGGGGGCGGGGGGCCAGCACGTCAACGTGACTGACTCCGCCGTACGCATCACCCATCTCCCGACCGGTGTGGTCGTGTCGTGTCAGAACGAGCGATCACAGACCCAGAACAAGGCGCGCGCCATGCAGATCCTCGCCGCGCGCCTGGCTGAGGCGCAGCGAGTGGAGCGCAAGGCGAAGTTGGAGCGCATCGCGGGCGAGAAGCGAGATGTCGCGTGGGGGAGCCAGATCCGAAGCTACGTGCTCGCGCCGTACCAGCTGGCCAAGGACGAGCGCACACGCGTCATCGACGGACGCGAACAGCCGATATGCGAGACGGGCAACGTGCAGGCGGTGTTGGACGGTGACTTGGACGCGTTCGTGGAGGCATTTCTCCATTGGCGACGTCAGAGATCAGGCGATGTGACCTGATCCTCGCGGGGGTGTTTGTTACCCTCGACCGATCTCATGATCCGTTTCGAGCAGGTCTCCAAGATCTACAAGGGTGGCGTCACCGCCCTGGATGACGTTTCCCTGGATGTGCAGAAGGGGGAGTTCGTCTTCCTCGTCGGACCGTCCGGTTCCGGCAAGTCGACGTTCCTACGCTTGCTGCTCCGAGAGGACACGTCGACGTCGGGGCGCATCATCGTCGCCGGACGTGACATCTCGCGGCTCGCGTCGTGGAAGGTGCCCCAGCTCCGCCGGAACATCGGCACCGTCTTCCAGGACTACAAGCTGTTGCCCAACAAGACGGTGTACGAGAACGTCGCCTTCGCCTCCGAGGTGATCGGCCGGCCCCGCCACGTCACCCGCGCGCAGGTGCCGCAGATCCTCGACCTGGTCGGCCTCTCGAAGAAGGCGGACAACTTCCCGCACGAGCTGTCGGGGGGCGAGCAACAGCGCGTGTCCGTGGCGCGCGCGTTCGTGAATCGGCCACTGATCCTCCTGGCCGACGAGCCCACGGGGAACCTCGACCCCGCGACGACGGTCGGCATCATGCGGCTTCTCGATCGGATCAACCGCACGGGGACCACCGTGTGCATGGCGACGCACGACTCGCGCATCGTCGACTCGATGCGGCGCCGCGTGATCGAGCTGGACCACGGCTCGCTCGTTCGCGACCAGGCTCGCGGCGTGTACGGAGTCGGGAGCTGATCCGCCGATGATGGCGAAGTTGGGCTACTTCGCGCGCGAGACGCTGATCTCGCTGCGCCGCAACCTCCTCATGACCCTCGCCGGCATCCTCACGGTCACGGTGTCGCTCTTCCTGTTCGGTGGGATCATGCTGCTGTCGCGCGTGGTCGATCACGGCACGCAGAAGTGGAAGGGCGGGGTCGAAGAAGAGATCTTCATGAAGCCCACGGCGACCCAGGACCAGATCGACAACGTACAGAGGCGTCTCACCGATGACCCGCTGGTGAAGCGGTTCACGTTCATCTCCCAGGAAGAGGCGCTCGGCGAGGCCAAGAAGCTCTTCCAGAACCGTTCCGACCTGTTCGAGAGCCTAGGCCCCGAAGATCTTCCGTCTTCGTTCCGTGTCGTACCCGAACGAGCCGAGGACACCGAGGTCATCGCAGACCGGTTCCGGACCCAACCCGGCGTCGACGAGATCAACACCGCTTCCAAGGCGGTGAAGAGCCTGCTGACCTTCACGAACTGGGTTCGCTACCTGTTCATCGGGCTGTCACTCGTGTTGTTGGCATCCTCGCTCTTCCTGATCGTGAACACGATCCGCCTCGCGACGTTCGCTCGCCGGCGCGAGATCGAGATCATGAAGCTCGTGGGCGCGTCGAATTGGTTCGTGCGCGTTCCGTTCATGGCCGAAGGACTCGTGCAGGGGCTGCTCGGCGCGGGCCTCGCGTTCGGCGGCGTCTATACCCTGAAAGTGCTGCTCGCCGGCTTGCTCGAGAACCCGGCCGACTTCTTCGAGGGCTGGTACGTCACCTCTGGCGACGCGGGCGGCATCGGGATCGTCGTGCTCCTGCTCGGCGCGGCGATCGGCCTGGTCGGCTCACTCGTCGGGCTCCGCCGCTTCGTCCGGACCTGACGCGCACCACGGTTCTCGGCCGGGAGACTCCCGCGACGCGCTGGGGCAACCCGCGCCGACGACGGGAGAGCGGGTCTCTCCCGCTACTTGTTGGGCTGTGGCGTGACCCGCAGGTACGGCTTGAGCGCCTTCCATCCCTTCGGGAACTTCGGCTTCGCGTCCTCGTCCGAGAGCGCCGGCACGATGATGACGTCATCGCCGTCGGTCCAGTTCACCGGGGTGGCCACGCTGTGATTGGCGGTGAGCTGGAGCGAGTCGATCACCCGCAGGATCTCGTCGACGTTGCGGCCGGTGCTCGCCGGGTAGGTGAGCGTCAGCTTGACCAACTTGTCGGGGCCGATGACGAACACCGAGCGGACCGTCAGCGTGTCATTCGCGTTGGGGTGGATCATGTCGTACAGGTCTGCGACCTTGTGGTCGGGATCCGCGATGAGCGGGTAGTTCAGCGCCGTGCCCTGGGTCTCGGCGATGTCACCCATCCAGCCGCGGTGGGAGTCGAGCGAGTCGACGCTGATACCGATGAGCTTGACGTTGCGCTGGTCGAACTCGGCCTTGCGCGCGGCGAACGCGCCGAGCTCGGTGGTGCAGACAGGGGTGAAGTCCTTCGGGTGTGAGAACAGCAGCCCCCAACCGTCACCGAGGTACTGGTGGAGGTCGAGGGTTCCTTCGGTGGTCTCGGCGGTGAAGTTCGGGGCTTCATCACCCAAGCGGATTGCCATGTCGTTGCCTCCAGAGATCAGGGCGAGCAGCGGTCAGGACGAGGTCACCGGCGAGCCTCGGTGCAGGGGCAAGCGTCGGCTCCCGAGACTCGGACAACGCCACAGTACCGGCGGGCATTCCGAGTGTCGATATTCGCGATCTCACTGATCCTGGGATCCCTGCTCGAGCCGTGACGAGTCCGAGGCAATGGTCGGGTGGCGTCGCGTGGTTGACGCCGTGGCGCGCGTGCGATCACATACCGGTCGTGGCCGGCTTATCGGGTACTCCGCTGCCGAAGAAGCTCGGGATCGAGGATGGATCTCGTATCGCGCTCGTCCGCGCCCCGGAGGGATTCGGAGACAAGCTCGGCGAGCTCCCGCCCGGCGCGTCGCTGCGCACGCAGGCGCGCGGTCGACTCGACGTCATCGTCTTCTTCGCGACTCGTCGGCGCGAGCTCGAACGTCGCTTCCCGGCGCTCGCGAGAAACCTCGAGCCGAACGGAAGCCTCTGGGTGGGTTGGCCCAAGCGAGCATCGGGCGTGGCGACGGATCTCAACGGGGAAGTCGCCCGCGAGATCGGACTGGGTGCCGGGCTGGTCGACAACAGAGTCTGCGCGATCGACGAGATCTGGGCAGGGCTGCGCTTCGTCCACCGACGTGGCGATCGGCCGAATTCCAACGGCCGTCGCTGACCGGGTCACGCCCCGTGTGTGGTCGGTACGTTCAGGTCGCGTCGCCAGACTTGCTCGCCGAGCATTTCCACCTCGACGAGATCGCGACCGAACCACACCAGGCCGATTACAACGTCACCCCGCGCCGGTCGGTCTATGCCATCGTCCGGCGAGAACCGGAGGTCCGCACGCTGGAGTCCATGCGGTGGGGCCTCGTGCCGTCGTGGGCCAAGGACCCGAAGATCGGCGACCGGCTCATCAACGCCCGGGCCGAAACCGTGGCTGACAAGCCGGCGTACCGGCGTGCCTTTCGGAAGCGTCGGTGCATCGTGCCGGCCGACGGCTTCTACGAGTGGCAGGCGCGGCCCAGAGCCGGTACGACCAAGTCGCCCAAGCAGCCGATGTTCATCCATCGGCGTGATGGAGAGCCGCTGGCGTTCGCCGGTCTGTGGGAGGCGTGGCGCGATCCCGACGACGCGGATGCTCCGTGGCTCACGTCGTGTGTGATCCTCACGACCCGCGCCAACGACGTGCTCGCGCCGATCCACGACCGGATGCCGGTCGTGCTGGCCGAGCCCAACTGGGCGACCTGGCTCGATCCGGGCGCGCCGGACATCGCCGCGCTCGAGCCCCTGCTCGTACCTGCGCCATCGGAGTGGTTCGAGGCGTATCCCGTGAGCACGCGGGTCAACAAGCCCACGAACAACTCGGCCGACCTCGTGGTGCAGGTCGAACCCGAGACGCGGTTTCGGTAGTGTGGCCGGCGTGGACTACACGCGCGCCATGGCTCGCGAGTCCGGCGCGCTGGTGGTGGCTGCCCGCGCCGCGGGAGTCGACGCCGAGGTTCCCCCGTGTCCAGGTTGGGATGTGCACGACCTCGTGCTTCACGCGAGCACGACGCACCGATGGGCGGCTACGCAGGTGCGGGCCCGGGCGACGTCCTTTCGCCGGGCGGAGCTGGGCGCGGTGCCCGATGACCGGGACGCGATCTTCGACTGGTTTGCCGCCGGAGCAGCCGACTTCGTCGGGTTGCTGGACGCGACGGATCCCGAGGAGCCGGTGTGGTCCTGGGGTGGCGACCACCATGCCCGATTCTGGGCGCGTCGCATGGCGCTCGAGACCGCGGTCCACGCCTGGGACGCGTCGGCCGCGGCGGGCAGCCCGGTGCCGATCGACGGTGCGCTCGCGGTCGACGGGCTCGATGAGGCGCTCGAGAACCTCCCGTTCATGGCGACGTTCCGGCCCGAGATCGCGGAGCTGGAGGGAGCGGGCGAGACCATGCACCTCCACGCGACCGACCGGGACGGTGAGTGGCTGATCCGGCTCGTGCCCGACGGCGTCGAGTGGTCTCACGGCCATGCC
This sequence comes from Acidimicrobiia bacterium, assembly GCA_035646535.1. Taxonomy (GTDB): domain Bacteria; phylum Actinomycetota; class Acidimicrobiia; order IMCC26256; family JANYLB01; genus DASRPD01. Next base: position 19,713 of record DASRPD010000097.1, read on the forward strand.
AAGGGGGATGTCGCGGCGCGGGGGACCGCGTCCGACCTGTGGTTGTTCGCCGTCGGGCGGGTGCCACCGGATCAGCTCGCGGTGTTCGGCGATCGAGCGCTCCTCGACCGATGGCAGCGTCACTTCGCGTTCTGAGCCCGCTCGAACGGCGTGGTTATTGTTCGACGGCGGTGCGCAGCAGATCGATGACGTGCTCGCGTCGTTCTTTCAGCATGCCGGGTGAGAGTGGGTCGGCGTCGAGGAGCGAGGTGATGAGCGGCGCGTCCGACAGGTACGACAAGACCGCGCCGTAGCCGGTGAGCAGCAGTTGCCGCGCGTCGTAAGGGCGCAGCCGCCCCGCGTCCATCTCGCGCTCCAAGAACACGGTCCCACGATCGAACCACGGGCGCAATGTCTCACCGAGCTCTTCGGCGAGGGGTGACCCGCCCTCGAGTGCCTCACGCCGCACGAGCCGTACGAAGGCCGGGTGTTCCTCGAAGAACTGGAACGCGGCCCGAAGAACCCGCTCGACCTGCGGCCAACCGCTGCGGTCGGGCGCGGTGACGGCCTGTTCCACGAGCGCGAGCCAGTCCGCGAACGACTCGAGGAGCACGGCGCGATACAGTGCTTCCTTGGAGGGAAAGTGGTGCAGCAGGCTCGGTCGGCGGATTCCGACTTGGTCCGCGATCTCGGTGAGGCTGGTTCCTGCGAAGCCGTGGTCCGAGAACTTTTGTAGCGCGACCTCGATGATGAGCGCCTTGGTGCCGGACGTCCCCACCTCAGAGGATGCCCCCGCTTCCTCGACGTCCATGGAGCCGAGGCTACTGCCGCGCGCCGGTGCGGGGTTCGATCGAGGCCCCCGGGGCCGGCGCGCGGTCAGGGAGCGAGCGCCCGCATGGTCCGACGGGCGTCGTCGGGACCGGCCAGGATCGCCGGAGCGGGAGTCGTGATGCCGGCGTCGACGTAGCGCTGGAGATGCTCGCGGCACTGCTCGGGGGAGCCGTGTACGACGAGCTGGTCCACCACCTCGTCGGGGATGGCCTCGGTGGCGCCCTTGCGATCGCCCTCCTTCCACTTGTCCCACATGGGCTGGAGCAGCTCACCCCGCCCGAGCCAGTCGTGGAACGCCGCGTACACCGGGACGTTGAGGTACTCCGCGATCATGCGACGTGCGACGAACTGGACGGTGTCGCGATCCTCGGTCGGCAGCACGAAGATGCGAGCTGCAAGCTCCTTGCCGTTCACGTACGGAGCGACGGTCCTGACGTCGTCGGCTGACAGCCAATTCACGATCGCGCCGTCACCCTCGGTGCCGGCGAGCTTCAGCATGCCGGGCCGCAATGCGCCGACGAGGATCGGGGGGATCTCGTCGAGCGTGACCCCGAGCCGAAAGCCACGAACCGAGAACGTCTCGTACTCCTCACGGACCTTTTCGCCGCTGAGCGCGGCGCGTAGGAAACGAATGGTGTCGCGCACTCGCTGGTAGGGCCGCTCGAACTCGATGTCGTTCCACCGCTCGACGATCACGTTCGAGGACGTGCCCAGACCGAACGCGACGCGACCGGGCGCGGCGTCGACGAGACTCGCAACGGTTTGGGCGAGCAGGGCGGGTCCTCGTGTGTACGCGGGTACGACCGCGGACCCGAGACGAAGCTCCGTCGTCCACGCTGCGGCGAGTGCGAGGGGCGTGAACGCGTCGTGGCCGTTGGCCTCGGCCGACCAGACGTCGGTGTAGCCGAGGTCGACGAGCTCTTCGAACCACGATCGGTGCTCGTGGAGCGGTACTCCGTTGAACGGGACGGTGATGCCCCAACGTTGTGTCACGGCGTGACCTCCTCGGTCGGTTCTGGTGTTCCGGGCTGTGCCCGGCCGGGAGCGGACGGGGTTCGGTCGGCCGGCGCCTCGCCCCGCCACTGGCGGACGATGGTCGATTGGCTCGCGGTCCCCAACAGGTTGCCGTCCTCCGACCAGAGATGCACGAGGCCGTGGCCGAACCCGTCGTGCACCGCGTGGACGCGTACGTCGGCTAGGACCCAATCGGTGGGATCGCGCCGAGCGATGCGCAAGGTGTTGTCGAGGCTGTTGCCTCCCGCGCGCCGGCCGAGCGCTTGTCCGATGCCGAAGGGGACGTAGTCGCCGACGATCGCCAACGCGCCGGCCGACATCTCGAGGAGACCGGGCAGGCGCACCCAGAGCGCGGCGCGCCCGTCACCGGGTTCGGCCGGGAACGTCTCCATGTCTCGGGCCTTGGCGAGGCGCATGTCGAGGCGGCTCATGATCGTGTGCTGATGGTGCTCGAACAGGATGCGCGGCGGGCAGTCGTCGGGGCCGGGAACGTCGGGCCGGATCGCCCATTCGCCGCTGAACGGGACCGAACGATGCCCGAACGCGGCGTTGACGGTGAGGATCTCCTCTCCCTCGACACGCGCCACCGCGCGTGCCTGCGATACGGAATGGCCGCGGGTGACTTCGACCGTGTCGATGTCGAGCATCGTGCCCGGCCGGGCGTAGGAGAGGTACTGGGCGGTGGCCCACACGGTGGGCCGGCCGGTTGTCGCCTCCAGCGCGACCAGACACGCGCCGAGCCCGCAACCACCGAACAGCGCGCCGAGCCCGGAGCAGAGCTCGGCCACCACGGGAAGACGCCATTGATTCGGGTCGTCGGTCGGGGTCAGCCCGTAGAAGGCTCGAGCGTCCATGAGGCGCGAACGCTAGTGCGATGGGAGATTTGTCGACGCGTTGCTCCTCGGGCACCCCGCGGCGACGGATCCCTTTGTTCACAACGCCGATGACCATGTCGGCGCCGGCGGTCATCGCTGCCGTGTCCGCGGTTCTGGTACCGACGGCCTATCGGCGGCCACCTAGGGTCGTCCTGTTGTCCCGAGAACACCTCAGAGGGTGCCGTCGCGCGCCCGTACGGAGGCTGGGAGGCCTGAGTGAGCAAGAATGCTGAGTCGGCGCGCGCGCCGGTCTCTCGAATGAGTCGCGCGGTCGCGGTGCTGGTCGGCGTCGCCGTGGCGCTGGGCGTCGTGGCGGTGCCGGCGACCGGGTTGGTGGCGCGCAAGGACGAGGACCGGGGGGTCACGATCGACGAGGCGCGGTCCGTCGCGGCGGACGCGGGCCGGGCCGCGACCGAGGCGGTGGAGCTCGGCGCGAACCTCGCGCTGTACGTCGAGGCGCAACGCCAGGCAACCGAGGAAGCCGAGCTGCGTCAGGCTACCGAGGCCTATCAGGCCGCAGTCGAGGCGGAACGGTCGCGGACCGCGGTGTGGGATCGCATCGCGCAGTGCGAGACCGGCGGCAACTGGTCGATGCGGGGTTCGCGTTTCTCCGGTGGTCTCGGATTCGCCAACAGCACCTGGGCCAGCTTCGGCGGGCGCGAGTTCGCGTCCAACGCCGGGCTCGCCTCCCGCGAGCAGCAGATCATCGTGGCCGAGCGCCTGCGGGACTACGGCGGCTACACCGGCTGGGGCTGCGCGTACACCCTCGGCCTTGTCAGCCGGTAGGGGCTCAGGCGCCTGACCGCAGCAACGCTCCGGGGAGGACCCCGGTCCTCTCGCCGTGCTCGGAGACCGTTCCCCTGCTGATGGCGACACCGTGAGTCATGGCGAACGAATGTACTGTGGCGCCGCGTGGATCGTCTCCGGATCGGAATTCTTGGCGCGGCTCGTATCGCGCCCACCGCGCTGGTGAAGCCTGCTCGATCGGTTCCCGAAGTCGAGGTGTACGCGGTCGCGGCCCGGGATCGCACCAAGGCCGAGCAGTTCGCGGCCAAACGCGGTATCGCGCGCGTGCATGACTCGTACGACGCGCTCCTCGCCGATCCCGCGATTGACGCGGTGTACAACCCGTTGCCGAACGGGCTGCACGGGCAGTGGACCCTGAAGGCCCTCGACGCGGGCAAGCACGTGCTCTGCGAGAAGCCGTTCACCGCGAATTCGGCCGAGGCCGAGGTGGTCGCCCGCGCCGCCGCCGCGAGCGATCGTGTGGTGATGGAGGCATTCCACTGGCGCTATCACCCCTTGGCGACGCGCATGCGCGAGATCGTGGACAGCGGTGTGCTCGGCACTGTGCGACGTATCGAGACGTCGATGTGCATCCCGCTGCCGCTCCGCAACGACATCCGCTATGACTACGAACTCGCCGGTGGCGCGACGATGGATGTCGGTTGCTACGCGATCCACCAACTCAGGTTCCTCGCCGATTCCGAGCCGACCGTTACTGCGGCGCGAGCCCGACTCGCTCGACCTCGGATCGATCGGTGGATGCAAGCCGACCTCGCGTTCGACGATGGCTGTACCGGTCGTATCACTTGCTCGCTGTGGTCCGCGACGGTGCTGAAGCTGGCCGTGCGCGTCTCGGGCGACCAGGGTGAGATGACCGTGATCAACCCGACCGGTCCCCAATTCTTCAATCGGGTGACGGTGCGCGCGCCCGCGGGCACCACCAAGGAACGCGTACCCGGCCGCCCGACGTATGAGTACCAACTCCAGGCCTTCGCCGACGCGGTGCTGCGCGACGGTCCCGTGCTGACGCCACCCGAGGACTCGGTCGCGAACATGGCCGTCATCGACGCGGTCTACAACGCCGCCGGACTCCCTCGGAGGGGAACATGAACCTGCCTGACGACCTCGATGTTCGTCGCGTCGCCACCTACCTGGGGCGGACACGCGCCGGGGCCGGCCTCGCGATGGTCGCCGCGCCCGGCGTCGTCGGGCACGGTTGGTTCGGGCCCGTCGGAGGGTCATCGGGTGGGCGTGCGCTCGCCCGCGCCATCGGGGTTCGAGAGGCCGTGCTCGGCGCAGGATCCGCGATCGCTCTGGGTCAGCGCCGTGGGGGCGGCGACTGGGTGTCGATGCTCGCCGTGTGCGACGCGGGCGATGCCCTCGTGAGCCTCCTGACGCCCGGGCTCCCGAAGCGGTCCCGGCTGCTGGGCCTGATGGCCGCGGGATCGGCGGTCGCGCACTTCCTCATGGCCCAGGAGCTCGCGGCCGAAGAATCCGACACCGCGGCTGCGCCGCCGTCGTGACTTCGCTGCGCGGTCGGTTGCTCGTGGCCGCGCCCTCGCTCGCGGACCCCAACTTCGCGCGCGCGGTCGTGCTGGTGCTCGATCACGGCCCCGACGGTGCCGTCGGCATCGTTCTCAATCGGCCCTCCGACGCGGCAGTGGCCGATCCCTTGCCCGCGTGGCGCGACGTCGTCGCCGAACCTCGGGTCCTGTTCGTCGGCGGTCCTGTCGCCGGGGACACCGCGATCGGGCTCGGCGCGGCCGCGACCGGGTCCGAGGACGGTGGATTCGACCCGCTCGATGTCGACGTCGGGGTCGGTACCGTGGACCTCAGCCGGGACCCGAGCGAGGTGCCGCTCGAGGAGTTGCGGGTGTTCTGCGGCTATGCCGGCTGGTCGGAGGGCCAGCTCGAGTCCGAGCTCGCCGAGGGCTCGTGGGTCGTCGCCGCCGTGACCCCGCAGGACGACGTGTTCGGAGCCGACCCCGACGAGTTGTGGGCCCGGGTGCTGCGGCGCCAGCCGGGCCGCGTGGCGTGGCTTGCGGGTTGTCCGGCCGACGTCTCCAGCAACTGAACGAGCTGCGAGACTGGGGCGAGAACCGGACATCCGCCCGACCCGAGAAGAAGCGAGGTGCGCATGCCGTCGTGGTCCCGCAAGGCCGACGTGGTCTCGGCCTCCGACGCTCTGGCCGGCCGTTCCGAGCCGATGCCGATTCCCGAGCGACACTTCGTGAACGGCGCGCCCCTCGCCGGTCCGTACCCGGGACCCGGCGAGCGAGCCGTGTTCGCCATGGGCTGTTTCTGGGGCGCCGAGCGCACCTTCTGGGACATCGAGGGAGTGTTCGTGACCGCGGTGGGTTACGCCGGGGGCACGACGCCGAATCCGACCTACGAGGAGGTGTGTTCGGGCCGCACCGGTCACACCGAGGCCGTGCTGGTCGTGTTCGACCCGGCGACGGTGTCTTACGACGAGCTGCTCCGGGTCTTCTGGGAGCACCACGACCCGACCCAGGGGATGCGCCAGGGCAACGACGTCGGTACCCAGTATCGCTCCGCGATCTACACCGACGGTGACGTCCAGCAATCCGTTGCCGAAGCGTCGCGGGCGACGTATCAAGCCGAGCTCCAACGAGCCGGCTACGGGGACATCACCACCGAGCTCCGACCCGCGTCCGAGTTCTACTTCGCCGAGGACTACCACCAGCAGTACCTGGCCGAGAACCCCGGCGGGTACTGCGGGCTCGGCGGTACGGGCGTGTCGTGTCCGACGGGTCTGGCTGCGGGCTAGGTTCGCAGCCATCGACAGCACCGATCTCGTCCTCGACGCGCTCGACGCGCTCGCGGTGGGAGACCATCCCACGGCGTTGCTGCGCGCCGGTGCGCGTCGCGACCGCTGGCTCCAGGTCACCAAGATCGACGGCGAGGAGACGTTCGCAGGCGAGGCCGCGAGCAACGAGTACCTCGACCCGAGGGACCAGATGACCGGACGGGCGGAGGCGATGATGACCGAGCTCGGATGGACCGACGTCGAAGGCGCCGACTTCATCCGCTTCGACGCCGCCGCGACCCGTGAGCAGCGCCGGAAGATCGCGTCTGTCCTGGTCGAGACGTTGGTTACCGTCTACGGCCACGATCCGAAGATTCCGCCGCGCATCGAGTTCCCGTCGTAAGGGGAGGCACGCACGTGACCGAGGCTCAGGAAGAGCTCGTGCGGGTTGAACGCCCGCAGGACCGCACGACGGTGATCACCTTGAACCGTCCGGAACGGTTGAACGCGATGTCTATCGAGCTCGTCATCCAGCTCGATGAGGCTCTGAACCGGGTCGCGGATGACAACGAGACGTCGGTCGTCATCCTGACGGGGTCGGGACGAGGGTTCTGTTCGGGGCTGGACCTGAAGGACTACGGGGCGATCCCCAACATGGATGGCCTGACCGTGGGTCGGATCGCGCAGCGATCGATGCGGTACTACTCGCGTCTCATCCTCTCACTGCGGCGGATGCCCCAGCCGGTGCTGGCCGCGATCAACGGGCCGGCCTACGGAGGTGGAATGTGCCTCGCGTGCGCGACTGACCTTCGCATCGCCTCGCGCTCCGCGATCTTCAACGCGACCGGCATCGTGAACGGACTCACGAGCACCGAGCTCGCGATCAGTTGGCTGCTCCCGCGCTTGATCGGCGCGACGCACTCGAACGACTTGCTCCTCACCGGCCGAGAGGTCGGCGCGGAGGAAGCCCATCGGCTGGGCCTCGTGTCTCGGATCACCGACGACGATGACCTCCTGCCGACCGCGCTCGAGATGGCCGCCGGCATGGCCCGCTTCAGCCCCTACGGCCTCGAGATGACCAAGAGCATCCTGTGGGTCAACCTCGAGAACCCCAGCCTCGAGTCAGCGATCGAGATCGAGGATCGCAACCAGCTCATGCTCGGGTTCACCGAGAACCTGCAGGAAGCCATTCGAGCGTTCGATCAGGGCCGCGAGCCTGTCTATACCGACGAGCCCAGGCGCGACCTGTTCGAGACCTGACCGGGCGATCGAGGCGCGGCGATCCGGCCGATGGGGTCTTGACAACGTAGGTCTCGAGACCCATAGTGCCCACGGTCAGTGGTATCACGAACACAATCCGCGCGCGTTTGCCGACTGGTCTGACGAGGTCGGTCGATGCTCCAGGAGGGAGATCGCCATGCTCAGCCCCACGGGGCGCCGCTCGCTCATGGCTCTGGCCACGGTGCTCGTCGCCGTGCTCGCCGTCGGTGCGCCGGCAACGTCGGTCGGTGCCGCTTCCGCCGGGCTCACAACCGAGGTCACGGTGACCGACGACTGGGGTGACGGCTACTGCGCGCAGGTTGCGATCTCCAACTCATCGACGGCCCCGTCGGACTGGAACGTGAGCTTCGAGATCGACGGTCTCCTGACCCAAGCCTGGAACGCCGCCACGAACCAGTCCGGCGCCACGGTGCAAGCCGAGGGAGATGCCGCCTGGAACAACGTCATCGCGCCCGCAGCCAGCTACACCGGGTTCGGTTTCTGCGCCGAGCGGGGCGCGGCCCCGGCTCCCGATCCAACGCCGGCCCCCGATCCGACTCCCGCTCCCGCTCCCGACCCGGCTCCTGTTCCCGACCCGGTCCCTGTTCCCACGCCGGTCCCCGATCCGACACCCGTCGGTACCATCACGACGCCCCTGTCGACCAACGGCGCGACCATCGTCGACGCCGACGGCAGCCCGGCGATCCTCCAGGGGGTCAACTGGTTCGGATTCGAGACCCAGACCCAACTTCCGCACGGCCTCTGGACGCGCGACTACCGCGACATGCTCGGTCAGATCGCGTCGCTCGGGTACAACACGATCCGCATGCCGTTCTCGATCGAAGCCATGCGCTCGACCCGCACGGTCGAGGTCAACTCCGGGGTCGGCAACACCGCCCTGGTCGGCAAGACCCCACTCGAGGCACTGGACGTCATCGTCGACGAGGCGGCCGATCACGGCCTGTTGATCGTGCTCGACAACCACAGCCTCGTCAATGACTCCTTCACCGAGGGCCTCTGGTACAGCGGCGACTACTCGGAGGCCGACTGGGTCGAGACGTGGGAGATGCTCGCCGACCGGTACGCCGATCGTACGAACGTGATCGCCGCGGACCTGAAGAACGAGCCGCACGGCGCCGCGACCTGGGGAACCGGTGGACAGACCGACTGGCGTCGCGCGGCCGAGGTCGCGGGCGCCGCGATCCAGGCGATCGCGCCGCACTGGCTCGTCATCGTCGAAGGCATCGAAGGAGCAGTCGCCGGCCAGGTGCTCGACCGTCACTGGTGGGGTGGCAACCTCGAAGGGGTCCGCCAGGCGCCGGTGCGTCTCCCGGTCGCCGACCACCTCGTCTACTCACCGCACGAGTACGGGCCGGGTGTGTTCGCCCAGCCCTGGTTCTCGCTGGGCCAGGCCGAGATGGAACAGGAGCTCCTCCGCCGTTGGCAGGCCGGGTTCGGCTACATCGTCGACGAAGGCATCGCACCGGTGTTGATCGGGGAGTTCGGCGGGCGAGAGGTGGGGAACACCAACACCGTCGAGGGCCGGTGGTTCGACCAGTTCGCCAACTACCTCGCGGCCAACGAGATCTCCTGGACCTTCTGGTCGTGGAACCCGAACAGCACCGACACCGGCGGCGTGCTCGATGACGACTGGGCGACGGTGCTCGCGGTCAAGCAGGCCCGTCTCGACCGGCTGCTCCGCGGTGAGTACTCGCCCCAGCCCACGCCCACGCCCGACCCGACGCCCGGCCCCGATCCGATTCCAGACCCTGGCCCGGACCCCGGCCCGACACCCGGCGATCTGGTCGTCGCGGTCACGGTCAATGATGACTGGGGGAGCGGTTACTGCGCCCAGGTCGCGGTCACGAACCCCACCACGACGGCGGTGGACTGGAAGATCACGTTCACCATGGACGGCCAACTCGCCAGCTCATGGAACGCAGTGGTTACCCAGACCGGTGACGTGGTCACCGCCGAGGGTGACGCGAGCTGGAACGACGTCCTCGCGCCGGGCGGCACCTATGACCAGTTCGGCTTCTGCGCGACGCGCTGATCGGACCGCCCGACACCTACCGGACTCCGTTGGTGAGCACAGCTGTTCCTCGAGCCGCTCTTGGCCCAAGGCGTGAAGAACCCCGACCCGCTGTACGCAGATCGGGGTTCGACGTGTGACCGTGGGGTGGAGGTGGCGGGAGTCGAACCCGCGTCTTCCGAGCTGTTGGCGGGGCTTCTCCGAGCGCAGCCGGTGAAAGAGTCTCGGGCACCCGCCACTCACCGGCGGCCTGCGAGTGCCCCAGCCCCGCTGTGATGTCCCGTCGGGCCACAGGGCAGTTCCCGACGGTAAGCCGCTCTTGATGACGCTCCGGTTCCGGCCGAGCGGCTGGGCCGGGAGGAGCGCGCTACTTATTCCTAAGCAGCGAGTGCGAGGTTGTCCTCGGCAAGTGTTATTGGTGCCGGCTCTTTTGCGACGATCCGGCAACGTCGGCTCGCTTCACCCGCCTCGATCCTCGAAATCGAAGCCACGCACCCCCTTGTCAACCCGCGCTCGTGCGTGTGAGCGCGAATCACCATCATACCGGTCCTGCGGGAGAGACACGACGCGTTGATGATCGGTCAGGCGGCGTCGGCGATGAAGGCACCGCCCGGCCCGGAGAACCAAGCAGGCGGCCGCCGTTCGGGCCCTGGCGCCTTCAGTCGCGCTCGCCCTTGAGGGCCCGTTCGGTCTCCCGTCGTGCGTCGCGGGCGGCGATGGCCTGGCGCTTGTCGTAGGCCCGTTTGCCGCGCCCGAGGGCGATCTCGACCTTGGCCCGGCCGTCCTTGAAGTAGACGCGGGTCGGCACGAGGGTCAGGCCCCGTTCCTGGGTCCGGCGGCCGAGCTCGTCGATCTCTCGGGCGTGGAGCAGTAGCTTTCGGCGACGTACGGGATCCAGCTCGCCGGTCGAGAACTCGTACGCCAGGACGTGCATCCCGAAGAGCCAGACCTCGCCGTCTTCGACGCGGGCGTAGGCGTCTTGGAGGTTGGCGTGGCCCTGGCGGATCGACTTGACCTCCGCGCCGGCGAGCATGATCCCCGCCTCCCAGTGGTCGAGGAGCTCGTAGTCGTAGCGGGCCCGCCGATTCGTGATCGCGACCTGGTCGCCCCGTCTCGACATGGGTCGACGGTACCTCCGGTGTCCCGACCCGGCAGGACAGCTGCGGGGGCGAAGTGGGTGGATTGGGCGGATGGGGCGAGGGGCGGCCCTTCCGAGGGTGGCGGCACTGGATGGTTTGCGAGGCGCGGCCGTCGCGGGTGTCTTGCTGTTCCACGGGGCCACTTGATCGGCGGCTATCTGGGTGTCGATCTGTTCTTCGTCCTGTCCGGCTTCCTGATCACGTCGCTGCTGTTGGCCGAGTCGACCACGACCGGGCGAATCGGTCTCGGGGGCTTTTGGGCCCGTCGGGCGCGACGGCTCCTGCCGGCGATCGGCGGGCTGATGGTCGGCGTGGCGATCTACGCCGTGGTGTTCGCGGACCCGGCCGAGCTGGCCCAGATCCGTGGCGACGCGCTCGCGACCGTGTTCTACTTCGCGAACTGGCGTGCGGTGTTCGCGACGCAGGACTACTGGGCGCTGTTCCAGGCACCGTCACCGCTGCAACACACCTGGTCGCTCGCGATCGAAGAGCAGTTCTACCTCGTGTGGCCGTTGGTCTTCGTCGGGTTGCTCGTGTGGTGGAAGCGCGCCGCGGCACAGGCGGTGTCCGTCACTGCGGTCACGCTCGCGGGGTCGTCGGGGCTCCTCATGGTCGTGCTCTATGACCCGGCGAACACCAACCGCGCCTACTACGGGGCGGACTCGCGTGCCGCGGCGGTCCTGCTCGGCGCGGCTCTCGCGGCGGCTCTCGTCGTCTGGGGCCCGGTCCGTGGGCGGTTCGGTCGGATCGCGCTCGAGGTCGCAGGCCTTGGCGGCGTCGTGGTTCTCGCCGCGGCATGGATGCGACTGGGTGGCCAGGCGCCGCGGTTGTACCGAGGCGGGTTCTTCCTGGTCGGGGTCGCGGCCATCGCGGTGATCGCCGCGGCGGCTCATCCCCAGGCGGGTGTCGTGTCGCGTGTCTTGTCGTTCCGGCCGCTGTGCCTGGTGGGGTTGATCTCCTACGGCGTCTACCTGTGGCACTGGCCGGTCTATGTCGTCGTCGACGCCGAGCGCGTCGGGTTCACGGGTTGGCCGCTGCTCGGGGTTCGGGTGGCGATCACCTTCGTCATCGCGATCGTCTCCTACGTTCTCATCGAACAGCCGATCCGCCACGGTGCCCTCTCGGCGCGCTCGTGGAAGGTGCTCACGCCCGCGCTCGCCACGGGAGTCGTCATGCTGATCATCGGCACCACCCTCGGGGCGACCCCCGCACCACCGGCCGCCGGTGAGGTCGTCGGGCCAGTCACGTTCGCGGTTCGGGAAGCGAAGGCACGTCCCGATGCCACCCGCGTGACCATCGTCGGAAACTCGGTCGGCGATTCGATCGCCGAGGGCATGAAGGAGATGAAGGCCGATCCTCCGGTGGTCGTCCATGATGCCGCGGTGATCGCGTGTGCTTTTCCCTCCGGGGCGACCGCCAGTCGCCATTCCGAGGATTCGGCTCCGGACGAGTTGGCACCGTTCTCCTGTGACGACCGATGGCAGGACGCCCCTGCGAAGAGGGATCGCCCCGACGCTCGGCGCCCACGTGATCGATCTGTTCGAGTGGGTGTGTCCAGATGGCACATGCCGCCAGAAAGAACGCGGTGTCGAGCTCCGGCCGGATCATGTGCATTTCGAGGGCGCGAGTGCCCGCTGGGTTGCCGATTGGATGCTCGATGAAGCCAACCGGCAGTTGAGATCATGACCCCGGGTAGATTCCCGCCTATGACGACTTCGGGTTCGATTCTCGGTAACGCGGTGCTGCGCCGCGAAGACCCCGCGGTGCTGCGGGGGGCTGCCCGTTACCTCGACGACCTCGACCCGCCGGGAACGACCCACGTCACGTTCGTGCGTTCCACGGTCAGCCATGCCCGCGTCGAGGCGATCGACACCGCCGACGCGGTCTCGATGCCGGGCGTGGTCGGTGTCTACACCGCGTCCGACCTCGGCCTCGCGACCCTGTTGGGCTTCGTGATGCTCCCGCCGGTGTTCTCCCGGCCTCCGCTCGCCGACGGTGTCGTGCGCTTCGTCGGCGACATCGTCGCGGTCGTGCTCGCCGAGACCCGCGCCCAAGCCGTCGACGCCGCCGAGATGGTGATCGTCGACTACGACCCGCTCCCTGCGGTCGTCGACCCCGAGGCCGCGTTGGAAGAGGGCGCGCCGCTGCTGTTCCCCGAGCACGGGTCCAACCTCGCCATCGAGTTCGACTTCGGTGACGACCCGACGGTGTTCGACGAAGCCGAGGTGGTCGTCGAGGGACGGTTCGTCAACCAACGTCTCGCGGCGGTCCCGATGGAGCCCAACGGCGTGCTCGTCGAGCCCGACGCCACGACCGGCGGCGCCACGGTGTGGGCGCCGACCCAGGCGCCGTTCGGGGTGCGTGACCCGCTCGCCGGTGCGCTCGGTGTCGAGCCCGACCTCCTCCGGGTCGTCGCGCCGATGGTCGGTGGTGGGTTCGGCGCCAAGACCGGCCTGTACCCGGAGTACGTGATCGCGGGCCGTCTCGCCCTCGATCACGGCCGGCCGGTCAAGTGGGCCGAGACCCGCTCGGAGAACATGGTGGCCATGACCCATGGCCGGGGTCAGATCCAATACGTCGAGCTGGGCCTCACCCGCGACGGCACCATCACGGGGCTCCGCGCGCGGGTCGTGTGCGACGCCGGCGCGTACCCGGCGGTCGGCGCGTTCCTGCCCTTCCTGACGCGCTCGATGGCCCAAGGCGTGTACCGAATTCCCAAGGTGCAGTTCACGTCGCGATCAGCCGCGACCAACACGACCACGACCGCCGCGTATCGAGGTGCCGGTCGCCCCGAAGCCACTGCGATGCTGGAACGCATCATGGACATGGCCGCGGCCGAGCTCGGCCTCGACCCGATCGAGATCCGCAAGCGCAACTTCCTGTCCCCCGACCAGTTCCCGTACACGACGGTGACGGGGTCCAACTACGACGTCGGCGAGTACGCGATGGCGATCGACGAAGCCGCCCGAATCGCCGGGTACGCGCAGCTGCGAGCCGACCAGGCCGCCCGCCGCGAGCGCGGCGATGTCTGCCAGCTCGGCATCGGTGTCAGCGCCTACGTCGAGGTGACCGCGGGTGGGCTCTTCCAGGAGTACGGGGCAATCGAGGTGGGCGAGGACGGCACCGTCACCGCGACCGTGGGGACCTCCGCTCACGGTCAGGGGCACGAGACCTCCTTCGCCATGATCATCTCGGAGCTGCTCGGCGTGTCGATGGATCAGGTCCGGATCGTCCAGTCGGACACCGCGCTCGTGCCGCGGGGCGCCGGAACGATGGGGTCACGTTCGCTCCAGATCGGCGGTAGCGCGCTGTACCGGGCCTCCGAAGCGGTACTCGAGAAGGCCCGCACGCTCGCCGCTCATCTCCTCGAGGCCGACGTCGCCGACGTCGTCCTGCACGACGGGGGGCGCGTCGGCGTCGCCGGGGTTCCGGCACGCGCGCTGAGCTGGGCCGAGCTCGCGCTGGCGGCAACCGATCCGGCCAAGCTGGCTCCGGACATGGAGCCGGGTCTCGCGCACGCGCTCGACTTCGACCAGGGAGAGGCCACCTACCCCTTCGGCGCGCACATCTCGGTCGTCGAGGTCGACACCGAGACCGGCGACGTCTCGCTCATCCGTCATGTCGCGGTCGACGACTGCGGGCGCATCCTCAACCCGCTGCTCGTCCGTGGACAGCAGCATGGCGGTATCGCTCAAGGCATCGCGCAGGCGCTCTTCGAAGGCGTCACCTACGACACCGATGGCAATCCTCTCACGGCCAACCTCATGGACTACACGATGCCGAGCGCCGCTGAGCTCTGTGACTTCGAGGCGGTCAACACCGAGACCCCGACACCGCTGAACCCCCTCGGCGCGAAGGGCATCGGCGAGTCGGGAACGATCGGCTCGACGCCCGCAGTGCAGAACGCGGTCATCGACGCGCTGGCGCACCTCGGCGTCCGCCACATCGACATGCCCCTCTCACCGCAGCGGGTCTGGACGGCCCTTCGCGACGCGACCGGCGCGCAGAACGCGTGACCGCTCGACTCGCGGAGCCGACGCTCCGACTGTCGGTCGACCAACACCGAACGCTCGTCGGCCACTGCTACGACGGGTTGCCGCACGAAGCATGTGGGCTGCTGGGTGGGCCCATGGTCGACGGCGAGCCGACGGGTGCCATCAGCGCGGTGTACCCGTGTCGCAACGCCGACGCGTCGGCGCTGACGTTCACCATCCACGGTCCTGACTACCTGGCGGCGTCGCGTGACGTGGAGACCCGCGGTGACGAGATCGTCGGGGTCTGGCACTCCCACACCCACTCCGACCCCTACCCGTCGTCGACCGACGTCGACCGAGCCGTCGATCCCGCGTGGCTCTATGCGATCGTGTCCCTGCGTGACGAGGCACCGACGCTTCGGGCCTTCCGAATCCGCGCCGGCGCCATCGCCGAGGTGCCGGTATCGCTGATCGGGTCGCGCACCTAGTCTGGATTCCATGACGCTGCGTATCGATATCCCCGCCGACCGCCGTCGGATCACCACGGCCTCGACGACGAGTTCTGGTCTCGGATGCGCGGCTCCTTCTCCGATCCCGAGATCGTCGAGCTCTCCATGTGCATCGGCGCCTGGATCGCCTTCGGGCGGCTGAACCGGGTGATCGGCATCGACGAGGTCTGCACCGTGGCGTCGACCGGATCGGCTCCCTGAGCCGGCACCGAATGGAGCGGGACTGGATGGGGTGCCCTTCGGGAATGTCGAGACCGTGGACCGGACTTGTATCCTGACGTGATGACTATCGAAGTCCGCCTCCCGACCGTCCTGCGCGCCCACGCCGACGGTGTGCCCGTCGTGAACGCCGAGGGGTCCACGGTGGGGGAGGTCTTCGCCGACATGGTCTCCCGCTATCCGGGCCTGTCCGGACAGCTCGTGGATGAGACCGGGGCATTGCACAAGTTCGTGAACGTCTACCTGGACGACGAAGACGTGCGCTACCTCGACCAGCTCGACACGAAGGTGTCCGACGGCGCCGAGATCTCGATCCTGCCCGCCGTCGCCGGCGGCTGAACCACGGTGATCCGCCGCGGCGCGAGAACCGCCGACCGCGCGCGATTCTCCCGACGCCCCGTGGTGCGCCGGTGAGAGCCGACTCGGTTCTCGGTCTCATCGGCAATACGCCGCTCGTCGGGGTGCACGCGCTCTCGCCCAACCCGGCGGTACGGATCTACGCCAAGCTCGAAGGGCAGAACCCGGGCGGGTCGTCGAAGGACCGCATTGCTCTGAAGATGGTCGAGACGGCCGAGCAGGAGGGGCGTCTCCATCCGGGCGACACGATCCTCGAGCCGAGCTCGGGCAACACCGGGATCGGACTGGCCCTCGTGGCTCGGCTGCGCGGGTACTCGCTGCGGGTGGTCATGCCGGAGAACGTCAGCGTGGAACGCCGCCAGCTGCTCGAGATCTTCGGCGCCGACGTCACCGTGTCGCCACCCGAAGAGGGGAGCAACGGCGCGATCCGCATGGCCCAGGCCATCGCGGGCGACGAACCCGATCTCGTGATGCTGTTCCAGTACGGCAACGAGGCCAACCCCCTCGCGCACTACGAGGGCACCGGCCCGGAGATCTGGCGGGACTGCCCCGAGGTCGACGTCTTCGTGGCGGGTCTCGGTACGAGCGGCACGCTCGTGGGCGTGGGACGGTACCTGAAGGAACGCAATCCCGCGATCCAGGTCGTCGCGGTCGAGCCGCCTGCCGGAGAGCTGGTCCAAGGCCTGCGTTCCCTCGACGACGGGTTCGTTCCTCCGATCTTCGAGCCCGAGATCCTCGACCGGAAGTTCATCGTTCGGCCGCGCGAGTCGATCGAGTGGACCCGGCGTCTGCTCGACGAGTGCGGAGTCTTCTCCGGGATCTCGTCCGGCGCGGCAGTGGCCGGCGCGGCCAAGATGGCCGCGACCATGGACGCGGGCACGATCGTGGCGCTGCTGCCCGATGCCGGGTGGAAGTACCTGTCGTCGGGAGCCTGGACCGATGACATCGACGTCGTGACCGAGCGCGCCACGCGAATCAACTACTGGTGAGCTCGCCGGACTCGGGCGCGATCGCCGGAGCTGTCGAGGTTCTGCGTTCCGGTGGGCTCGTCGCCTTTCCCACCGAAACGGTCTACGGGCTGGGTGCCGACGCCGCGAACCCGCGCGCGGTGGAGCGACTGTTCACGGTGAAGCGGCGACCCCGAGAACATCCGGTGATCGTTCACGTCGCGCGCGCCGATCAACTCGACGACATCGGTGTCGACGTCTCGGCCGAGGCCCGCGCGCTCGCGTCCGCCTGCTGGCCAGGTCCGCTCACCGTCGTTGTCAGGCGTAGGCCGGGCCGAATCTGTGACGAGGTGACCGGCGGGCTCGAGACCGTCGGGGTGCGTGTGCCCGATCACCCGATCACCCACGCGTTGCTCGCGGCCTTCGGCCGAGGGATCGCCGCGCCGTCGGCGAATCGCTTCGGTCGCGTGAGCCCCACGACGGCCAGCCACGTTCGGGCCGATCTCGGCGACGACGTCGACCTCGTCCTCGACGGCGGCGCGGCGGCCGTCGGCATCGAGAGCACGATCGTGGACTGTTCCTCCAGCGCGGTCACGCTGCTGCGCCCGGGGGGCATCCCCCGCCAGGTGCTCGAAGGCGTGTTGGGGCGACCGGTGGCCGAGCCCCGGAGTGACGCCGCCGGACCCCGCGCACCGGGTCGCCTCGCCTCGCACTATGCGCCCGACGCTCAGGTGATGGTGACCGATGACACACTCACCACCCAGGAGGCGTGTCGCGCCGCGGTCGCGGAGGGAAAACGGTGCGGAGTCCTGGCCGTCGCCGACTCGACGCTCACCGACGACCTACCGGCCGGTGTCGTGGTGCTCGCACCGCCGACCGACACCGATGACTACGCCCGGGTGCTCTATTCGCGGCTGCGCGAGGCGGACGCCCGCGAGCTCGACGTGGTGGTCGCGCTGGCGCCATCTGCGGGCGGTCGGGCCACCGCGATCAGGGATCGTCTGGAACGAGCGTCCGACCGCTAGCGTCGCGAGGGCATGGTCCACGCGACGTTCCCGACGAGCCCCACCGCGCGTGGCGACCGAGCGCCGATCGGGCTGTTCGACTCCGGGCTGGGCGGCCTCACCGTCGTACGGGCCCTCCTCGACCTCGTCCCGTACGAACCGCTCCTGTACTTCGGTGATACCGCCCGTTTCCCGTACGGACCCAAGCCGGCCGATGACGTCATCAAGTACGCGATCGAGATTGGCGACCACCTCGTCGACCAGGGCGCGCGTCTGTTGGTCGTGGCGTGCAACAGCGCTTCGTCGGTCGCCCTGGACGCGCTGCGGGACCGCCACTCTGTGCCGGTCGTCGGCGTCATCGAACCGGGTTTGCAGGCCGCGGCTGTGGCCACGCGTCGCGGCCGGGTCGGTGTGATCGGCACGGTCGGCACGATTCGATCCGGCGCGTACCAGTCGGCTGCCGCCGAGCTGGGGATCGAGCTCACGTGCGCGGCCTGCCCGGGCTTCGTCGAGTTCGTCGAAGCCGGTGACGTCGACTCCGACCAGGTCCACGTGCTCGCCGAGCGACTTCTCGCGCCGTTGCGAGCCGCGGGCGTCGACACGCTCGTGCTCGGCTGCACCCACTACCCGCTTCTCGCTCGCACCATCGGCGATGTGATGGGTCAAGACGTCGTGCTGGTCTCGAGCGCGGACGAGACCGCGTTCGCGGTGCAACGGGCGCTGCGGTCGGAGACCGTGCTCGGTGACTCGGTGGGCCGCGTGAAGCCCCGTTTCGTGACCAGCGGTGACGCGGAGACCTTCCGTCGCCTCGGGGCGCGCTTCTGCGGACCTGAGGTCGTTGACGTGACCACCTTCTCGTGGACCTGACCGTCCTTGGTTGCTCCGGGTCCTACGGGGCGCCGGCCGGTGGGGCGTGCAGCGGCTATCTCGTACGCGCCGGCGGCACCGCGATCTGGCTCGACTGCGGCAACGGCACCCTCGCCAACCTCCAGCGACACCTCGCCATGGAAGACCTCGACGCGGTCGTGATCACCCATCTCCACCCCGACCACTGCGTCGATATCTACGGCCTCCACGTGCTGATGCAGTACGGCCTCGAGCGCCGAGGTCTGCCGGTCTACGCGCCCGCCGATGCCGAAGCCGACCTTGGTCACCTGGTACGGGACTGGGGTGACACCTTCGCCTGGCACGAGATCGGTGACGGTGATCGCACCTCCATCGGTGATCTCGACCTCTCGTTCTCGCGTACGGACCACCCGCCGCCGACGCTGGCGGTCGAGCTCTCGGGCGATGGCAAGCGCCTCGTCTACACGGCCGATACCGGCCCCGGATGGACTGTCGGGGCGTTCGCACCGCGTGCAGACCTCGTGCTCTCCGAGGCGACCTATCACCACGGTGACAAACCCGTGGCCATCCACCTCTCCGCGCGCGAGGCCGGCGAGGCGGCGCGTGAGGCCGGCGCTCGCCGGCTCATGCTGACCCACATCTGGCCACGGCTGGATCCTGCGCACTCCGCGATCGAGGGATCCGAAGCCTTCGGTGCGCCGGCCGAGCTCGCGGCCGCGCACCTCGTCACGACCATCTGACGTCACCACCAGCTGCTCCATCGAAGACAGGAGAACGATCCATGGGAATCCGTCGCGACGGGCGCGAGCCCGACGACCGCCGGCCGGCCACGTTCACTCGTGACTACACCGAGCTGGCTGCCGGGTCGGTGCTCGTCGAGACCGGTCGGACGCGCGTGCTGTGCACCGCATCGGTCGAGGAACGCGTGCCGCCGTGGATGCGGGGATCGGGGAGGGGGTGGGTGACCGCCGAGTACTCGATGCTGCCCGGCTCGACCGCGGAGCGCGTGAGTCGCGAAGCCGCCCGGGGGAAGCAGTCGGGTCGAACCCAGGAGATCCAACGGCTCATCGGCCGATCGCTGCGCGCGGTGACGGATCTCGAAACGATGGGTGAGGTTCAGATCACCGTCGACTGCGACGTCCTCCAAGCCGATGGAGGCACGCGCACCGCGTCCATCTGCGGTGGCTACGTCGCGCTGCACGACGCCTGCTCGCGCCTCGTCGCGGCCAAGACGATCGCGGCGCATCCGATCACCGACCAGTGCGCCGCGGTGTCGGTCGGAATCGTCGACGCACTCGGCTACCTGGACCTCGACTACTCCGAAGACGCGGGTGCCGAGGTCGACATGAACGTCGTGATGACCGGCGCGGGGCGTTTCGTCGAGGTGCAGGGCACGGCCGAGGGGATACCGTTCACCCGCAACGAGCTCGACGGCCTGATCAGCCTGGCCGAGAAGGGCATCGG
>DASRPD010000098.1:0-117101 GCA_035646535.1 Acidimicrobiia bacterium
CACGCGATCGGCCCAGTAGTCCGCGAGTGTCTCCGGCTCGATGGAATCGCGACGCACCCGGTCTCCGTAGGCGAGCATCGTGACCGTCGACTGGATCACCGACACGGGGTCACGATGGGTGACCACGAACGTCGCGTCGGGGAAGGCCTCGGCGAGGGGACCGAGCTGCTCGAGGTGTTGCGGAGACTTCAGCACCCACCGGCGGGGGCCGCGGAGCCACGTGAGCGTCTGCAGCATCCGCCGGAGGTACTCGTAGTGCGGGCGCTGATCGAGAGCGAGATAGTGGTCGCGCCAGCCCGGTACGCGGGCGAGCCACTCGAGCGTGTACGACGCGAAGTCCACGTCCTGGAGCTCGATCTCCTCCTCGATCGCCTGCGGGTGCTGATGGTGCATCGCCGCCAGGAGCGGCACCATCGCCATCTGGGCCGCATAGCCGCGCTCGCATCGCACGTATCGGGCATCGAGGCCATCACGGCCCGGCCCGTCGCCGGGCATCGGCACGGGTGCGGTGCTCTCCCAGAACGGCAACGAGCGCAGGCGAGTGTCCGCTGCGATCAGGTTCACCAGATGCGTCGTTCCCGAGCGGGGGAGGCCGACGACGATGATCGGCGCTTCGAGCTCGATCTCGAGGATCTCCGGGTGCCGGCGGAGCAGGTCATTCAGTGCCAGGCGCTGGGACGAGAGCTGGAGGAAGCGGTCGTGCACGATCATCCGCCCGAGCGCGTTGAGGCCCGCGTCGGCCTCGACCGCGGCGATCATCGCGTCGAGCCGGACGACGAAGTCCTCGGCGCCGAAGTCACTGAGCCCGGTGCGACGGCGGGCCGCGTCGAGGAGCCGGCTCCGATCGAGGTCCACCGCCCGGGTCTCGGCATAGTCGACCGCGGCACGTTGCGTGTCGGTGAGCACGGGCTCAGCCAGGTCCTCGATCCTGATCGTGGACCGCGGCACGGGTGCGGCCGTCATGCGTCGCCGGTCGCGGCGAGCCGGTTGGTGGCGCTCGCACACTCACCTTCGAGCCACCGGGTCAGCCAGAAGTTCTTGCCACCGTGCTCGGCGAGCAGCGCTTCGTGCGCGGCCCGATACACACGCAACGCCTCAGCGTGGTCCGGATCGACGGCGAGCGCCATCTCGGAAAGGCGCACCGCGGTCAGCGCGTCACCTTCGTCCACCAGCGCCGCGGCTCGCGCCGCGACGGCATCGGTTCCGCCGGCGAGCGCCACCATCTCCGCCCAGCCGTGCTCGGGTGCTACGGGGTAGAGCTCGAGCGTGGAGCGCTGGTGGAACCAGCCGCCGTAGCCCTCCCAGATCGCGCGCACGCTCCAATCGAGGCGGCCGTAGCCCTGCCCGAGCTCGAGCTCGTCGGGGAACCGCAGCGTGCGCATGGTGGTCCACACGTCGTCACCGCGGTTCATGGCCTCGACAGTCGCGTCGTGCATCCACTGCACACTGGCGCGGATCCGCTCCAGCTCGGCGCGCACCGTCGCCGCGCCCCGGACCGGACCATGATGACCGAGCAGCAGCGTCTCGGGCTCGAGATCGATCACCCGCTGTACCGAGTCGACGAAGGCGAGCGCGAAGCGCAGCTTGTCGCCCCGCACGGTGACGAGGTTGGGGACGTGGCCGAAGAGCGCGGAGAACATGTTGCCGACGAGCGCGATGCGCTCGTCGGGCAACCACACCACGAGCGAGTCGATCGTCTCACCGCCGGACACCGAGATCAGCTCGAAGCGGCGGCCGCCGAGCTGGAACGAGTACTCCTCGTGGAAGCACAGGTCAGGGGTCACGTACGGGGGCTCGGAAGGAATGTCGACCTCGTCCCCGCGCAGGTAGTCGGGCCGGCCCATCACCGCGGCGAAGAACGGCAGTGAACGTCGGATCCGGAAGGCGTGGATCCGATGATCGTCGTCCTGGCATGCCGCGTTGCTGCACTGGGCCACGAACGTCGTACCTGGTTCTCGGAACAGCTCCACCCCGCCGAGGTGATCGGTGTGACTCTGGGTGAGGATGAGGTACTCGATCGGCGTATCGCTCACCGCGTCGAAGTTGGCGCGATGGGTTCTGGCCTCGAACCACATCCCTGTGTTCACGACGATGCGGCCCGCGTCGGTGACGATCAGATAGGCGTTGGAGAGCCCGGGCGAGCACCAGATCCCAGCGCCCTGGTCGATGGCCGCCGGCGCCGCCGCCGGACCCACGGCGAAGAAGTCAGGCTGCTGGTCGACGTAGTCGCTCACCATGAGATCACCCCTGCACCGAGAATCCGCCGTCGACGGCAAGGGTCTGGCCGGTCACGAACGCCGCGCCCGGGCTCGCCAGGAACAGGATCACCGGAGCGACGTCCTCGGGCGCGCCGATCCTGCCCATCGGAGTTCGCTCCACCGTCGGCCGGGTCAGCGACTCGATGCCGAGCATGGGCTCGGTCATGCCGGTCGCGATCAAGCCCGGCGCCACCGCGTTCACGCGGATCCCGTCGCGCGCCCATGCCACCGCAAGCGTCCTGGTGAGCCCGATGATCCCGGCCTTCGCGGCCCCGTAGCCCGGCGTGACCTCGATCCCGAACAGCGCGGCCATCGACGCGAGCCCGATCACGCTGGCACCGCCGACGAGCTCGCTCGCCGCGAGCCGGGCCCGGCAGACCTGGGTGAGCCGGAACGCCCCGGTGAGGTTGATCGCCACGGCATCGGCGAAGACCTCGGGCTCGTACTCGTTCCGCCCACCGGGCAGCACCTCTCCGGCGTTGTTGACCAGCACGTCGAGCGACCCGAGCGAATCGGCGAGCCTCTGGACGTCGTCGGGCTCGGTCAGCCGACAACGCCGGTAGTCGAGACCCTCGAGATCGACGTCGTAGTCGGATGTCGACGGGCGCGTTCCCGTGATCGTCACGCTGGCGCCCGCGCCCGCGAATGCCGTGGCGACGGCGTGTCCGATCCCGCTGGTGCCGCCGGTGACGAGCACGTGCGCGCCCGAGAAGTCGAACGTGACCGCAGCATCGCTCACCAGGTCGGCTCCCACTGCCTGGTCTCGTGTGCCCGGTACATCGCCAGCGCCGCGCGGAGCTCACCGATCGCTCCCTGCGCGAGGAGGTCGGCGAACGGTCGGGCACTGGCGGTGGCCGCCAGCTCCTCGACCCGCTGCGGGTCGACATCGACCGCGGCCGTCACGTCGATCTCCGGCACCGCGGTCTGGATGGCGTGGAGGCGCCACTGGGCGATCGCGCCACAGCCGACCATCGCCATCCGCACCCTGTTGCCCACACGCGCGTCCCCTTCGAGCCGCCGTCGCGGCGGCGCGGCAGCGTAGATCCCGCCACGTCCGGCGCGCCCGTCGAGCGGTCCGCGTCCGAGCTCTGCGCCGCCCGGTGTGGGTGGCCCAGAGCTCGAACGCGTCGCTGGGGTTCGTGCTCCTCGGCTAGGCCGTCGGGTCCAGCGCGGCCTCACCGAAGTAGAGCGACGGGAGCCGGGTGGCTCGGTAGGCGGTGAAGCCCAGAGTCTCCCGATCGCCGAGCGTCAGGTCGAACACGATGGTGTCCTCACCGCCGTCGTAGTTCGGGATGACCTCAACCACGCGCGAGTAGTTCAGCCCGGCCGCGGTGGCGGCGCCGCCGTGGGTGATCAGGACGTTCCCGTTGGGGAGCATGTCTGCGTCACCGAGGAACCCGGCGAACTGCGGCGTGCCTTCCGGGGTCACGTCTCGGTGCTCCCAGATCTGGGTTGCGGTACCGGTTGCCGGGTCGATGCTGTAACGCACCGCTCGGCTGTAGTTGGGCGCCTCGCCTCCGCCCTGGTCGGTGCCGGGACGGCCGTTGCCGTTGTCGTAGTAGAGGATCGTCCCGTCCGCCTGCGGCTCGACCGCGTGGCCGTGCAGGGAGAACTCACCCGAGGTGAGCTCGAGCGTGCCGCCCTTGGGCGAGAAGTCCCACAAGAGCTCTCCGGCCGGACCGGAGGCGTCATCGGCGTAGCGGATCCCGATGATCGTGTCGAGGTGACGACTCGACACCATCAGGGTGTTGGTTGCTTCGTCGAGCACCGCCGCGTTGGCGTGGGTCCAGTCGCGCAGACCCTCTTCGTCCGGGTAGAACCAGTTGGGCGGCGCGATCGGGTTGCCGATGACGCAGAGGTCCGATCCCTGACGCTCGATCGGATCGAAGTAGTCCGAGAACGCCCACTCCTGGACGACCTCACCCTCGGGGGTCAGCTCGACGACGACGTCACCGACCACTCCGGTCGGATCCGGGATCGGGTTGCCGTCCTCGTCCTCGACGCCGTCACACAGTCCCTCGGTCTCGGCGGGATCCAGCTTGATGACCTCGGTGCTGATGGTCAGCAGGTTCCCGTTGTCCAGCTCGTAGAGCTCGTGATGCGCGCTGTCGATGCCGGTGGGCTCGGTGATGTCACTGACGTAGACGTTACCGAAAAGGTCTTTCTTCACGTAGTCGGTCGCGACCAACGTTCCGAGCTCGGAGAGGTCGTTCCCCAGCATGTCGATCTCACGGATGATGATGTCGTGGATCGAGACCATCAGGGTGCCTCGGGGCGTCGTGCTGACGTCGGTGACCTCGAGTGTGGTCTCGTAGTACCAGACCACCTCGCCCGTCTCATCGACGCCGAGGATCCAGCCCTGGCTGTCGGGCCGATCTGGTTCGCATTCCGCGTCGGGCCCGGCGCCCCACCAGCGCGCGTTGAACAGCGTGACTCCCGGTGCCATCTCGCCGGGCTCGCTCACCGTGGTCGTCACCGGCGGGAGGTCGGCGGGAAGCGATCCACTGGAGAAGGTGAGGTCGACCGTCTCGGCCGTCCCGTCGGCCGCGGTGGCGGTGACCGCGACGTCGTAGTCGGTCTCGGCGGTCATGCCGAGCACCGTGACCTGGTGGTCGGTCGACGCCGGACTCGTGGGCACGTCGACGGAACCCGAGTCCGAGCTGGCCACGACATCCAACGTGACGTCGTCGGTGGCCTCGGCCTCCACCACACCGGTGAGGACGCTGTGGGGGCCGGGCGCAATCGACACGCTCGTGATGAGCTCGCCCTCACCGCTCGAGCCCTCGGGCTCGACGACCGGGCCGGACTCCCCGAAGTCGCATGCGGGCAGCGATGCCTCGGTGGTCTCCTCATCCGCGGCATCGTCGTTGTTGCCGCTCGAACACGCAGCGGCGACGAGACCGAGCGACAGCAGCAACGCCAGCAAGAGCTGGGGCCGGCCGAGGCGCCGGAATACAGCGGTCAGGTACATGTCGTCGCCTCCACAGTATCTGTGACTTCCCACCAGTGGCGTCGGACACTAGCCCCGAAGGGGCGCGATCAGCCAGCGCGCTGTAGAGGGTACGAAACAGGTATAAATCAGGCCCTCGGGGTGGGTCCCGCCCCGGTCGAACCGGGGGGTCGCGACCGCCCCGGGTGCAGACTGGCCTTTCGATGGGACGGCCGTGCACGCCAACCTCTGCGGTCCTACGCATTGGTGCCGGACTCGGTTTCTCCCTGGCCGTGGGTGTTGCCGGTGGTGTCCTCGCGAGCCTCGTCACCGGTGTGATGTCACCCCCCGATCACACGACCAACGGAGCCGATGAACCGGCCGGCGTTGACGGGGCAACCACGTGAGCATGGAGTCTGCTGAGGCGCCCGCCTCGACACCGTCCCTGCGCCGGCGAATCACGTCGGGTCTCATCTCGCTCGTCCTCGTGGTCGCGATCTTCGTCGGCGTCTTCCCGAGGATCGCCAGCTACGACGCCGTCTGGCGAACGATCGCCGACATGACCTGGCTCGACCTCTCCGGCGTCGCCGCACTCGCCGCGCTCAATCTGTTCACCTACCTCCTCGTCCTCACCGCGGTGCTCCCCGGGCTGCGCTATCGGGAGGCGTTTGTCGCCAACAACTCCTCCACCGCAGTGGCGAACACGGTGCCCGCCGGCGCCGCGATCGGCATCGGCGTCAACTTCGCGATGTACCGCTCGTGGGGGTTCGACAACGGCGCGATCGCACTCTCCATCCTCGTGTCCGGCCTCTGGAACGTGTTCCTCAAGCTCGGGCTGCCCATCGTCGCCGTGGTGCTTCTCGTGATCGGTGGTGAGGCCGACACGAGTCTGGTGAGCGCGTCGTTGGTCGGTGTCGTCGTGCTCACGGCAACGATCGTGCTGTTCGCGCTGGCGTTGCGCAGCGATCGGCTCGCCAACGGGATCGGCCACGCCCTGTCCGGGTCGGTGAACTGGCTTCGAGCCCGGTTCCACCGACCACCGGTCGGCGAGTGGGGCCGACAGGCTGTGGTCTTCCGCGACGAGACGGCCGGTCTGTTGGAGAGCCGCTGGCTACGGATCACCGCCGCAATCCTCCTCAGTCACCTGACGCTGTATCTCGTGTTGTTGGTGACGCTGCGCGCCGTCGGAGTCTCCGAGGCCGCGGTGTCCTGGGCCCAGGTTCTCGCGGCGTTCGCGTTCGGGCGGCTGCTCACCGCGCTGCCCCTGACCCCGGGTGGGCTCGGTCTGATCGAGCTCGGCTACACCGCCGCGTTGTCCGTGGGCGTCGACGAGATGACCCGCAACAAGATCGTCGCCGCGGTGTTGGTGTTTCGCGCGCTCACCTATCTCACTCCGATCTTCATCGGGGGCGTGACCTACCTCGTGTGGCTGCGCAATCGCAGCTGGCGTCGGCCAGTCGGCTCTCGAGCCGATCACATCGATCCCGGTGGGCCCGCGCGCGGCGAGCTCTCCGCGCCCCAGAAGCCTTAGGCGGAGCGGTCGCGCAGCACCGCGGGAATATCAATTCGGCGAAGGGCCCGCAAGGCCGGCACCTCCGAGACCAGCGCGACGATGATGATCGCGACGGCCGAGGCGATGAGCGCGAGCGGCGAGATCGCGTACTGGAACGAGAATTGGTCGCTCTGGAAGGTCTTTATGAAACCCCAGCCGAGGGCGACCCCGACGATGAGGCCGGGGATGATTCCCAGGATGACCATCGTCACGTTCTCCACGCTGAGCATCCGACGGATCGTGCGCAGCGAGAACCCCTCGGCTCGCAGCGACGCGATCTCGGCCCGGCGTTCAGCGACGTTGACCGACATCGTGGCGAAGATCATGGCGAATGCCATCACCGCACCAAAGACCAACATGATTCCGACGAAGCCGTAGAACAACGACATGAAGTCCCGCATCGTGGTCACGATGTCCTGAGGGTTGACGGCCGCTGCGACCCCTGGGAGCGCTTCGATCGTGCGCAATGCCGAATTCGCATCGGCACCGGAGTCGAAGAGCGCCGAGACCTGGTTTGGCGCGCTGAGACCGGTGAGTGACTTCGCCGTGTCGAGCGAGGAGTACACGAAGTTGCCGAGCGGCTCGGTGACGAACCCCGCGACTTCCGTCTCTTGGCCGGCCTGATGACCGTTCTGTCCGGTCGAGAACGCGAGGGTGACCGTGTCGCCGACCGAGACGTCGAGTTCCTTGCCGATCGCCGAGCCGAGGTAGATGCCCGTCGATGGAAGCGGCTCCGCGCCGTGGCCGTCGACCTCGAAGACGTGCATTTGGGTGTCGGTCTCATAGCCGGTGAAGGTGGTCGCGAAGGAAGCGTCCCTTCCGCGCACCGAGACCGACGCGGAGATGACCGGCTCGGCGGTTGACACGCCGTCGGTGTCGCGGATCGGATCGAGAATGGCGCTCGCGGTCGGCGCGGTGGGAATCGCGACCGCGTCGGCGCGTTCGATCCGTTCCTGGTCCGTGAGCACTCGGTCGACCGTGTCGAGCATCCCCCACGAGACCAGGACGAGGCTGAGCGCCATCACGACACCCAGGAGCGTGTAGATGGTGCGGCGACGGTTTCGGGAGAGGTTGCGGAACACGAGCCGCCAGCGCGTCGGCAGACGTCGCACGGGTGGCACGAGGCGTTCCAGCAGGGTCCGGCGCCCGGTCGCAGACGGAATGAGATCGCGCATGGCCGCCGCGGGTGTCTCGCGTGACGCGGCGAGCGCCGGAGCCGCGGCGCACAAGAAGCCGGCCACCAGACCGAAGAGCAACCCGATCAGGATCGTGGCCGGGTGCACCGTCGTGACGGTGAGGGGAACCGAGATGAAGCTCGTGTACATGCGCGAGATGAACAGGCCGAGCACCGCGCCGGCCACGACGCCGGGGATCGCGCCACCGAGCCCGGCCAGGATCCCGAACCTCACGTAGTGACCGAAGATCGTTCGGCGCCCGAAGCCGTTCGCTCGGAGCATGCCGATCGTCGGTCGTTGCCGTTGCACCAGCCGGGTGAGCAGCACGTAGGTGGCGAGCCCGGCCGCGGTGAGGAACAGGATGGGGAAGAGGTAGGAGAGCTCGTTGAAACCGCTGACGTCTTGTTGGAGGGCCGCGTTCGACGGCTGGTCGGCGCGCGTGTAGGAGTCGGTCGACTCGGTCTCCTGCGCGAGCGACGCGAGCTCGGCGTCGAGCGAGGGGTTGTCGGCCCCACCGTCGGTGTAGCGGACGCCGACCTGGGTCGTGGCGTCACCGGACGCGAGCTCGCCGGCGAGCGCCTCGGATGCGAACAGCACGCCGAACGAGTCAGCCGGGGTCAGCACGTCCTGGTTGGACCGCGCCGGCCAGATGTACTCCGCGCTGGCCGCGATCCCGACGACACTGAGATCGACCCAGTCCGACGGGCCGAGGACCGACACCGAGTCACCCACCGACAGGCTGAATGTGTCGGCCATGTGCTGCTCGACGAGCACTCCGTCGGGGTCACTCGAGTCGAGGTACCTCCCGTGCTGGATCAGCACGTCGTTGACCGACGGCTGCTTCTCGGGCGGCATGCCGATGACCCGACCCTCGAAGCGGTCAGGGCCGACGCGGATTGGGGGGTTGACCACGGTGCGGGTATCGACCGCGGCGACACCGTCGAGTGCCCTGGCTTCGGTGGCGAATGTCGTGGCGTCGCCGCCGGTGCTCCAGAAGTCGGCGAACTTCAGATCCTGATAGGTCTCGTGGTACGACGCGACGAGGTTGTTGTAGGCGTCTGCGGTGGCACCGTACAACATGATGCCGAGGAAGATGGTCACCGCGACCGCGACGAACTGCCAGCGGCTGGCGGCCATGTCACGCCGGAGCTTGGTGCGCAGCATGGGTGCGCGGGCGCGCTCGTGTGCCCTGTTCACCACGAGAGGTCCTCGGCGGCGGCGGGGTCGGCCTGGGTCGTGACCTCGATGATGCGACCGTCGCTGAGGTGCAGGACCGTGTCGGCCATCCGGGCGATCTCGGTGTTGTGGGTGATGAGGAACAGGGTCAGGCCGCGGTCTTGGTTCAGGTGCCGCAGCAGGCCCAGGATCGACTGACCCGTCTCGAGATCGAGCGCGCCGGTCGGCTCGTCGGCCAGCAGCAGCGACGGACCCTTGGCCAGTGCCCGGGCGATGGCGATGCGTTGCTGCTCACCCCCCGACAGCTGCGCGGGAAATGCCTCGGCGCGCTCCGCGAGTCCGACCGCATCGAGCATCTCCGCGGTGCGTTCGGCGCCACCGGCTCCGGCCAGGTCGGCGACGAGCTGGATGTTCTCGGCCGCGGTGAGCGTCGGGACCAGGTTGTAGAACTGAAAGATGAAGCCAACGGTGGTGCGGCGGTAGTCGGTCAGCTCTCGATCGGACAGGTCAGCAAGGTTCTGCGAACGGATTCGCACGCTGCCGCTCGTCGCGGTGTCGATGCCGCCGATGATGTTGAGCAGGGTCGTCTTGCCCGATCCACTGGCCCCGAGCAGCACAACGAACCGGTCGCCTGGCACCTCGACGGTCACGTCAGCCAGCGCGTGCACCGCGGCAGTGCCGGTGCCGAACACGCGGCCCACGCCGCTGAGCGAGACCTCCGCCTCGGCTGCGGATGCGTCGGGCCCCGGCTGAGTCGTCGACTGGGTCATGGGTTGGTTCCTTCCCGTTCCGAGGGGCAGATCTTCAACGAGCGGGGGCGTCGATCCCCGTCGCGGCGAGCCGGCCCGCAATCCAGGTCTCGGCAACCCGGGGCGTGGTGCCGATTCCATCGAGGACGACGAAATCGGCCCGCAACCCGGGAGCGATTCGACCGCGCTCGCGTTCCTGGCCTCCGGCGAACGCCGCCCCCGCCGTGTAGGCCACGAGCCACTCATCGAGGGGCACGGCCTGATCGGGTTCGAACGCGAGCGCGGTCGACGTCGTTCGTCGCGCACCGCGTTCGGCGCACCACAGTGGAGCGAATGGCGCGCAGGGGTCATCGCTGGATCCGGCGAGCGTGACACCCGCGTCGCGCAGGCCTGCGAACGCGAGCCAGTCATGGTTGTCGAAGCTCACGCCCTGGCTCTGGATGCCGACGTGTTCGACGAAGCCGGGTTGTACGACACCGACCGCGTCGAGTCCGGCGAGCGCGTGCCATGCAGCCGGACCGCTGACCCCGGCGTGTTCGAGTCGGAAGCGATGGTCGTCGTCACCGAGCGCGCTGCGAACTGCCGCGAAGGCGTCGATGGCGTGGTCGATGCCGACGTTGCCGATCGCGTGGATCGCGATCCGATAGCCCGCGCGAGCCGCGGTGAGCGCGCCCGCCTCGAGGTCCTCCATCACATAGCCGTGGCGGATGCGGTGACCACCCATCGAGACGTCGAGCGCGATGGCGATACCTCCGTCGGCGAAGAGCTTGACCGGGCCGACGCGGAGTCGATGGTCGCCCTCGCCGGTACGCGGACCGTCGAGCCGATCGCCGATGTCATTGTGCAGGAGGGTCGCGGCATGGGGCATCGCGAGCACCGAGATCGGCAGAGCGTCCGCGCCGGCCATGGTTCGGTAGACCGCCTCGGCTCCGGGCGAGCACGCGGCGTCGTGCACCGCGACGATGCCCTCTCGTGCGAGCAACCGGGCGCGCGTCGCGATGTGGTCGGCCCACTGGTCGGGATCCCCGTAGGCCGCGAGCGATCGGGCGTGCGCCTCGCTCCAGGCCCGCTCCACCAAGAGCCCGGTGGGCGAGCCGTCGGCCCCGTGTCGAATCTCGCCGCCCTGAGGATCTGCTGTACCCCGGCCGATGCCGAGCGCGTCGAGCGCGGCCGAGCTGGCGACGCATTGGTGCAGCGAGCTGTGGGCGAGCACGACGGGCCGGTCGGCCTCTGCCGCGTCGAGATCGGCGCGAGTCGGGCTGAACCCGGTCGGCGCGTCATTCCATCCGTGGAGCCGCACCCAGCCGGCTTCGGGTTCGGCTGCGGCCTGTCGACGGACCGCCTGGACGAGGGTCTCGTGATCGGTGACGTCGGTCGCGTCGCCGAAGCGCGGATGGAGCGCGGCGATCGACAGGTGGTTGTGCGCGTCGATGAACCCGGGCACGAGGGTGCGGCCGCCCAGGTCGACGACCGGGGCGCCTGGGTAGTGGCGGCTCAACGCCCGGGGGCCGACCGCTTCGATGGCGGCGCCGCGCACGACCACGACCTCGACGGTGTCCGTGACGGAACCTGATCCGGCGGATGGTCCCGTCGTCGGGCCGTCCATCGTGCGGATCGGCCCACCTGAGATGAGCGTGACCTCCGAGCTCTCTGCGACCGTGCCTGTCGTCACGATGCCGGACCTCAGCGCTGGTCGATGGCGACTTTGATCGCGCCGGTGTTCGCCTGGTCGGCCAGGACCCCGAATGCCGCCCGCCAGCTCTCCAGGCCGAAGGTGTGGGTGAGCATCGGGCCGAGATCGACGCGGCTCGACTCGACGAGGTCGAAGTAGTGCTCCATGGCGTGGCGGCGGACGCCGTCCACCTCTTCGATGCCGAAGGCGTTCGACCCGACCCAGGAGATCTCCTTGAAGTAGAGCGGGGTCCACTCCCACTGGGTCGGCCCGTGCACGCCCCCCATCACGAGGGTCCCGTGCGCCGTGAGCAGGCGCACCGACACCTCGAGTGACTCGCGGCGCGAGATCGTGTCGTAGACGACGTCGATCCCACCCGGATACGCCATCGGCAGCTCGTGGTGGCCGTGGAGCACACCACCGGACCACGCGGCGGCCTCTTCGATGAGCGCGGTCAGCGGTTCGTGCGCGAAGACCCGATCTGCTCCGAGGGTGCGTGCGAGGTCGGCCTGGGCCGCGAATCGCGCGACGACACCGACCTCCACATCCGGGTACAGCGCCCGGAGAATCGCCACGGCACACGAACCGAGAGCGCCGGCCCCGTACACGAGGACGCGGCCACCCGGTGGGGGAGCGTGGCGCGTGACCATGTGCAGCGACACCGAGAACGGGTCCGCGAACACGGCCAGCTCGTCGGGGATATCGCTCGGAACCGGGAGCAGCATGGAGTCGTGCGCGGGCATCAGCGTCGCGTACCCGCCGCTGGCGTCCTTCGATGTGCCGCTGTGGATCCCCGGCGCGATCGGCGGCGCGCGGAAGTTCCAACACAGTGAGAGGTCACCCACCTCACACGCCGGACACAGCGGGGAGACGCCGCGCGGCGCGCACGACAACCACGGGTTCAACACGACGCGCTGTCCGAGATCGAGACCCTCGGCCTCGGGCCCGAGCGCGACGACGTCGGCAACGACCTCGTGGCCGAGGACGTGCGGGAACGATGTGAAGTCGATCATCGGGTTGTCGCCGTCGACGTTGCCCCAGTCCATGAACACCTGCTTGGAGTCCGAACCGCAGATCCCGGTCAAGCGGGGTCGGCAGACGACCCAGTCGGGACGGAGGAACCCAGGGTTGTCGATGTCCAGCAGGCGCATCGGTGTGCGCGCCAGTGCGACCTGGAGGGGATTCGCGTCGACCGGGACGTCCACGGCTTCCGGCTCGACGCCGAAGACGAGGGCTTTCACGAGACGAGCTCCTTCATCGGGACGCGGTGTCGCATTCGCACGGAGTCTCGGTCCCCGAGAGGCACAGGGCAAGACCGACGGTACCGTCGGTCGAGTCCGGGACTCAGCTCACCACGGTTCGGGGTGGTCGGCGCACGAGCTCGCCGCCACAATTGGGACAGACCTGTTTCATCTCATCGGCGCACCCGTTACAGAACGTGCACTCGAAGCTACAGATCCGAGCGAGCGTCGAATCGCCCGCCAGCGGGCGGCTGCACCGCTCGCACGTGTCGCTCATCTCGAGCATGCTTCGTCCGTGTCGTCCGTGTCGGCCGTGTCGGCCGTGTCGGCCGTGTCGGCCGTCGAACCGAACGCTCGCGCCGGCCGCGCGTCACGCTCAAGGGTATGGCGCCTCCCCATAGAGTGCCACCGTGGATCTCGAGCTGGGCGGCGCGACCATTGTCGTGAACGGCGGGTCGAAGGGGATGGGGCGCGCCGCGGCGGAGCGACTCGCGGCCGACGGAGCGCGGGTCGCGGTGCTGGCCCGCGGGCGGGCCGCGCTTGACGAAACGGTCGCGGCGCTGCTCGATCTCGGCGCGGCCGACGCGGTCGGGATCGTCACGGACCTCACCGTGACTGCCGCCGTCGACTCCGCGTTCGCCGCGGTCGGCGAACGGTGGGGCACGCTCAACGCGCTGGTGAACGCGGCCGGGCCGGTCGAGGTCGGCATCGGACCGTTCGAGTCGATCGACGACGACGAGTGGCGGGCCACGTTGGACATCGGGCTCATGAGTGCCGTGCGTGCCGCGCTTCCCCTGCTGCGGGCGGCGCCGTGGGCTCGCATCGTGAACGTCTCCGCTCATTCGACGAAGCGACAGTCGGCCGAGCTCGTTGCCTACACCGCCGCGAAGGCCGCGCTCACGAGCTCGAGCAAGAACCTGTCGCTCTCCCTCGCGGCCGACGGCATCCTCGTCAACGCCGTCTCTCCGGGCTCGTTCCTGTCTGCGGGGATGTCGGACTACTTGCGCGGGCTCCCCGCCGAGCGCGGCGTCGACCCCGACAGCCTGGAAGACGCGATGCGCGTCATTGCGGAAGATTTTGGCCACCCGGCCCACCTGCCCCGCGCCGGCGATCCGGCGGAGATCGGACCGGTCATCGCGTTCTTGTGCTCGCCGGTCAACAGCTACATGACCGGAGCGAATGTCAACGTCGACGGCGGCCCCGACTTCACGTGACCGGTTGGTGCACGAACACCCGATCGAGCGACAGCTCGTGCACCAACGCGAACCGCCAGCTCGTGAGGGGATCGCCCGACGCGTCCGGCAACGTGAAGTCGGGTGCCACGTCGCCGATGGCCAACCCGGGTGCCACGTCGACTCAGCGGTGGTGCAACCGTTGCTTGGCCTTGCCGGCGGCTTCAGCGGGGCCGGTCCAGATGTCGCCGGTCTTTCTCGGGTTCGTCGCCGGTTGCTCGTTCGAGAGCTCGTCCCACACGCGGGCGAGGTCGGCGAGCAGCATGTCGATCATCTCCCGGCTCAGGTCGATGCGCACGACGACGCGCAGCAGCTCGATGTGTTCGGCGTTCGGTGGAAGCGAGTACCCGGGAACGATCCAGCCGTACTCCCGTAGCTTCGCCGAGATGTGGTACACGTCGAAACCGGGATCGCCCTTGATCTTGAACGTCACGACGGGCTCGGGCAGGTCGGGGTTGAGGATCTCGAACCGGCCCGTCGCCTCGAGCTGCTGGTTGAGGTGGCGCGCGTTCTCGAGCAGGTTCGCCACCGCTGCGGTGTAGCCCTCGCGGCCGAGCCGGAGGAAGTTGTACATCTGGGCTTGGATCATCGCGGAGCCGCGCGAGAAGTTGAAGGTGAACGTGGGCTGCGCGCCGCCGAGATAGTTGACGTTGAAGATCAGGTCCTCGGGAAGCTTCGACCGATCGCGGAACACGAGCCAACCGACGCCCGGATAGACGAGCCCGTACTTGTGTCCCGACACGTTGATCGACGCGACCTGCTCGAGGCGGAAGTCGAACAGGAAGTCGGGATCGGCGAACGGCGCGATGAACCCGCCGCTCGCGCCGTCGACGTGCATCGGGATGTCCCAGCCCTTGTCCTGCTTCACCGCCAACAACAGGTCGTTGATCTCCGAGACGGGATCGGACTCGCCGATGAACGTCGTACCGACCACCGCGCCGACCGCGATGGTGTTCTCGTCGATCTGGACGGCGATGTCATCGGCGGTGACCACGTAGCGGTCGGGCTGCATCGGGATCTTGCGCATCTCGACGTCGAAGTAGCGGGCGAACTTGTCCCACACGATGTGGGTCTCGGCACCGAACACGACGTTCGGCTTGTCGGTCGGCTTGCCCTCGGCCTCGCGCCGGGCTCTCCAGCTCCACTTGTGGGCGAGCAGGCCCAACATGATGGCTTCGGAGGACCCGATCGTGGCCACGCCGACCGCCTCCTTGGCGTCCGGCGCGTGGAAGAGATGGGCGAGCATGCGTACGCACGACTCTTCGATGAGCTGGGCGGCGGGGTACTCCTCGTGGTCGATGTGGTTCTTGCGGAGCGTGTCGTGGATCAGCTTCTCGGCCTGGGGCTCCATCCAGGTCGTGACGAAAGAGGCGAGGTTGAGGGTCTCGCGGCCGTCGAGCATGAGCCCGGTGTGGATGAGCTCGTAGGCCTCGTCCGGATCGAGCGAGCGCTCGGGGAACTCGTCGAGGTCCAGGCTGTTCCGGAACCCCCGGCGGGCGTAGATCGGGGTGTTCGCAGTCTGGCGCGGGCGAGAAGGCTTCGGCACAGCTCGCGTCCTCTCTCGATCGGCGACACGGTCGGCTCGCGCGGCGCGTGAGGAGCCGCGGCTAGGTGCCCACCACCGTAGAGCGCCTCGTTGGTGCGCTTGCGCACCCTCCAGCCCCCTTCTGCGCACCAACGGCGCGGATCGGGAGCCGGGGCTCGTCAGCCGGCCCGGGGCGCGTCGATCGGCGTCGAGCGGAAGCAGCTCACCGAGTACGGGAAGTCCGCGGTCATCACGTAGTGATACGTCGTCACCTGCTCGTCGTCGAGGGTGATCGTGCTCGTGATGCCGTGACACTCGTCGAGGTCCGACGTGGTCAGGATGTTGTTCTCGCCGACCTGCGGGCCGGTGATGGGGAAGCCGTCGAGCGCAAAGCCGATGACCGTGTCGACGCTGATGTCGTCGGTGCATCGACTGAGCGTGTGGTAGTGGTACTCGCTCGTCTGCTGCGGGTGACCGTGACAGCCGTCTTGGATCTCCCACGCGCTCGCGTCCCGATTGCCGGCATCGAACGCGTTGAACAACGCGACACCGGAGTTCATCACGCCGGATTCGCCGCCCATGCAGGAGGGCGTGTCGAGCACCTCGGGACTCGCGTTCAACCCAAAGACGAGTGACTGCGCGGCGATGCTGTTCGGGTTGCGGTCGTACGCATACGCCGGGTCCGACGCCTGGAGCGGGAAGATGCCGGTGGTGTGTTCGAGGGGCAGATCGTTCGTGGTGATGGTGCGCGTCGTGTCGGAGAGCTCCATCGCGTACTCGCCGTCCCACGTGACCTCGCCCTCCACGTCGATCTTGAGGTTGACGTCCCATTCGGTGTTGTCGTTGACGAACCACGGCCCGCGCTCGAACGCGCCACCCCCGTCGCCCGTCTCTCTACACAGATAGACGTATCCCTGGGCCGGCTCGGTGAGGCTGAGCAGACCGTCGCCGACGGGCAGGATGCCGTCCGCGTACTTGTCGCCGTAGTCATGGTCCGGGTCGAGCACCAGATCCGTCACTCGGCTCGAGTCGACCTCGGCCGTCGTCGTCGAGCTGGTCGAGGACGAGCTGGATGAGGAGTCCTCACCGGAGCTGGTCGACGAGGAGCCGGAACTACAGGCCGCGGCCACGAGGGCGAGCACGGAGAGGCCGGAGATCACGAAGAGACGGGGACGTCGTATTGATTCCATGGGATTGTGAGTCGAGTCGCCGCGCGTGTGACTTGGGTGCGAGGAGGCTGAGAATCCCCTGAGAACGCCATGGGGTCGTGCCCAGGATCGACATTGATTCGTCGGCGAGCGACGACCTGGGCTGTTTGGGTAACTCGCGTGACATCAACGCCAACATCCCTGAGCCGGCACACCAGAGCGTCCAACGCTCGTAAACCTAGAGTGGCTCGACCGTTCTGTATCCGAGGAGGAGAACGATGCCCGAAGAGCCCGACCGCCCGGCGTACGCGGAGCGGATGTTCCCGGCGCCTGTGGATCTCGGCATCGCGCAGGAAGATCGAGCGGTGTGCAGCGTGCCGTCCGGTACGAGCTCCTACCTGGAAGGCGCGGGCGGTGAGGGGACGCAGTGGTATGAGGGAGGCGGAGCAACCGGGGAGCGGGCCGTTCAGAACATCGTCGTCTACCCGCCGACCCGCGGCATCAAGACCCAGGGTGACCCGTTCGAGCCGGTGAAGATCGGCGTGCTCGTCGACATGGACCTCGGTCAGCTGCTCGCCGACTGGATCGACCCGACGATCCTTGCCCTCGAAGACGCAATGAATGAAGGGGTGTGGGGTCGTAGCCCCGTGTCGATCATCACCTGCGACGCGCGTGGCCTGCCGCGTGAGAACTACAGGAAGGTGATCGAGGGTTACCAGTGGCTGGTTGAACAGGGTTGTGTGGTGGTGCTCGGTCCGATGATCTCCGACAACTGCCTCGTGCTCCAACCGCATGCCGATGAGATCGGCGTGCCGGTCATCGGGTGGACGGGCGCGCACCGTTTCGCAAGCAGCTCTTGCTTCACGGTCGCGAACGGTGACATCCCGACCGAGGGCGTCATGTGCGCCAACTGGTTGTACCAACAGGGCCTCGAGAAGGTCGGCTTGTTTTGGGAGGCGGGTTCGTCAGGCCGCGACTATGCCGACTTCTTCCGCGAGACCGCGCTGCGGCTCGGCTTGGTCGTGACCCGTGAGGTCATGCTCGAGCCGAACCCACGGAACCTCGCTGAGCACCTCGGCGAGATGCGAGCGATGGGTACCGAAGGCATCTACTACGGCGGCTACGGGTATTCCACGTTTCATTTCGCCGAAGCGTTTCGCGCGCTCGACTGGGACCCGCCTCGCGTCATGGGCGCTGCCTTCATGTTCTATTCGAATTCCAACGCGTGGGCCGAGGGTCTCGAAGGCTGGCACGGTGTCGACCAACTCGGTGAAGACGGCGCGAATCCGAACTACGAGGCGATGGCGAAGCGTTTCGAAGCGCGTTTCGGTCGCAAGACCAAGAATGTCGTGGTCGCGCTCGCGTACGACACCGCGCGCGCCGCGATCCACGGTATCGCGAATGCATCCATCCCGACCCCATCCCACGTGCGCGACGGGATGGAGCGCATCCGCTGGATGCCCGCCACGAACGGTGGCCCATCGTGTTACATCCAGTTCGGACCCGGCGACCACAAGGGGTACAAGGGCGACTTCCTCACGATTCGGGAGCTCCGCGATCAGAAGTTGCGCTTCGATGGTTACTACCGCCCGCAATGGCCGTCGAACACGTCATCGCCGCTCCTGTCGTGACGGCGGCCGATCCTTCGGCACTCCAGCGGCCCAGCGCGGCCGGCGGTGTCGACGTGCCTGTCTCTGCGCCGGCCCGGCGCGCCTGAGCCGCTCGCAGGACCGAGACACCTCGGTCCCCAAGGTGACGGCGGCGTCAGGGATTGTGCCAAGATCCGCAGACCGAACCTCAGGGTCCGCAACCACCAAAGGGGAAAGCCGATGGCCGGCGCGCTCGGCGGAGCAAGCATCCTCGACCTCTCGTGGGGCATCGCGGGTGCGCTCGGTGTGCAGCTGCTCGCCGAGCAAGGGGCTGACGTCATCAAGGTGGAGCCACCCGGGGGCGACCCGTTTCGCGACTACAGCGGCTACGCGGTGTGGGACCGATCGAAGAGGTCCGTGACGATCGATCTGAAGAATCCGGCGGGACTCGATGCTTTCCACCGCCTCGCCGACACCGCCGACGTGCTCGTCGAGACCTTCCGACCCGGGGTCACCGACCGGCTCGGCATCGGGTTCGATCTGCTGCACGCACGCAACCCGCGCCTCGTGTACACGTCCTGTCCCGCGTACCCGCAAGGCCACCGTCTCGCGCAACGCCCCGGCTACGACGCGCTGGTGCAAGCCAGCAGCGGTCAGCAGTGGGAACAGCCAGGTTGGCGACCGGGCCCGATCTTCCTCGCGGTGCCGATGCCCAGCATGGGAGCGATGTTTCTCGTTCCCACCGGGATTCTCGCCGCATTGGTCGCCCGGGAGGAGACCGGCCGTGGCCAGCATGTTCGCACGTCGTTGTTCCAGGGCGCGTTGGTGTTCACCACCCAGATCTGGACGTGGGTTCCGAATGCAAACGCCGACTTCTTCGGTTCCATGGTGAAGTCATACCCGCCCGGCGTACACCAGGAGATGGTGTTCGAGGTGGCGAACGACGAATGGGTGCACACGTCGATCATGAGCGGCCTCCCACCGGTGCGCAGCCAGGACGAGATCCTCGGAGTACCCGAGGCGACCGATCCGCAACGCTTCCCGATGCTGTCCGCCGCCGAGCGCGCCGCGATCACACCGAAGCGTCGGGCGGCGTACAAGGCGCGCGAGCGTGACGGGCTCATCGCCGAGTTCCGTGAGAACAACCATGCGATCGAGGCCATCGTCCCGATGGAGGAATCACTCGGAGCGAAGGGCACACCGCATCCGCAGATGGTCGCGAATGACATGATCGCGACGGTCGAGGACCCTGACTACGGCACAGCCACGCAAGTGGGGGTTCCGATCCACCTCGCGTCGACGCCGGGCGCCATCCGCTCACCGCGCGCCCGCGCGGGAGAGCACAACGAGGAGATATTCGGGCCGCTCGGCTTCTCATCCGCCCAGATCGCAGAGTTCAGCGAGGTGGTTGCGTGATGCACGCGCTCGAAGGGGTCGCCGTCGTCGACTTCGGCCAGTATCTCGCTGGCCCGTTCGGGCCGATGGTGATGGGTGATCTCGGCGCCGACGTCATCAAGGTCGAGCCGATCACCGGTGACGGCATGCGCATGGTGGCGCAGGCCTTCTTCGGTTGCCAGCACGGCAAGCGCGACATCGCGCTGGACCTCAAGACCGAGCGCGGTCACGAGATCGCGATGCAGCTCATCGAGCGGGCTGACATCGTCCATCACAACATGACCGCGGGTGTCGCGAAGCGCCTGCGAATCGCGTACGACGATTGCAAGCCCGTGAACCCCGAGGTCATCTACTGCAACACGTGGGCGTACGGTCTCGAGGGACCACTCGCGAAGTTCGGAGGCCTTGACCCGCTGTTCCAAGCTGCCGCCGGGCTCGAGTTCGACTCCGGGCCGGTTCGCTCCGGCAACGACCCCATGTACTACCGCTTCGGGATGACCGACACGTCGAACGCGATGTTGTCGGTCATCGGCTGCCTCGCCGCGCTGTACCACCGGCGCCGTACCGGTGAAGGCCAAGAGCTGTGGACCTCGCTGCTCGACGGTGCGGCGATGCTCTCATCCGACGCCATGCTGTCGAACGGTACGCCCGTGCCGAGGCCCCAGCTCGACCGCCCGCAGACCGGTTTCGGCGCGTGCTACCGCCTGTATGAGACCAGCGACGGCTGGATCCAGGTCGCTGCGCTGCAAGAGAGCCAGTGGGTGGCATTGTGCAACGCGCTGGGTTGTGACGAGCTGGTCTCCGACGAGCGCTTCGAAACGGCCTCGGCGCGAGACCAGCACCGCCAGGAGCTCGAGGCGTTGCTGACACCGATGTTTGTCACGAAGACCGCGATCGTCTGGTCGCGCATCCTCGACGATCACGGCGTGCCCAACGAGATCGCGCGTGACATGAACGCGGGCGAGACGGCGTTCTTCGATGCCGACAACGAACGCCTCGGCCTGGTCGCCGAATACGAGCAGTCCAAGATCGGCCGCACCCGTCAGTTCGGAGCGCTCATCGACTTCTCGGAGACGCCGGGCCGAATCGCGGGACCAGTCCCGATGGTCGGCGAGCACACTCGCGAGATCCTCGCTTCGCTCGGCTACGACGATGCCAGGATGCAGACGCTCAAGGATGATCGTGTCGTGTACTGGCCCGACGAGAACTACGCCTGGACCGTCTGACCGCTCCGGCCCGCCCCCGCCGATCCAGCGCAGCGTCGCGCTAGGTCGTGGACGGCGCGGCGCCGCTGCGCTGGATCGCCTGCTCGTCGGTGCCGAGGTACGACGCGACCACGAGGGGATCGGTGCGCACCGCCTCGGGTGTGCCCTCGCAGATCATTCGTCCGGCTTC
Source organism: Acidimicrobiia bacterium (assembly GCA_035646535.1). Classification (GTDB taxonomy): domain Bacteria; phylum Actinomycetota; class Acidimicrobiia; order IMCC26256; family JANYLB01; genus DASRPD01. The sequence continues at coordinate 21,037 of DASRPD010000098.1, forward strand.
GAGGCAGTAGACGCGGTCGCTGATGCCCATGATCACCGGCATGTCGTGCTCGATGACGAGCAGGCTGGCACCGAGCTCTTCGCGGATGCGCAGGATCAACGGACCGAACGCCTCGCTCTCGCGTTGCGCGATTCCTGCAGTCGGTTCGTCGAGGCAGAGGACGCGTGCCCCCGACGCCAGAATGCATGCGAGCTCCACGATGCGACGGGTGCCCGTCGACAGCTCGTTGTTGAACGCACCCGCGAACTGACCGAGCCCCAAGAACGCGATGATCTCGTCTGCCTCCGCGCGGGTGGCGCGTTGCCACGGTCGCACCCCGGGCATCGCCAGGGAGACCGTGTCGCGTACGGTCAAGTCCTGGAAGAGCTCGGCACCCTGGAACGACCGGCCGAGCCCGAGGCGGGCGCGTCTCGCGGCCGACAGGCGGGTCGCGCGGTGTCCCAGGATCTCCACGTCCCCGGCGCTCGGCACGAATCCACAGATGGCGTTCATGAGCGTCGACTTTCCGGCACCGTTGGCGCCGATGAGCCCGACGACCTCACCTCGCCCGATGTGGAGGCCGACGTGATCGACGACGGTTCGTTCGTCGAAGGACACCGTCACCGCCCTCGCGTCCACGACCGTCGTGAGGTCGTCGGGCATGCCCTTCGTGGCGATGGCCATCTGCCTCGGTATGGGCCTGGACGTCTGGACCGGCACGTCAGCAGGCGCCTTGACCCGACGCGCGAGCGCTGCGAACAGTGCGTCGCGGATGTTGTAGAGCACCTGTACGAGTCCGCCGGGGAAGTACAGCAACAGGATCAACAGGCCGGCGCCACTCGTGAGGAGCCCGATCTCGACGCTGTCGTCGAAGAGCTGGGGCAGCCCGATCACCCAGAACGCGCCGAGCACGGCACCGCCGACCGAGGACAGTCCGCCGATCACGACGATCGAGATCAGGCGCAGTGACTGGGTTGCAGCGAAGGTGCTCGGCTGCGCGCGCGTGACGAGACCGACCAACAGACCACCTGCGACTCCTGCGATCCAGCCGCCGATGGCGAACGCCGTCAGTTTCACGCGCGTCGGGGAGATGCCGAGCGATGCCGCGGCGCGCTCGTTGTCGCGGACCGCGATCATCGACTGTCCGAGACGGCTCCGCTGCAACCGTGCGACACCAAACAGCACGAGGCCGAGCGCGAGCAGCGAGACGACGTAGTACGAGCCTTGCGCGCGGAGGTCGAGACCCTGGTCGAAGAGCGCAGCCGGCAGGGGGATGACCTGGCGCGGGAGCTCGGCGGCGACCTCTCCGTCGAGGAACACGTTGCGCCAGAGCAACCATGAGCTGGTCATGACCGCGAACGCGAAGGTCGTGATGGCCAGGTAGAGACCCGGCCGGCGCAGCGCGGGCATGCCGATCACGATGGCGACGAGCGCGACGATCACGCCGGCGGCCAGGAGCGCGGGAACGAAGCCCACGCCTCCTCGTACGAGCGCGGCGGTGGTCATGCCCCCCAGGCCGACGAACGCGAACTGGCCGAGCGAGAGCTGCCCGGCCCATCCGGTGAGCACCGTGAGCGAGAGCGCCACCATGGCGTAGAGCAGCACGCGACTCCAGCCCTCGCGTTGTGACGGCAGATCCACGAAGACGAGTGGGAAAAGGGCGACGAGCGCGACGAACAGCGCTCCGAGCGCCGGCAGGCGCCGTATCCACCACCTGTGGGCGATCGCGCCGGGGATGGGGCGGATACGAGGTGCGAAGGACCAACGGCCGCTGTCGGCCTCGGCCAACGCGCGCCGCCGGCCGCCCACCAGGAGGGCGACGAGCACGACGACGAACAACAGCGCGTCCAGCAGACCGCGCTGGCCGTTGAAGTTGTAGGAGATGAGGCTCTCCGCGATGCCGATTGCCATGCCGCCGGCGAGCGCGAGCGACAGTGACGCCATCCCGCCGATCAGCGCGGCAGTCAGGACGCGCAGCAGCATGCCGGGCCCGACGCCGAGCGCCGACACCCCTTGCGGGTTGAGCGGTGCGAAGAGCATCGCCGCGATCGACGCGAGCGAACCGGACAGGACCCACACGATGGTCGACGTCTTCTTGATGTTGATGCCGGCAAGTCGGGCAGCGTCGGCATTCGCCGCCGATGCCCTGATCGCGAGGCCGTACTTGGTCCGGTTGAGGAACAGCGCCAGCAGCGCGACGAGCGCCGGGATCACCGCGAACACCGTGAGCTCCTGGCTCCGTACGAGGATCCCGCCGATCTCCCAGCTGTGGGAGAACGCGGTCGGATACGGTCGCACCTGGGTGATGTCGGGCAGGATGAACTGGAAGAACAGCAGCACCTGCGCGGCGCCGATCAGTGCGACGAGCAGGATCACGCGTGGCGCCGAGAAGAGCCGGCGCACGATGAGCAGCTCGATCGCCGCGCCGATCACCGCGCCCACGGCGATGCAGGCGACGAACGAGAGCCAGAACGGCGCGTCCCAGTCGATCACGAGGCGATAGAGGAGCGCGGCAGAGAATCCACCCATCTCGGCGACGGCGAAGTTGATGACCCGCGCGGATCGGAAGACGAGGATCACACCGACGGCCATGACCCCGTAGGTCAGGCCGGTCACCGCGCCGGAGAAGACGACCTGGCCCGAGAAGTCGACCGCGAGCATCGCTAGCGGCCCAGGAACACGGCGCGGGCCAGGTCGTCGCGCGCCGCCAGCTCTCGTGCGGAACCGACGAACCGGACCTCGCCCTTCTCCATGAAGATCGCTCGGTCGGAGATGGCGAGCGCGACGTTGAGCGACTGCTCGACGATGATCATGGTCATGCCGCGCTGCTGGAGCGTGCGTACGATCTCGAGTACCTGCTGCACGACGATCGGCGCCAAGCCGAGCGAGAGCTCATCGATGATGAGCACCTCCGGCTGATGGATCAGCGTCATCGCGAGCCCCAGCATCTGTTGCTGGCCACCCGACAGCTCGCGAGCAGGGACATCGAGCCGGTCCTGCAGCATCGGGAAGAGCTCGAGCACATTGTCGATGCGTGATCGCAGCTCATCGCGCGAGTAGAGGTATCCCGCGGTGCGCAGGTTCTCGGTGACGGTCATCGGAAGGAATGTGGCACCGCCGCCGATGAGCTGGATGATCCCGACGCGCACGCGCAGCTCCGGGTCCGCATAGGTCACCGTGCGGCCGTTGAGGCGGACGACGCCCCGCGACGCGACTCCGAGACCACTGATGACGCGCAGGAGCGTCGACTTGCCCGCTCCGTTCGTGCCGAGAAGGGCGAGCGTCTCACCGCGATGGACGTCGAAGCTGACGTCGAAGAGCACCTGCACCTTGCCGTAGGAGAAGTCGAGGTTCCGAACCTGGATCACCGGCGACGAGCCTTCGGAGTGACTCAGCCGTTCTCGCTCGGCCTGTTCCTCGCGCAGGTCCTCGACCACCATCGCCATGTCACCCCGGATGTGTCGTGCCCCGAGCGAGATGAGGAACCCGCCGATCAGCGTCGACGGCAGGATGAGGACCGTGAGCGCGGTTCGGGTCCCGTAGGCGTCGCTCACGAGGCCGGTGATGATCGCTCCGAAGAATGAGCCAAAAAGGAAGACGTAGACCCCGACGAGCGCGATCCCTCTCGCTCGCAGGCGGTACGGGATGATCGTCGCGATCACCGCGGGCAGGATCACGAACGCGGCGCGCGCGGATGCGGTCGCGAGCGCGAGCACGGGCACGACGAGCCAGACGGACGGCATCCAGATGGCGGCCACGAACCCGATCCCGAAGCAGCCGATGAGGACGCCGATGAGGGCCATCGCGGCAGGCGGACTACGGCGGAAGAGGGCGTCGGCTCGCTTGCCCGAGATAGCGATGGCGAACAGAGTCGGCAACGCGATCAGGGTCGCGACCAACCCTCGCTCGAACGCGTTGAGCCCGAGCTCCTCCTTGAAGAACAGGTTGAGGAACAGGGGTGCGGTGAAGAGGGCGAAGCCGAGCGCGGCCATGCCGACCAGGAAGAAGTAGAAGCTGCGGATCTGCTTCAGTCGTTCGAACGCGACGGACAACGAGATCGGTAGCTCGTCCTCCTCGGGCGGCAGTTCCTCGCCGAGCACGGATTGCATCTCGTACCGCCCACGTCTCGGTTCGGGGATCGTCGTGGCCGACAGCGCGACCGGGAGCGCGACCAAGCCCAGGAGGACGAACGCCCAGCGCCAGCCCTCGTCACCGCCCGCCAGCATCGCGATCCCGCCGGCGAGGAACGGCGCGAACATCGAGCCGATCGCCTGCGCGGTGCCCAGAACCGCGAAGACGCGCGCGCGCGACTGGATCGGGTACGCGTCGATGAGCAGAGGGCCGTTGACCGGCAGTGACGATGATTGCCCGAGCCCCGCGCCGAGCCGGGCGAGGAACATCTGCAACGCGTTCTGGACGGTCCCGGTGAGCAGGATGATCACGGCCCAGGTCGACATCGTCGCCGCGATGAGCCGTTTGCGCGGCATCCGATCCGACAACGACGACATCGGGATTGCGCCCAAGACGAACAGGACGCCGGTCGCACCCCCGATCGCGCCGAGGACCGCGTCCGAGACACCGAGGGATCTCTGGATGTCGGGCGCGAGCACGTTGAACACGCCATTGTCCATGAGCTCGATCGCACCGAGCAGCGAGACGATCGCGATCGTGCGGGCGCCACCGAGACGAATCGCCTCCCGCAGCGACATCGCGCGCTCGTCGACGCCGGGCAGGTCCGCGTCGGCGAGCAGGGTCTCCGGGACGATGACGGACTCGCCGCGCCGCGCCTCCTCCTCGATGACCGCCGCTGCGAGCGCCGCGGCCGAATCCGACGCGCCTTCGTGCGGGCGGTTGTCGGTCACTCGTGATCTCCGTCCGCGCCCGCTACTTGATCTCGGTCGGTTTCTCGTCGTCGATCGGTTCGAATACCTCGGTGCTCGCGTCGTAGCGGGAGAGGAACACGGAGTTGCCGGCATCGTGCTTGGTGGTGCTGAGGGTGCCGAGCGGGGGACCGGCGATCATCGGTACGTCACCCAGGTTCTCCAAGGCCTTGATCGCCGACGCCTGGGTGATCGTGCCGTCGATGTCGTCGATCGCGGTGGCGAGCGTCTGGAGCTGCTGGCACGTCACGGCCGTGAACAGGTACCCGTCGCTGGCGAACGGGAACTCCAGCGCGTCTCCGGCCACGGCGATGCGATTGCACTCGACCGCCGTGTCGGTGGGTTCGCTGAATGCAGTGTTGATGCCCCACGCCCCGTCGTAGTTCTCCTTCGCGTTCGTGTAGAACTTCGCCACGGTGTTGGTCACGTTGTTGCCGATCGTGGTCCACTCCGGTGTGAAGCCGAGCTTGGCCGCGGCATCGACCGTCGCCGCGCCGGGCAGGGTCTGCGCGACGAGGAACACGAGGTCGACGCCCGCATCCTGGAGCCGTTGGATCGCGACGTCGTGCTGCTCACAGGTCTGGCTGCCTTCCGGGCAGGGCAGCACCGACTCGGCGGCCACCTCGTAGCCGAGCGCTTCCAGGCTCGGCGTCAACGAGTCGTCGACCGCCTCCTGCTGAGTCGGGATGTCCTGGCGGACGATGCCGATGGTCTTGCCGTCGAGCTGGCCTTCGTCGTCGAGGAGCTCCGGCCACGCGTCGTACTCGCGCGTGCGGGACATGGACAGGTGCGTCGCGACCGAGAACAGTCGCCCCTCGGCTTCCTCGAAGAACGAGTCGGGCCAGCTGTCCATCGTGATGGTCAACACGTCGTGATCGATTGCCGTGCACTCGACGACGTCGGCCGAGATCGCGGCGGAGATGATGACCGCGAACGGCTGGTCGTCCTCGGTTGCCTGCACGCACGCCTGACGGGCCGCGTCCGGGTTCAGCACCGCGTCGGTGCCCGACAGGATGTGGGTCGTCAGCTCGATTTGGCGCCCCGCGACGCCACCGTTCGCGTTGACGTCGGCGACGACGGCCTCCATCGTCTTCGCGGGGTCACCGATGTCGGGCGCGAGGTTCTGTTCGGTGAGCGTCGAGAGGTCCGCGGCGACCATGGAGATCTTGATCGTGTTGTCGGTGATCCCGACGGCACTCCCGACCCCGCCGGAGCTCGAGTCGGACCCGTCGCCTTCGGACGTGGTGCTCGTACATCCAGCAGCGACCATACAGACGAGCGCACCCACGACCAGGATGCGGCGCAAGCCAGCGTGCATTTGCTTCCCCCATGTCCCGACCCGAACGAGTTTCGGAGACTGGCTCCGAAGCTAGCCCCGGGACCCGACATCGACAAGGTGCGACCGGAGCGACGCTGCTTCGACCATCTTGCCGTTCGCGAGTAGATTTCCGATATCTACTCGACGCCTGGAGGGGCGTGATGGTATGGCCGTCACCGGCGCCCAGCCCGGACGAGGGAGCGCATCTCGTGAAGACATTGCCCGACGTTCCGTCCGGTCTCGTCTACGACCCGTACGACTACGAGCTCGATGACGACCCGCACCCGACGTGGAAACGGCTGCGCGACGAGGCGCCGCTCTACTACAACGACCGTCACGACTTCTACGCGCTGAGCCGGTACGAGGACGTCTTCCGCGGGCTGCTCGACTGGCGGACGTTCAGCTCGGCGCACGGCACCGTGCTCGAGCTCATCCGGCCGGATTCGCAGGCCGACGAGCAGCGCGGGCAGTTCAGCGGTCTCGGGGCGATGATCTTCAACGATCCTCCCGGACACGACATTGCTCGTCAGATCGTGAACCGCGAGTTCACTCCCAAGAAGGTTGCGCACCTGGAGCGTCGCATTCGTCAGCTGTGTGACCAGTTCCTCGGGGCGGTCGAGGGGCGCTCCGAGTTCGACTTCATGGGTGACTTCGCGGCACGCATCCCGCCGATGGTCATCGGCCAGATGCTCGGTGTGCCGGAGGAGAACCAGGAACAGCTGGGACGATGGGTCGACATGTTCATGCACTACGACCCCGACGCCGAGACCGGCGACACGATCCAGGGAGTCATGCAGTTCAGCGAGACCCGGGTCGAGGGCTCGACGAAGCTGTCGGCGTACATGGCCGACATCATCGAACAGCGCAACCAGAAGCCGGAAGACGACATGCTCTCGATGCTGCTCAGCGCTGATGCCGAGCTCGCAGACGGCACGATCCGCAAGCTCGATCCCGGCGAGGTGCAGGGCTTCTTCATGCTGCTGCAGAGCGCGGGCAGCGAGACGACCGCGCGGCTGGCGGGCTGGTCGGCGGTACTGTTGGCCCGCCACCCCGACCAGCGAGCGAAGCTGTTGGAGGACCGCGGGTTGATCCCCAACGCGGTCGAGGAGCTCTTGCGCTACGAGGCACCGTCGCCGGTCCAGGCGCGTCTGGTGACCAAGGACGTCGAGCTCTACGGGGTCACCGTGCCGGCCGGAGCCAAGATGGCCCTGCTGAACGGTTCAGCCGGGCGAGACGAGCGCAAGTACCCGAATCCGGATGTCTTCGACGTCGAGCGCGAGATGGACCGTCACCTGACGTTCGGATACGGTCCCCATTTCTGTCTCGGGGCCGCGCTCGCTCGGCTCGAGGGCGTCGCGATCATCGAGGCGATGCTCGACCATCATCCCGCGTGGGAGGTCGACGAGGCCCGCATCGAGATGGTCCACACGACCACCGTGCGCGGGCCGGCTCACGTCCCCGTGCGAGTCTGATCAGCCGCTCAGGCGGTCGCCTTCCCGGCGAGCTCGCCGAGGCTGGGGATCGTCGCGTCGGCGTGTCGGCCCTTGTTCATGGAGCGGGTCGAGATGTCGTGTCCCGCGACCTCGGCGCGGAGCGCGCCGACGGTGCAGGTCTCGCGGGCGCGATGTGCGAACGGGTCGAACTGGTACCAGCGCATGGCGTTCTCGTGGGTGATCTTGGCGAGATCGGCATCACTGACCTGGTAGCGGGCGGCCGTCGTCACGAGCTCCTCGGGGGCGTTGGGCCATGACGAGTCGGAGTGCGGGTAGTCCATCTCCCAGCAGATGTTGTCGATGCCGATCTCGTCGCGGAGTGCGAGGCCGATCGGATCGGCGATGAAGCAGGTGAGGATGTGCTCCCGGAAGACGTCCGACGGGCGGCGGTCGCCGAAGTCCTGTCCGGTCCATTGGTGGTGCATCTCGTAGGTCCGGTCGAGGCGGTCGAGGAAGTACGGGACCCAGCCGGTGCCGCCCTCGGTGAGCGCGACCCGCAGATCGGTGAACTCGCGGAAGATGCCCGACCACACGAGATCGGCGGCGGCGGCGCAGATGTTCATCGGTTGGAGCGTGATCATCACGTCGATCGGCGCGTCGGGTGCCGTGACGGCGAGTTGACCCGACGAGCCCAGGTGAACGTTGAGGACCGTCCCCTCTTCGACGAGCGCGCGCCACACGGGGTTCCAGTGCTCGTCGTGGTAGCTCGGCAGGCCGAGCATCGCGGGGTTCTCGGTGAACGTCAGCGCGTGGCAGCCCTTCGCCGCGACCCGCCGGATCTCGTCGGCGCAGGCCTCGGGGTCCCACAGCACCGGCAGGGCCATCGGGATCATGCGCCCGGGATAGGTGCCGCACCACTCGTCGATGTGCCAGTCGTTGTAGGCCTGCACCATGGCGAGGGCCAGATCCTTGTCCTCACAGCCCAGGAACAGGCGTCCCGAGAACGACGGGAACGAGGGGAAGCACATGCACGCGAGCACACCGCCGGCGCTCATGTCCTTCACGCGCTCGTGGATGTCGAAGCATCCGGGACGCATCTCGTCGAACGCGGTCGGGTCGACGCCGTACTCGTCCTTGGGGCGCCCGGCGACGGCGTTCAGGCCGATGTTGGGGATCCGGCTTCCCTCGAACACCCACACGTCGTCGCCGTCGTCGGTTTGCTCGACGCGCGGCGCCCGGTCCGCATACTTCGCCGGTACCCGTCCTTCGAACATGGTCGGCGGCTCGACCACGTGGTCGTCCACGCTGACGAAGATCATCTCGTCGATGTTCATCCCCACCCCCTGAACGTGTGCTCTTTTTGATGAGCTGTGCTTCAAAGGCTAGTGGCGAATCGCTCGACCGGCGATCGGCGGCGATCGCCGGCGCGGCGCGGTCGACGCCTCTCGATTGCTTGACGCCCGGCCGCGAGCCGCCGTATTGTCGTATGTAATTCGAAAAGAGCGTAGAGAGGGTTCCATGGATCGCTACCTGGTCATCTCTTCGGACGGCCACGCGGGCCCGCCGGCCGACGTGTATCGGGACTACCTCGACCCTGACTTCCGGGAGCGGTTCGACGCGCACCAGCAGGCCGCGAGCGACCAGCGGCGGGCGATCGCGGCCGAGAGCGGCAAGGGCTTCAAGAAGGAGTGGGAGGCGGAGACCGGCGGCGACAGCGGTCTGACCGCGGCCTACGACTCCGATGCGCGCAACGCGATCCTCGACACCGAGGGGGTCGCCGCCGAGGTGCTCTTCCCCGACGCCGACGTGCTCGGGACGGGACGGGTGGCCGCGTCTCCCTTCGGCACGGGGCTCGCCGTCGGATCGCAGAGCGAGCCCGCCGACGCGATCGCCGGAAGCCGCGCCCACAACCGGTGGCTCGCCGACTTCTGCTCCCAGGACCCGGAGCGCCGAATCGGTGTTGCGGTGATCCCGGCGATCATCCCCGACATGGACACGGTGCTGCGGATGGTGCGCGAGGCCAAGGATCTCGGTCACCTCGGGATCCTCATCCCGTCGCGCTGGTTCGACCGCCCCGCCTATCACGACCTGTGCTACGAGCCGCTGTGGACGCTGGTCGAGGACCTCGGCCTCGTTCTGCACACTCACTCCGGTGCCGGTCCCACCGACATCGGGCCCGGTCCCGGGATGCTGCCGATCTACGTTGCGGAGGCCGGCTGGTGGGCCGGCCGTCCGCTGGCGGTGCTCATCTGGGGTGGTGTCTTCGAGCGCCACCCGAACCTCATGTACTCGATGGCCGAGAACGCATGCTGGTGGGTCCCGGATCAGATCCGCAAGATGGACGAGAAGTGGGTGGGCGCGCACAACACCCGCAAGTTCGGTGACGTCTTCCGTCAGGAGCTGACGATGAAGCCGAGCGACTACCTGAACCGGAACTGCTTCTTCGCGGCGTCGACGCCGGGCGAGGACGACATCGAGCGTCGCCACCTCGTCGGCATCGGCAACATCATGTGGGGCAACGACCTGCCCCATCCCGAAGGCACATATCCGTACACTCGGTTCTGGATGCGGGAGCGCTTCAAGGACGTCTCCACCGACGAGACTCGCCGCATGCTCGGTGAGACCGCGGCGGAGGTGTACGGCGTCGACCGCGCCGCGCTCGCCCCGCTCGTCCAGCGCATCGGGCCGACACCTGACGATGTGCACGGAGACACCCCATTGGAGCGGGTCCCGGTCGAGGTGTGAACCCTGGAGGCGTCGTCGATCTGCCGGAGGCGGTCCGGCGGGGGCTGACGCTCCGGCGCCGTTCAAGGTCTTGCGTATGGCGTATACGTAGCGCGTATAGTGTCGGAATGGTGTCTGTGGCGGTGCCGTCCGAAGCGACCGCACGAGGCCGGCTCGGTCGTGAGGTGATCGTCGACACGGCGCGTCGGCTGCTCGATGAGCAGGGCACCGACGCCCTGTCCATGCGGGCGGTCGCCGACGCCCTCGGGTCGAGTCCCATGGCGCTGTACCGCTACGTCACCGACCGGCGCGACCTCGAGATCGCTGTGGCCCGTTCGGTGAGCGGGGAGCTCGTGCTCGACGACGACCCGGCCGTTCCTCCCGATGATGCCATCGCCATCTGGATGCGCCGGGTCCGTGCCCACTGGCTGGCCCATCCTTGGTTCGGGCACTTCCTCGGTCAGCATCCGGAGCTCGCCGACTTCATGGTCGTGGTCGGGGCCGCGCTCTTGCGGGCGCTCCAGCGGGCCGGCGCGGGCGATCGCCTCGCGGGCGAGGAGCTCATCCGCATCTCTCGCACCACGCTTGGCGTCGTCCTGATCGAACAAGCGGCGCCACTGGCGAGACATTCCGAGTCGTTGATGTCACAGCCGACGACCGGGGTTGCACCCGGTGTCGCCAGTGCGATGGCTTCCTACAGCGATGAGCAGCTCTTCGAACACGTCATCCACACGACCCTTCTCGGCTTCCATGCTCGACTCGACGCGTCGGCGCTCTATCAAGGAGACACCCATGTCCACCACTGAGATCCCGTTCGAGAGCTTCACCAGCTTCCCGATGCCGCGGGACCCGCAGGCCCTCGTCGACCAGAGCCGCCGTCCGATCGTGCGGACTCCAACGAACGAGCCACGGTTTCCCTTCCCCATTCCCAATGGTTGGTTCGTGGTCGCCGAGGGCCGGAGCCTCGATCCAGGCCAGGTCACGTCACAGCATGTGTTCGGTCGGGACGTTGTGCTCTACCGGGCCGACGACGGTGCGCCGCACATGATCGATGCCTACTGCGCCCATCTGGGCGCGCACATCGGCGCCGGCGGCCGGGTCGAGGGCACGTGCATCCGGTGTCCGTTCCATGGGTGGCTCTTCGAGGGCGACACCGGCAAGTGCGCGGAGATCCCGTACGGAGACTTGGACCACATCCCGACCAAGGCGAGGGTTCGGGCCTACCCCTGCCTGGAGCGCAACAACATGATCTGGGCGTGGCACCACGGCGAGGAGAAGCCGCCGTTCTACGAGGTGCCCGAGGTGGCCGAGTTCGGCAACGACGCCGAGTGGCTTCCGTACGAGCTCGTCGAGTTCAAGGTCGCCACGTGCTGTCAGGAGATGGCCGAGAACAACGTCGACTTCGCCCACTTCAAGTACGTGCACGGCACGGATGCCATTCCCGACGACGACTTCCAGGTGGACGGCTACTACAAGAGAACCGTCGCTGGCGATGGCAACTTCGTGCGCGAAGGCTTCGGGCTCGGTCTCGGAGTCCTGCGGATCACCGACTACGTCACCTTCTTCTCGTCGACCACGCCGATCGACGAGGAGAACCTCTTGGTGCGCTGGGTCTTCACCGCGCCGAAGTCCCTCGGACCCGACGCGGCGCGCGCCGCGGCGGAGAACTTCTCGAGCGGCGTGAGCCAGGACCTGCCGATCTGGGAGAACAAGCGGTACGTCGAGCGGCCGGTCGTCACCAAGAGCGAGAAGAAGCTGCTCGACCAGCGACAGTGGGCGTTGCAGTTCTACTCCGGCTACGAAGGCTGAGCCCCGACGACGGCCCCCACGACGAGCTCTTCTCAGCCGATCGTGTGCTGGTCGTGCGGCACCAGGTCGCCCTTCTCGAAGTACCCGGCGCGATCTCGCAGCGAGGTGCCGATCGAGTCCACGCCGATCATGAAGATGAACTTCTCGTTGCGGATGCCGTCGATCACGACACGAGCAAGCTCATTGAGGTCCTGCCACGGCAGCTCGTAGCCCTTCTCCTTGGCCTGAGCCTCGAGCCCAGCGACCGTGATCGGCGTCGTCTTGCGGGGAACCTCCCGGGTCAGATCCTTGGGGCGCGTCCGCTCCGACTCCCACAGCCCTGTCCGCAGGAGGCCACCGGAGGGGTAGAAGATCGACGCCTTCAACGTGGTGTTCTCGGATTCGAGCTGGCTCGCGAGGCACTCGGTCAGGCTCGTCACCGCCGCCTTGCTGGCCGCGTACACCGATGCCGTCGGCATCGGCGAGATGCCCCCGTCTCCCGAGGAGGTGTTGACGATGTGGCCTTCCTCACCCGCGGCGATCATGCGAGGCACGAAGGCGAGGATCCCGTGGACGACCCCCATGACGTTCACCGAGTGCACCCATTTCCAGTCGTTGATCGTCGTCTCCCAGACCAGCGAAGCCGGCGCGCCGACACCGGCGTTGTTGCACAAGATGTGGCAGGCCCCGAAGGTCGCGTAGGTCCGCTCCGCCAGCTCCTCCACCGACGTCGGGTCGGTCACGTCGGTGGGGACACCGATGACCGCGCCGCGGGGAGCGAGCTCGGACACCGTCTCGTCCAGGAGGTCCGGCTGCACGTCGGCGATGACGACCTTGGCTCCTTCTGCGAGGAGCTCCTCCGCGAGCGCGCGACCGATGCCCCCCGCGCCGCCGGTGACGACTGCGACCTTGTCGTTGAGATCCCTCATCGCCCCTCCGCGACCCTCTCGTTCCCGCTTTCCGAATCTGTTTCAAGAATTTCATGACGGCGGCGCGCCCGTCAACTGCCCCGAGGGCGGTCCGCGCGAGCCGGAACCTGGCCCCGAGGGATTTCGAAGGTATTCTGAAATTCCATGGCCCCGCCTCCCGCCAAGACGCGCGATCGTTCCGCGGCCGGCGACCCGGCTCCCTCCGAGCGGCGGCGGGTGGGTCGGCCCCCCAAGCTGGACCGGCAGATGATCGCCGAGGCCGCGCACGAGCTCGGCCTGAGCGGACTCACGATGAAGGCGGTGGCCGACCGGCTCGGGGTCAGCGTGCCCGGTCTGTATCACCACATCGAAGGCAAGGGCGATCTCATGCGGCTCGCGGCCGAGTACTCCGCGGGCCGGATCGAGCTCCCCGAGGATCGCGGACAGCACTGGGCGGTCTGGCTCTGCGAGTGGGCCCGCTACAACCGCGCGGCCTTCATGGCCCAACCGGAGCTGCTCAAGCAGTTCATCGAGGGTGCCGTGAGCACCGACCGCACCGCGGCCACGATCGAGATCGTGCTCGCGAAGCTGGGCCGGGACGGGTTCTCGGTCGCGGAGGCCTGGCGCGCGTACGGCACGATCAGCGACTTCGCCGTGGGCGCAGCCGTGATCGGGCTGCGCGAGCGGCGGGCCTCCGAGCAGGGGAGGCCCGCGATCGCGGAGTTCCACCGGGTGCTGGCCCAGAGCGGTCCGGAGGACTTCCCGCAGCTACGCAGGATGCTCCCCGAGCTCTCGGTCGACGTCGGCGACGCGTTCGGTGAGCGGTTGCTGCTCGTCATCCGCGGCCTGTGCGAGGATCGGGGCGAGCGCTGGTCGACGGTTCGGGCCAAGCTCTGACGCGCAGCGGACATGGCCTGAGGCGCCCGGTCAGGCGAGAGCGTTGAGCACCGATGCCACCTCGTCGGAATCCGTCACCGAAGGGATATGACCGCCATCGATCTCGACGATCGCCGGCGGTCGAGGCAGTCGGCTGATCATCGTCTCCTGGAGGTCGACGGGGATGGGACGGTCGCGCAGGTTCTTGATCCAGGTGATGCCGACCTCAGGCACGCCCTTCCATGTCACCGGCTGGAAGTACAGGTTGAACGAGTCGGGCACGCGCCGCTGCGGGTCCATCATGAAGGTCACCAGGTCGTCGGGCAGTGGGTCTCCTCCGAACGAGGTACGAATCTGAGCGGGATCTGGCTCGCGCATCCCGTCGAGGCTCGTGATCGCGGTGTCGGTCTCGCGGGCTTGTGCCATCGCGGCGCGGCATCCGTCGGCATGGCGGGGCTTCATGCAGTCGAGTCCCGTACCGCCATCGGGCGGTACCGATGCCGAGGACAAGACGATGTGTCGGCATCGGGACCCGAGGTGGCGAGCGACACCCGGGACGCACAACCCGCCGGACGAGTGGGCCATCACGACGGCCGCGTCGTCGAGAGCGCTCCGCTCGATTGCATCGCACACCGCGCCGACGCAGTCGTCGATGGTGAGGCTCATCAGGTCGGAGGGATGTTCCCGACGACCGGGTAGGTCCGGCGCGAGAACGCTTCGGTGCAGCAGGGGGCGCAGTCGGTCCCAGTAGGCGCCCGTGCTCGAGTTGCCGTGGATCAGGACGAAGCTCGTCATCGCTTCTCGTAGGTGATCCCGGAGTCGTCGACGCACCAGGTGCTCGTCGTGACCCCCTCTTCTCGGAGCACCCGCTTCAGCACCCGGCCGACGGGGCTCCGAGGGAGCTCGTCGCGGTACTCGATGTAGCGCGGGAGCGCGAAGTACGGCAGCTCGTCGATGCACCACCGGAACAGTGCTTCCTCGCTGAGCGTCGAACCGGCTGCGCGTGTGGCGCTGATCTTCAGATCGTCCTCACCGAACTCGCTCGGCACCGCGTGGACGACCACGTCGGCGAGGCCACCGTGGCGCATGATGATGCGCTCGACCTCGAAGCTGGCAATGTTCTCCCCCCGACGTCGCAGATAGTCGGCCTTGCGGTCGACGAAGAAGAGATAGCCCTCGTCATCGATGCGACCGATGTCTCCGGAGTGGAACCACAGGTTGCGGCAGGCCTCGACGGTTGCCTCGGGGCGGCCCCAATAGCCCTCGAACATCGCCTGGGGGCGCTTGGGCCTGAACACGATCTCGCCCTCGGTGTTCGGAGGCCGCTCGTCGTCGGCATCGTCGAAGATGCGGACGTCGAAGTACTCGGAGTTGACAACGCCGGCTGCGTTGGGCTTGTTCTTGACCCCGGGTGGTTGCCACGACACGAGGGATGCCTCGGTCAGGCCGTAGGCACCGCTGAAAGTGTCGACGCCGAACCGTGTCCGCAGGGTCGTCTCGATCTCTTCCGGCAGGGGAGCGGCTCCGATCATCCGCAGGGTCGCGTTGGCTTCGGGCGCGCCGGAGCCGGGCATCTCCGGGCGGTCCTCGTCGTGGGCGATCAGGTAGGCCATCGTCCCCAGCGTCGAGGTGATCGTCGCTCCCGTGCGGTTGATCTCGGGCCAGAAGCCGGACACCGAGAACTTCCGGTCGATCGCGCCACGGCCTCCGAAGATCAGCGGCCCGAGCACGGCGGTGACCAGCGCGTTGTAGTGGAAGAGCGGGAGGGGGGTCCACACCACATCGTCGGGCCGCCGGCCCCAGCAATGCCCGATCTGGCGCGAGAGGATCTCATGATAGTTGTGGCTCAGCATGCAGCCCTTGCTGAGCCCGGTCGTACCACCGGTGTAGATGAACGTGCCGAGATCCGACGGGTGGACATCGGCCGGGCTCGCCGGGTCGAGCTGGAACAGCGCGTCCCAGCTGTGCGACGAGACCGATGGGGAGTCGCTCGGGCCCTCGCCGATGATGATCACATGCTCGAGGTTCTCGATCTCCGGAGCGACCCGGAGTGCCCGCTCGGCGAGGTCACCCTGGATGATGAGGACCCGCGAGCCCGAGTCGGCGAGCTGGTGGCGGAGGTAGTCGCCCTTGTACGCGGTGTTGACCGGGACAGCTACCGCGCCGCACCACACGATGCCCCACCACGTCAGGAGTGCTTCCGGGCTGTTCTCGATCAGCGAGGAGACCCGGTCGCCTTTGCGGACGCCGAGATCGGTGAGGGCGGTCGCGATCCGGCCGGCGCGGTCGGCGACCTCTGCGGCGGAGAGCTGGGTACCGACGATGTCGAGATAGGGGTCGTCGGGCCCGGACCGCAACCTGCGGTCGATGAGCTGGAGAAGCGTGTGCTGGTCCTCGCGGATCCAGACGCTGTCGTTCATGGGGCATGCCCTTCGTTCCGTGGCTGCGGCGAGATCACGTGCCGCTCATCCTGCCTCATGGCGCCGTGTATGGCCCCTGGCACGTGGCGCCTTCTCGAAGTACATTTCGTAATGTTGTCCAGGACGTCCCGATCCGGGGGAACACGCGGTACGGGGATCGCCCAGCTCCCACCAAGGAGAACAGGGGGATCCGCCTGCACTGCGAGTTGTCGAAGCCGCGCTCTTCGGACCCGGCCACGGCGATCGAGCCGGTCGGGGCGCACGCCACACGGAGTGGAGGAATCATGCCCAGAGGTGTTCTCGTCGTGTACACGGCGCCGGCCGAGGGCGGTGAGGTCGAGTTCAACCGCTGGTACGACGAGCTGCACGTGCCGCAGCTGGTCGCCCTGCCGGGGTTCAAGTCCGGGACGCGGTACAAGGTCTCGGAGCAACAGGTCAGGCCAGGCGATCCACCGGGCCCGTACCTCGCGCTGTACGAGGTCGAGGGCGACGATCTCCACGATGTGGTGGGCGGCATCGGGCGTGGCTTCGCCGACGGATCCATCACCCGAACGGACTCTTCCTCGCCCTCCAGCTCACTGACCTTGTTCGAACAGGTCTCCGAACGCCAGGACGCCTGACGCTGCAATTCACCGAAAGGGGCCCCATGGAATCGTGGATAGGCCAATACTGCATCTACGTCACCGACCTGGAGAGGGCCGTTGCGTTCTACGAGCTCCTCGGGTTGGAGTGCACGAGCCGGACCGAGATCCCCAACGTGGCCGAGGCGATCGTCGAGAATTCGAACAAGGGCGCCAAGCTCCAGCTGGCGCAGAAGCTCGACAGCGATGAACCCATCCGAATGGGCAACGCCTTCTGGAAGCTCTACGTGGCGACCAACGACATCGAGAAGATGTACAGCGATGCGATCGGCTCCGGGTCCAAGTCGGTCACGGCGCCGGCGCGAGGCGACCGGTGGCCCATGACGATCGGCTTCATCGAGGACCCCGACGGCTACATGGTCGAGCTCACGCAGCGTCATCCGTGGAAGGACGGCGACGACACGACGTATTCGTGGCTCAACCAGTACTGCGTCTACGTCAGCGATCTGGAGAGGACGATCGCGTTCTACGAGACGCTGGGGTTGAGCTGTACGAGTCGGACCGAGATCCCAAACGTGGCCGAGGCGATCCTCGAGAACCCCGCCCAGGGCGGCAAGATCCAGCTCGCGCAGAAGCTCGACAGCAGCGAACCCATCGACATGGGTACCGCGATGTGGAAGCTCTACGTCAACACCGACGACTGTACGGCCCTGCACGACAAGGCCGTCGCGGCCGGTTACACGTCGGTCGTGGCCCCGATGAGCCCCGAACGCTGGCCGGTGACGATCTCGTTCGTGGCTGATCCCGACGGCTACCAAGTGGAGCTGGTGGAGCGCCACGGCCAACCGGCTTGACGGTCATCACTCCGACCTGGCTGGTCGGCGACTCCGCGGGCGTGCTCGAGGGTTCGTGTCCTCAGGCGGTCACGCCGGCGCGGGAACAACGGTCTGGTCGCCGTAGACCTCATCGTGGGATGGACCGATCCGCTGGACGAGTGGGGCGAGCGCGGCGCGGTCGACGCCGTACACCTCGGCCGCGGTCTCGCCGAGGATCCGGCGCGTCTCGTCCTCGGGTGCGTCGTGGAAGCGCTCCCGTATCCAATGGCGCGTGTAGGGAAACGTTCCCTCCGGGTGCGGAAGGTCGTTGCCCCACAGGAGATTGCCGACTCCGATGAGGTGGCGGCGCTCGATGTCCTCGACGCCCGGCGTCGACGCCGCAAGGAAGCACTGACGGTTGAAGTACTGGCGGGCCCCTCGAGGCCACGATCGCGTTTTCCTCGCTCGTCATCACCCAGATCGACGTGACACCGCGTGTGCTGCCCTACGTCGAGTGCCCGAGCGCGGCGGCGAGCGCGGCGCGCCTCGCCGGTCAGGACCTCGACGCCCTGCGCGAACGGGTCCGCGCCGACTTCGTCGGTACGACGACGTGCACCCACCTCAACGATCTCCTGCGTAGTCTCGAAGACGTGCGCGCCTTGTGGGCTGTTTACCGAGATGGCGGAGACGGAGTCGGCTGATGAGCGCCCATCCGATCGAGTTCGGTATCTACGTCCCGCAGGTCGCATTCGACTACCCGGACATGGTTCATCGCGCCCGCCGGTGCGAGTCACTCGGATTCGCGTCGCTGTGGTTGTACGACCATCTGTGGGCGCCGGGACTGCCCGCCGCACCGTCGCTCGAGGGCTGGACCTTGGCGACCGCGCTCCTGACCGAGACGACCAGCCTGCGGGTCGGTCACATGGTGTTGTGCAACAACTTCCGCCATCCGGCGTTGCTGGCCCGCATGGCGACCACGCTCGATGTGATCTCCAACGGCCGGTTGGACATCGGCATCGGCAGCGGCTCGGTCGCCGACGAGCACGACCAGACCGGGCTCGCCTGGGGAAGCATCGCCGAGCGCTCCGAGCGGCTCGGTGAGGCGCTCGAGATCCTGACCCGCATGTTCGACGGCGGTCCGACCACGTTCGAGGGGGAGCACTACCAGCTGCGTGACGTCCCGAACCTGCCGCGGCCGGTCCAGCAGCCTCGCCCACCGATCGTGGTCGGTGGGGCGGGGGAGCGGTACACGTTGCCGTTGGTGGCGCGCTACGCGGACGTGTGGAACGTTCCGACCTACGCGCTGGGTGAGCTCCCGGAGAAGATCGCGGCACTGCGTCGAGCGTGTGAGCGCATCGGTCGCGATCCCGACGAGATTCGGTACTCGATCGAGGCTGTGCTGGCCCTCGCTCCCGACGAGCCATCACTCGCCGATGTCCGTCGCCTGGCGGAACGTCGGTTCGGTGGGCCTGGCTTCGGACTCGACGAAGGCGGCCTGGTCGGCACGCCGGCGACGGTGATCGACCGGGTGGGCGAGCTCTCCGGCCTCGGTTTCAGCCACTTCGTGTTCTTCACTCACGACCGCGCCGCGGACGCCACGCTCGAGCTCCTCGCGACCGACGTCCTCCCTGCCTTTCGCTGACCGATGCGCCCGTGCGGTTCCCTCGGGGTGGTGGCACGAGAAGGCTCACCCGGACCGGCTGTAGCGAGCCCGCAGAGATCTCTAGTATCGAGATCATGACTGCATGGCCGACCATCACCGTGGTGTCACCCACTGCGCCGCCGATCCCCATCGAGCAGGCACCGACCTTCACCGTCGACCGGCCGCTGGCGGGCCTGCGAGCTGGGATCCGAACCGACTCGGCGTGGCGATCGTGGCAGCTGATCGCCGGGCTCTGGGCCGACTGGCTCGAGCGCGATGGCGCGACCGTGGAGACCGTCGAGACCAAGGGAATGGTGGGTGACCTCGGAGCGACGGACCGCAAGCACATCGACGACCTCGCCGCGGTCACCGACTTCGGCATCGTCGGCCTGGGCACCTGCGGGTCGTGTACGTCGTTCACGATCGCCGACGCCGTCGCGATCGAAGACCACGACAAGCCGGTGATCGCGCTCGTGACCGAAGAGTTCGCAACCCACGGTCGGAACATGGCCAACCATCTCGGTCACGGCGGGCTCAAGACCCTCGTGCTGCCGTATCCACTCGAAGCCCGACCCGACGACGAGCTGGCCGCGATCGCCCTGGAGTACTACCCGCAGGCGCTCGAGCTGTTGGGGGTGACTGCATGACCGCGCTGCTCGCGGTCAGCGCCGATCCGCGCGCCTGGTACGAGCGGTCGCTCGAAGAGCACTTCGGCGATGGTGCGCCGCTGCTGGCGCCGACGCCCGAGGCCGTCGACGCGCTCGTCGATGCCGCGCCGTACCCGGCCGACCACGTGGTCGCGGTCCTGCCTCCGCGCAACGGAGTCGCGACCGTCGAGCTGCTCGCGGCCAATGCCGCGATGGCCGGCGCCGAGCCCGCCGCGTTCGGCGTGGTGGTCGCGGCGATCGAAGCCATGAGTGCCCCCGAATGGAATGCGTTCGGCCTCACCACGACGACGTCCAGCGTCGCGCCGATGCTGATCGTGAACGGGCCGCGCCGTGCCGAGCTCGGCATCGACTACCGCGCCGGGTGCATGGGTGGCGCCGCGGGCCGAGGCTCGATGACGATCGGCCGGGCGGTGTCGCTCGCGCTGCGCAACATCGGTGGCCAGCGCGCGGGCGAGACGTCTCGCACCGTGTTCGGCCAGCCCGCCCGTCTCGGGTTCTGCATCGCTGAGTGGGAGGAGCGCTCGCCCTGGCCGTCACTCGCCGAGCGGCGCGGCTACTCGGCGAGCCAGGACGTCGTCACCGTGCACGGGGGCAAGGGCACGTTCCCGATGGCTGACATCAACAACGACGCGGCGCGGGACCTGCTGTATCTCATCGCCAAGACGATCGCGTTCCCGCTCAACAACCAGTACCTCGGTGGCGGCGCGAACGGCGAGATCGTCGTGGCGATCAACCCGATGTGGGCCGAGCGCTTCGGCGCCGAGTTCGGCGATGTTGCCGATCTCCAGGCGTTCCTGCGCGAGCACGCTTCGCATCCCCTCGACCTCTGGCCCGAGGCGAATCAGGAGATCTTCCGTGACAAGGGCCGTGTCGCCGACGACGGCCGGATGTACCTCGTGGAGCGACCGGACCAGATCGTGCCGATCGTCTGCGGCGGCCTCGGCAACCTCCACGCGGTCGCGCTGCCGAGCTTCTCCGAGAGTCAGATGCAGAGCGCGGTGGCGCTCGGAGCCGGTTGACGTGGACCAGGATGGTGTGACCGCCGCGGTCGATGAGATCGCAGCGCTGCTGCGCGCCGATGGCGGCGACCTCGTCCTCGTCGACGCTGATCCCGCCCGGGCCCGGATCACGCTGCGCCTCGAGCTCGACGGCGTCGAGTGCCTGGACTGCATCCTCGCCCCCGACGCGCTCGCCGAGACCGTGACCCAAGCCGTGCACCGCCGCGTCCCCGAAGAGTTCGAGCTCGTCCTGCACGACCCCCGCCGCGGGTAACGCCGGCCGGGCGATCCACCCGCCCGCTGTCGCCATCCCCTACCGGCACCTTGGAGACGCGGCGCACGCCGTTCTGTCCGCGCGTTCTGGGACGGTCAACCGCTCGCGAAGAGCGCGAGAACCGTCGTTCTGGGCGCGCGCCTGTTCTGGCCGACCACGGACTAGAGCCCGTCGTCCGCCGTGCTTACCGCCGCCAGAAGAGTAGGTGCGTAACGCCGCTGGGGCTGGGCACGGACTCGAGGTGGAACCGGTCGAGCAGGTCCTCGTGGGAGGTCCAGAGTCGCTCCCCTCGGCCGATCTCGATCGGCGCGACGGCGACATGGATGGTGTCGATGAGATCCGCCTCGAGGAACTGCCGAACAGTGGCGACGCCGCCTCCAACCCGTACGTCCTTCCCCTCAGCGGCGTCCTTGGCTTGCCGCAACGCCTCCGCGGGCGTCGCATCGAGAAAGTGGAACGTGGTGTCGGCCAGCGTGAAGCTGGGTCGGTGATGGTGGGTGAGGACGAACACGGGGGTGTGGAAGGGCGGGGTGTCTCCCCACCACCCCTTCCAGTCGAGGTTCTCCCACGGGCCACGCTGCGGCCCGAACTTGTTGCGGCCCATGATCTCGGCACCGATGTTCCGCGTGAAGTCGCGAGTGAAGTAGTCGTCCAGCCCTCGGGATCCGCCGGGCTCGGTTCGGTTCGGCCAGCTCGCGGTGGCGCCCGCCCACGAGGCCAGGTCGGCCGGGAGGCGGGCGACGCCACCACCTCGGCGGTCGGCATGTCCGAAGGGCGCCTCGAGGCTCTGGCCTTCGCCAGCGCCGAACCCGTCCATCGACACGCAGAAGTTCTGCACTCGCAGCAGTTGAGACATTCCTCGATCCTTTCTCGATCTGTGCGTACGCCGTTTTGGGATGGTCTGCATGGTCCGTCGGGGACGGATGACCCCGTCGAGACGTGCCGCGTCGCCGGCGTTCGGGTCACGGCCATCGTGAAGGTTCAGGCGACCCCGAGATGGCGAGCGAGCTTGTGCATCGTCTGCAGACCGAGTTCGACAGCGCCGAAGCCGATTTTTGCGTCTCGCTGCTCGACGGTTGGGTGGAGCTGTCGCAGGGTCAGCACCGTCTTTCCGTCGGCTTGTTCGTCGAGGGTGATCGTCACTCGGAAGCGTGCCGGGTCATCGTCGGCGTCGGAGCCGTGATCCAGGACCAGCCTTTCGCTTGGAACGACCTCGAGGTATTCGAAGCGATTCGTGAACACGGTGCCGTCTCCGGAGGTCATGTCGAAGCACGCTCGGCCGCCCGGGCGCACGTCCATCTCTCGGACTGTGCAGGTGAAGCCCTCGGGGCCAAACCATTGGCAGAAGGCATCTGCATCGGTCCACGCGGCGAACACAGCTTCGCGTGCGGCGTCAAGAACTCGAACGAGGACGATCTCACGGTCGAGAGCCCACGTCGTCGGGTCGGTGATGGTCGGGGTACTGCTCATGACTTCTCCAATGTCGGTGGGGATGCGGTTCGGTCCGACGTGCGCCGGAGGTGCGCATCCAGGCGGTCGAGACGCTGCTCCCATGCAGCTCGGGTGTGCTCGGCCCATGCGGCGATCTCGACCAAAGGCTCCGGCCGCAGCTGGCATGGCCGCCGTTGGCCATCTCGGCCGCGACTGATCAGACCCGCCTGTTCGAGGACCTTCAGATGACGGGAGATGGCCGGAAGACTGATCGGGAAGGGTTCGGCCAACTCGAGCACCGTTGCCTCACCGTCGGCCAGCCGACGCACGATCGAGCGCCGCGTGGGGTCCGACAAGGCGGCGAAGACGACGTCGAACGGATCGGGGACCGTCACGGGCATCGTTGCTGTCCCTCCGGCTGATACTTCACAGAGTCGTTATTTAACAGAATGCCTACATATAGTCAATGGGCGGCCGGCGTGTCGACGCGGCACATCGCTCCAAAGTGCCGTACTGGGCGCACAACCCCGCGAGCACCAACGGTGGCTGGTGACCTCAGGACGCGCCCGAGTCGGCGATCTGCTCGCTGTCAAGCCCGCCGGTCGATGTCCCAGAACGCGCGGCGCCGCTTCAGGAGCGTGCCCACCAACGCCGGATCCGGGCCGTGGTCCTAACCGGGAAGGTCGAGGAGCACGGCGATCGCCTCACGAAGCTGTGCGACCACGGCGGGCCCAACGTTCCCGCGCGTCGCGGCGATACGGCTCGGGGACACGGCTCGAAGGTGTTGGCATTGCGCGGCGGAGGTCTCCTGCAGCCCGTTCGCGGTATCGGGATCGATCACGATCTCTGAGCCGAACGGCCGGATCGTGGATGTGAGTGGAACGACATGGACGACCGAGGGGGTGGCGTCGAGGACGCGCTGAGCCGTCACCAAGACCGCGGGGTGGAGAAACCCAGCCTCCCGTCCCTCGGGGACCCCCAGCTCGAGATCGACGACGTCACCCGAGGTCGGCATCGAGCCAGGCAGTCTCGTCTTTGCGCAGGGGAGTGTTCAGCTCGTCGCCGATGCGGTCCTGGCGGAGGGCTCGAACCGCCAAGGAGACGGTGTTGCCGACGGTGGTGTTCAGCTCGGCCGCGAGCCGCTTGAGCTCCTCGTGCGTCGAGACATCGATCCTGACGCTCGTGCTCTGCATGCAGATCAGCATACACCTCGCACCGTCCCGGATCGCCGGCTATGCGTCCCGACGCACTCGTGAGCCGATCGGCACTTCGAGGACACCCGAATCGGGGTCTTCAGCCCGCATTGTGGGCGAAACCTTCTGCCGATTCTCGTCTCGGGGACCGGTGTATCGGCCGGTGGTCATACGGCAGTCCCGGTGCCGGCGTCCCACACCGCGAGGAGCGCGTCCACATCGGCCTCGTCGTGCAGCTGCTCGGCGGGGTCGCGCGTGAACCTGTCGGCGCGCAGAAGCCTGCTGCCCCGCTGGGCGCGCTTCGGTGTTGGCGCGCCCGTAGTGTCGATGCGCTGGAGCGCGAGCACGAACCCGGCCAGGTCGACCGCCAGCTGGCACAGGTCGACCGGGCCGTCGGGCTTCGGGTTCTCCCCCTCGAGCCACGGCGAGACGTACCAGCGGAAGGAGTAGCCGTCGGCGGGATCACCCAGCGCGAGCGGCGCCGGCACCTCGATCGGGAGGTGCGCCGCGAGCCTCGGGAGCCACCGGCTCTCCTTCTCCCCCTGCTGTTCCGCCCACCCGATCTTCGGGAGGCGCACCGACCGGTCGTCGCCGAGCCGGAAGATTGCGTGGTCGGTGCCCCACGCCTCGACGCGAGTCAGCGCAAGGTCGGCGAGCGGTGGGAGCTGGGTCGCGAGCAGACGACGCACGAGCGCGTCGTCGACGTCGACCTCGTCGTCGTGCATCCGCGGGACCACCACGGTCGCTCATTCCAACGTCGGGCCTGGTCGGCGTCAATCCAATTTCGGTCAGTCGACGACGCCGTGATGGTCCGTGTGTCTCCTCACGCCGGCTCGGTGCTGCCGTTCCCGCCGAACGCCGGCGTTGTGGCTACCTCTGTGCGGGTGTTGCGGCGGCCCGGGCGTCGGCTACCAAGGCGACCATCGCCTGGCGGACCTGTTCGCCGGTGCTGCATTCCTGCGGGAAGCCGACACGGACCGCGGCACGACCGGCCGGGCTGACCGCGATCATCTCGAAGCCGTAGCGATCAACCGCGGACATGATGGCCTCGGTGGTGTCGGGTCGCTCGAGGAGGTGACGGCAGAACAAGACCTGCGCCTCAGCGTGGTCCGCGTTCATGTGCTCGATGATCCCTGCCGCCGCGCCGGTGAGCGGATCGGGTTCCGCCTCGGCGTACCCGGCCGCGTCGACCCAGCTCATCCGCCCGTAGCCACCCACGTAGCGGATGGACTGTACGTCGAGGCGGTAGAAGGTGAAGTCACCGAAGTCGATGTAGTACGCCGATGCGGGGTTGGCCGCGAGGTACCGGTCGCGCGCGGTGGGGCGGTCGTCCTCGGCCACGGTCGAGAGCAGACCCAGCAACGTGACTCTCCCGCTGGCGAGCGGGTCGGCCCCGTCGGGTACCGGTTCGGTCACCAACAGACTCGCCCGCGGGTCGCGGATCGCGTTTTGGGTGTGTTCGGCCATGAGGCTGACGAAGAAGAGCGGGTTCCCGCGATCGTCGAGGCCGTAGCTGGCAACTGAGCCGTACGGGTAGCCCGGCGGATCGGCGGCAAGCGTGGAGAGTGCCCCCCGGCTCGCCGAGGCGACGAGGGTGCGGCAGCGTTCGGCATGGGTGGGCTCGGGCGGTGGAGGCTCGCCCGGCCGCGCACTCGGCGCGGTACCGCCCTCGTCGCCGGTGGGAACCTGGTGCCCGGTCGGTCGTTCGTTCATAGCGCCAAGCTACGGGGTGGCCGAGGGCTCGGTGTGCCGGCCGTTATCCGGAACGCCGGCGGTGTGTCAGCGAAGCAGTTCGATGACCTTGGCCATCGGCTCGAGATCCTTTTCGAACACGGTGATGTAGGAGATGCCCAGATGCTCCCGCTGCACTCGCAACTGCTCGGCAATCTGGGGCTCGGCGCCGATCAGCACGTAAGGCGACGACAGGACATCGTCGACGGCGAGCGACGGAAGCAACGGCTGGATCTCCGATGCGACGGCGCTTCGTTTCGGGGTCAACGTGACGCCCTGGACGAGCGTGCTGAGCTCGAGCTGGGCGAAGCGGTCCCCGGCCGTCGACCGGACCCACTCGACCTGCGCCGCGAGACCTCCGTCGGTGAAGTGCGTCGGGTTCACCCGCTGTTGGCCCTCCACCTGACTGAAGCCGGTGAAGCTCACGATGTCAGCGAGACGGGCGGCGGTGGCAAGAACCTTGGGGCCGTTGCCGCCGATCAGCAGTGGAATCGGCGCCTGCACCGGAGGTGGGAAGCAGCGGTGGGTCTCGATCCGATAGTGCCGGCCGGTGAACGAGACCTCCTCACCGGTCCAGAGCCGGCGGAGGATCTCCGCCGACTCGGCCATCCGCGCCACACGTACTTCCGGAGCCTCGAAGGCAATGCCGACTTCGGTGTACTCGTGCTGCATGTGTCCAGCACCCAGCCCGAGCTCGAGACGACCGTCGGTCAACAGGTCGACCGTCGCCGCCTCACGAGCTAAGAGCACCGGATGACGGAAGTCGTTGTTGAGCACCAACGTCCCGACCCGCAGACGATTCGTCGCTTCAGCAGCCGTGACGAGCGCACTCAGAGGCGAGAGCATTCCCTCCGCCACATGGTCACCCACCAGCAGCGTGTCGAACCCGAGCGCCTCCGCCCGTCGCGCCTTCTCGCGCCACTCCACCCGACTCGATGCTCCCGAGATCGAAACGCCGAACCGGAACGCCGCAGACACGTCAAGATCATTGCAGCCCCACCGCCCCCGAACGTCGCTTCCGGGCTTGGGCCGAGGTGGGAGGTGGAATGCTCAGGCGCTGGCGAAGTGATGGCGGGCGAGCTCGGCCAAGCGTTCAACGTCGACAAGTTCGGGTGCCTGACCGGTCTCGAACATCGCGACCTGCAACGCGGGTCCGTGCTTGCCGAAGGCGGTCATCTGTCCTTTGGTGATCGGCTGCACCACGTAGTGGATGTGTACGGGCACTCCGCCGGCGTGGGACCAGGGGCAGTTGTAGACCTGGTCGGCATCGACGAGGTCTCGCGCAACGGTTGACGCGCGCTGCAGCAGTGGGCCGAGCTCGGTGGTCTCGCCACCGGACAGTTCCGCGACGGCGGTCACGTGGCGCTCGGGCTTGACGATCAGGGTGCCGGGTCCGAGCGGCCCAATGCAGTGCTCGACGAGCCAGTGGTCGGTCCTGTGGATGAGCCCGCCCGGTAAGAACCGTCGACCGTCGGACAGCTCGCACGCCACACACTCACCCATCGCCGAAGCATCCCATGTCGCGGTGGCCGGGACGTCGGTGGTGAGCCCATCAGGACGCGAACGCGAGCGTCACCAAACGCCGGCTGTGGGGCGAGGCGGCCTGCTTTGCGCGGTATGACAGTAGGAGACCCGCCGGTGCGCGCGACAAGACCTGAATCCTCGATCTTCCACGTCGTGTGCCTCGCCTCGCGGATTCCGCCCTTGCTCAACCGTTACCGTGTCCGGTAACATCTTGCAGTGCCAAAGATCGGCCGCGGTGGCTTCGTCTTCCTTGCCTGGGCGGGTGACCACAGCCCACGGCACGTGCACGTGTATCGGGACGGGACGCTCGTCGTGAAGTGGGACCTCGACAATTGGCAGCCCATGAAGGGGCAAGCGTCGGCGCGTCTCCAGCGACTTCCGAGCGAACTGGTGGAAGAGGGACGGCTATGAAGGTTCTGAGCGTGGAGGCCAACAATCGCAGGCACCTCTTCGAGGTCCGAACGCGAAGGCAGGGCTTCGTGTTCCCCTACGCCAAGGCCGACCCGGCTCCATCCGCCGGCGATCGGGTTGCCGAGGCCTTCGTGGACCCAGAGCTCGGTCGTGAAGCGTTTACGTTTCGGCTCGCTTCAGGCGCCGAGGGCAGCGTGCATGTCGACGCCGTCCTCGAGTACAACGAGGACCCGTCACACATGGCTGATCTTGTTCTGTACCGCCTGACCCGGGAGGCACGAACACGCTTCGACAAGTCGGGTCTGTCGACTCGCGAGGTCGCGCGATCGCTCGGGACGTCTCCGACTCAGCTCTACCGTCTCCTCGACCCGACGAACTACACCAAGTCCCTGCGACAGCTCATGGCGCTGCTGTACCTGCTCGGCTGTGACGTCGACGTCGAGGTCAAGGAGCGGCGGCAAGGTCGTGCTGCCTCCTGAACTGGTGGGGGTCGTTCATCGGCATCGTTACTGCCGCCACCTGGCTCACCGGTTCCCGGCGCGCTCAGCCCCGGGTCGATCCACTGAGCAACTGCTACCTCGCCCGGGCTGGTACGGGCGCGCCGGGGGTCACGCGTCGTCAACCTTGGCGACGTAGACGGTGCTGGCGGATTCGCCGCCCGTGTAGAAGTTCGCGAAGGTGATGACGTGCGCCTCGCAGGACGCGAAGACTTCTTTGACGACGGCGATGGAGTCGCGGTCGGGCGGGTCATCGGACCACAGCCCGAAGACGCCCCCCGGGTGGAGGCGGCCGGCGAGGCGCGCCAGCCCCTCCGGCTCGTAGAAGGGGGCATGGCTGGGATGCAGGAGGTGCCGGGGCGTGTGGTCGATGTCCACGAGAATGGCGTGGCACCGGTCGGGCGCGTGGGGACCGAAGCTGGAGCCTCCGCCAACCATCGCGAAGAAGTCTCCGTTGATCAGGTGGCATCGCGGATCCGAGGTCAACACGGTGGCGAGCGGGAGCAGGTCCTGCTGGTGCCACTCGATCACCTCGCTCAACGCCTCGACAACGCGTACGGAGCGCACTCGGGGATCCTCCAAGACAGCTCGCGCCGTGTAGCCGAGACCGAGGCCGCCCACGACGACGTCGACGTCGATGTCGGTACCCGGTAGCTCGGCGAGCGCAAGCTTGGCGAGCTCGATCTCAGCGACCGTGAACAGGCTCGACATGAGGAACTCGTCGTCCAGCTTTACCTCGTAGACGTCGATCAGGAGCGTTGGCTCCAGCCTTCGCCGCACGGTGATCTCACCCATCGGTGTCTGGCGGCGGTCGATCTCCTCGAAACGCGCACTCATGTGTTTGCTGGCTCCATCGCGGGCACCGTACACACCCGCGGCAGTCCCACTCGGCTGGCCTTCGACCCTGCGAGCGCGTCGAGGACGGTCGTGCGGGTGCGGTTCGCACCGGGAGAGCGCGGGTTCGAGGTACAGGCCGCCGAGGCCTACCCGGGCTAGCGAACCTCGACGCCGGGAAGGTCGCGGAACGCGGTGCGGTCCGCGCTGACGACCGTACGATCGAACGCTTTCGCGGTCGCGGCGATGATCAGGTCGTGAGCACCGCGCGGCTTGCCCTGGGAGCGGACTTCGACGAGAAGCTCGGCATGGGCCTCCGCGACCTCGACGTCGTAGTCGAGCACCGGGATGGTGGCGACGATGTCTTCGACGTAAGCGCTTCTCGCGGCTTTGTGCTTGCGCTTGGCGAGGAGGGCACCCACGCGGAGCTCCGCGATCGTGACAGCTGATATTGCGATGTCGTCATCGTCGTCGATGGCGTGGTCGAGCTTGTCGCCGGCGCGCTCGGCGTCGATGAGGAAGGTGGTGTCGAACAGGAGCCGAGTCACGATCGCTCCTCGATCTCGACGAGCGATCGGATCTCGTTGAGGTCATTCGCCCAGACCGGGTCGGGTCGGTGTCGGCGCAACAGTGCCTTCACGTCTGTGCCGAGTCCGCGGTTCATCGGTTCGAGGTGGGCGATCGCTCTGCCGCGCCGCACGATCGTGAAGTGCTCGCCGCGATGCTCGATGGCGTCGAGGAGGTCAGCGAAGTTCCGAGCCGCGTCCGTGGCCGTGATGTCGGACATGACATCAGATTATCAGAGTCACCCTCCCTGCGATCCCTGCTTCGACCGGGCCCCTACCTGGACAGTCCACCAAGAGGTTCGGCCGAGGGGGATGAGCGTCGATGAGCGAGACTCGCGCCATGACCGAGTCGTCCCTGGCGTCGCTGCTGATGGCGAGCGCGGTGACGGAGCTGGCCGGGCCGCGTTCGTACGCTCGTGGGCTCGGCTACCACCACGACGGTCGGGTCGAGCTGGGAGCTGTGGGGGAGCATCGAGTCGACTCGGTCGTGCGGGGCACGATGCCGTACCACGTCGCGCTCTGGGCCGACGACGGCGTGGTCGCGTGGTCGTGTTCGTGCCCGATGGGCGACGCCGGCAACTTCTGCAAACACTGTGTCGCCGTCGCACTGGTCGTGTTCGAGGGTGCAAGCACCGACGCGCCGAAGCGACCTGCCCCGACGAAGGATCGGAAGAAGAGACCTCCCGAAGTCGACGTGCAGGTGTTCGTCGAGTCCCTGGATGCCGCCGAGTTGGTTGACCTGGTCATGGGGCAGGTCAAAGGCGATTGGCGGCTCCGGGAACGATTGGTCGCCCGTGCCGCGGCGGAGGCGGGGACCGGGATCGACGTACGGCAGTGGCGAAAGCGGCTGGACGGAGTGTTCGCGCCCTACGGAGACTTCGTCGCCTACCAGGAGGCCGAAGGCTGGGCCGGGGAAGTCGGCGAGGTGATTGACGCGCTCGTCGAGCTGGTCGACGCGGGTCACCAGGACGCGGTGATCGGACTGGCGGAGCACGCGCACGGGCTCGCCGACGCCGCGATGCAGTACGTGGACGATTCCGATGGCTCGCTCACCGACATCTCTGCTCGTCTCGGCGAGCTGCACCTACGAGCCTGTGAGCTCGGCACTCCGGACCGGGTGGAGCTCGCCCGCCGGTTGGTGAACCTGGAACTGACATCGGAGCTCGACGCGTTCCACCGTGGCGCGGCGACCTACGCCGACGTGCTCGGGCCCGAGGGTCTCGAGGAGTATGCGCGGCTGGTGGAGCCCAGGTGGCGCGATCTCGATGAGCGGTCGACGGACGATGAGTGGTCGACCGATCGCTTCCAGGTCCGAGAAGCAATGATCGGCATCGCGCTCGCGAGTGGCGACCCCGACGAGCTGATCAGGGTGAAACAGCAGGACCTGCGCTCGCCGGGCGACTACCTGGAGGTTGCGGAGCAGCTCCGATCCCCGGGCCGTCTCGACGACGCGGCCGAGTGGGCGCGCCGCGGGCTCGACGCGTACGCGAAGCGATCGTGGCAGACGGGAAGGCTGCGAGAGTTTCTGGCCGAGCTCCTGCGGGAAACCGACGATCTCGATAGCGCGATCGAGCTGTTCTGGGACGCGTTCGAGATGCATCCAGGCCTCGATGCCTACCGGCGGCTGCTCAGCGAAGCGGACCTCGCCGGCCCGCACGACGAGTGGTCCCGGCGCGCGATCGAGACGCTGCGAGGACGAGTTGGTGAGCGCCGGCCCGAGGAGGCGACGGCTCGGTCGACGATGACGCCGACACCAGCCGTGGCCCTGATCGAGATCCTGCTGTTCGAGGGTGACATCGAGGCCGCGTGGGTGATCGCAGTGGACCATGGGTGCGCGCCACGATTGTGGTTGACCCTGGCCCGGGCACGGGAGGACGACCACCCCGAGGAGGTCATCCCGATCTACGAACGCGAAGTGTTCGACCAGATCGAGACCAAGAAGAACCACGGCTACCGCACCGCTGTCGACCTCCTCGCACGCATTCGCGCTGCCGCTGACCGTGCCGGTCGACCCGAACGATTCGATCAGGTGCTCGGCGAGGTCCGCACACGCCACAAGGCGAAACGCAACCTCATGGCCTTGCTCAATGAGCGAGATTGGTGACGTCGTGCCTGCCCGACCCACCGGCGCGGCGCCGTCGACCATCGTCGACGTTCTCCGCGGTTCGACGCCGATGGGGGATCTCGAGGACTTCCTGATCGAGGACCTGATCCCAGTGTCGGATCAGCGGTCGAGCGTCTCGTATCCGATGCCGAGGTCCACGCAACACTGCCGGATCCCGGGTCCGTCGTCGCGCGCCGAGACGAGGAGGCGCGCGTCGAGCTCGCGGGTGGCCGCGACCGCCTCGGCCCCGAGTGTCGACAGGCCGCTGAAGTCGGCGACGAGCTCGCCCATCGTCCAGGCGAGCTCGTGCATCGGGACGACGGCGATGTCGTCGGGCAGCGCGATCAGTCCGGAGATCAGGGCACGCCGCTCCGCGATGCCCCAGCCGCGTAGGAGCGCGCCCTCCGGAGCGCGCGCCGCGCTCTTGCACAGTCGGGCGTACCAGAGATTCGTGGTCGCGACGCTCTCGCGCGCGAGAGCCTGGACGAGCGCGTCGTCTCGGCGAGCGAGCCAGTCGCGAAGGAGGTGATCGTCGAGGACGACGGTCACGCCGTGGCGAGGTCCGGGTCGTCGTCGGCGGCGACGGCGGCGTAGTGCGCGTCGGTCGGGAGGATCTCATCGAGGAGGTTGCGGGCTTCGCCGGCGGGCACCGTGAGCACGCCGAAGCCGAGGTCGATGATGTCGACCTGTCCACCGCGGTCCAGCCGCCAGCGGCGACGAACCGCGGCAGGAAGGCTCATCTGACCCGATGCAGACACGCGGAACGTCTCGGTTGTCATCGCTCACCTCGACACTTGGTGAAATCTCTCGTTTACCAAGTGTAGGTCAGCGAGCGAGGCTCCTTCGCGTATTGGTGGTCGGCGAGCTGTGCGACGGGAAGGTGCTCCCTCTCGGACCGGAACCGGCCGGGAACTTCAAGCTGCGAAGTCGACCGGGCCGGCCCGCGACGGGTTCCGGTCCTGCCGACACCGTGCCGGGCTCTCGATGACCGCGCGACTGCGGGGCAGACCACCGCCTCCGCAGTGGTGCGGACAGCGCTCCGTCGCTACCTGAAGGTCAGTTGACTCGGCCGAGCCAACCGCAGGGTTCTTGGCGCATGGTTGTGAGCACCTGCGCGCGAGTTCAGCGACGGCGCTGTGGGTCCTGACGAGCCTCCGGTGAACTGGGTGTCCCGATGTCTGCATTGATCGAGATCGTCGACTACCAGCCCCGCTGGGTGACGCAGTTCGGCGAAGTGGCGGACACGTTGCGCAGGGCGATGGCCGACGACGTCGTGCGTATCGATCACATTGGTTCGACCGCGGTACCGGGACTCGCCGCGAAGGATGTCATCGGTGCGTCTTGACGCAGTCGCCCGGGACCGGGTCGAGCATGCTCAGCTGCTGGAAGCTCCTCATTGAACAGCACAAACCTACCAAGATCAGCGGTGGTTGGTTGGTTTGAGTGGTTTCCTGGGTGAGATTCGCTGCCGCTCGATGTCGGAGCGTCACGCACCGAACGACCCTGCCGCCGAGGGGAAAGACTGTGCTGTCCGAACGCGGGATTCGGGAACATCCCGACGCTGCCTCATCGAGAGGCACAAGACGCCCACCGAGCGCCGCGTGGTCGCGGGTCCGTTGCGCGCAGGTACGTTCGCAACGTGGGCTCAGCGCGCGGTGCTGGGCAGGGGCGACGCCGGGAGGACTCGCACGACATCCAGCGGCAGCCGCTCCCCGTTCTCGAACGCCTCGATTGCGAGCTCGATGTGTGAGCCACGCAACTTCCGGTCGCGGGACAGCGAGGCGATCTCGTCGTTGGTGAAGTAGCAGACCTCCGGGTGGGCCGGTGTGGTGGTGATCGTTCCTCCGACCACGTGGGAGGCGAACACGAAGTTGACGACGCCGAAGCCCTCGCTCGTCCTCGGGCACTGGTATATGCCGACCAGGTGGTCGACGACGACGTCCAACCTGGTCTCTTCGTTCGCCTCCCGCACGGCGGCTTCGACCAGCGTTTCGCCGACCTCCGGTTTGCCCGCGGGCAGATTGAACCGAGAACGTGCCGATGGCTTCGCTTCTCTCACGCGGACCGGCTCGCGCCGCCGGCCCTGGTGCCGTCGGGCTGGGACGGGCAGGATCGAGGAATGGACCATGAGGGGCTCGAGCCGTTCTTCGAGGCGTGCGAGCTCGCGTCGCGAGTCATGAACGACCACGCCGTGGCCCACAGTTGGGGCGACCCGAGTGCTCTGGATGGGTTCACCGTCGGGGGCATCGCCGCTCACCTGTACGCGGCGACGAGACGGTTCGAGGTCGCACTCGATGAAGATGTCGCGGAACGCCCGCAGGTGGTTGACCTGCCGGCGTTCTACGGCCTCAACCGGGTGAACGATCCGGGCGAGCTGACCGCCGGGTGGCATCCGCTGCTCCGAGAGGACGCCGAACGACGCGCCGCGCACGGTCCCGAGGCCGTTGCGGAACGGTTCGGTGCCGTCGTTGCTCGTCTGCAGAACCGCCTTCGTGCCGAATCCCCAGAGCGACTCATTCCAGTGTGGACGATCGCTGATGGGGCCACGCCGCTCAGGGTGTACGTGGCCACTCGGGTCGTGGAGCTGGTTGTGCACGCCGACGATCTCGCGGTCAGCGTCAATCTCGAGGCCTTGGCGATCCCGCGCTCGGCCGCCTTGGTGGTTCTCGACGTCTTCGTCGAGATGGCTCGGCACAGAAGCGGCGATCTCGACGTGATCCGCGCGTTCGCTCGCCGCGAACGCGCCGGAGAGGACGCGCTCCGCGTCCTGTAGCGCGCGCTGTCCCGTTCGCCACGAAACACGGCGACCATCTCCAATCCATCGGCGCGGCCTCCCAGACTTGTCCCGATCGTTGGGTCAACGCGTTGGTCGTCGGGAGCTGAGGACGCAGAACTCGTTTCCTTCGGGGTCAGCGAGCACGCTCCAGGGCTGTTCGCCTTGGCCGACGTTGGTTCGGACCGCCCCCAGCGGGCGCGGCGCGCGCAGGGCATCATGGCGGACGTGGAACGGGGGAACAGGCTCGTGACGGTCGTGATCGAGGTCGCCGACCTGGACAGGTCGGCGCAGCTGTATCGCGATGGCTTCGGGGTGGATCTTCACCTCGCGGATCACGGTGGTGCTGGCCATGGTGAGGACGATCGTTGGGTCAGCGGCCGTCATGCGGCGACGTCGTGGAAGGAAAGATCGTTTCTCCACTTCGCGCTCTACCAGTCGAAGGGAGCACCGACATCGGGCGCCCAGCTGAGCTTCGGAGTTGACGACATCGCCGCAGCACATCGTGTAGCGATCGATGCCGGAGCGGTGGTCGTCCATGAGCCGCGGCGAGAGCCATGGGGCACGAGCGCGCGCTACCGGGACTACGACGGCAACGTGGTGGAACTGACTCAGCCTGGGTGAGCGACAATGGCGTGATGGCGTCGCTTCTTGTCATCTCTGGCCCGCCCGGCGCGGGCAGCTCGACGGTCGCGCGTGCTCTCGCTGAGAGGATCGAACCGAGCGTGCTCGTTGACGGCGACGCGTTCTTCGCGTTTGTCGCTCGCGGCGCGGTGTCACCGTGGCTTGCCGAGGCTCGCGACCAGAACGAGGTCGTCACTCGCGCCGCGGCGTCCGCCGCGGCGTGAGTGACGATCGACGAACGGCACGTGCTCATCGATCCGCCCGATGAAGTCGATGCTGTCGCGGATCGGATCTTGGCGGCGGTCGACCGCGAGACGCTGGTGTATCGCAGCCGTTCGTCGTGAGAACGATGGAGCGAAGTGTCACCGAACGCCTCCTCGGTGACAGGGCCGGCGCTTCACAGGGATGTTCCCTCGCCGTGAGGTGGCCCGGATTCGAATCAGCGACCGTCGCCGGTCAACACGGCGATCTGCTGCTCGACGAAGTTGACGATCTCACTGTCCTTCATGGATGCACCCTGGCGTACTGCGTCGGCGAAGGCGGCCGGTCCCAGCAGCGATCGCAATTGATCGACGCTGTCGGAGAGCCGCTCGGCGTCAGCTGGTTCGAATGGCAGCGCGTGTGATGCACCGACCGCGGTGAGCGACCCGTGCAGGACGGCCGCGGCCTCGAATGCTCCGAGGTCGACGAGGATCCCGAGCACTCGACGCAACGACAGCCATTGGTTGGCCCAGTCGCCACCTCGGTACCACGTGTCGACGACGTCGGCGTAGCCGATCAGCGCGGTCATGTGCTCACCGTGTTTCGCCCTGAGCCAGTGGACCTCGGTGAGGGCGAAGGCTTCGATCCAACGGTTGCCGGCCTCGGCGGCCACCAGACTGGCTCGCTCGAGGTACGAGAGCGCCTCGCTCGGGTCGGTGCGCTCGAGAGCAAGTCCGAGGGCGTAATCGGCCTGGGCATGCGCAGTTGGTGACTGGGCTGCGTCCGCCGCGGCCCTGGCCTCGCGGGCGAGCACGGCGCCGCGGCTCCCAGCTCCGACGCTGGTCTCGGCCACGGATCGCATGTACAGGCCGTGAGCGATTCGAGCCGTGGAGCCGGATCGCCGGGCCGAGTCCAGCATCCGATCCATCCAGGCCAACCCTTCGTCGACCCGTTCCATGTAGAAGAACGTGTTGCCCAGGACCCGCTCGGGGAGACCACTGTCGGACGTCTCGGTCTTGCCCTCGGCCTCGAGGGCTTGGTGGGCGAGGCTGATTGCTGCCTCCATGTCGCCCCGTACGAAACGGCCGTAGGCCGACACAGCCAGCGCGACCGGCCGATCAGGGTGGTCGCTGGCGCCAGGGAGACGTGCCGACGCGTCGGCCCAACTCGCGACCTCGTACTGGACGCGCCTGAACGCGAACTCCCACAGTGAAGCGACGAGTCGCAGCGCGCTGTGGGCGTCATCCCGGCGGAGCGCGGTGAGGTGCGCCGCCCGGAGGTTGTCGAAGTCCCGATCGAGTGCGACCGACCACGACGGCTCATCGGGGCTGTCCAGGCCGGCAGCCCCGCGTTCTGCCAGGTCGAGGAACCAGCTGAGGTGACGATCCTCGACGTCCTCGAGGATCCCGCGCTCAGCCAGACGATCGAGACCGAACTCGCGCAACGGCTCAAGAAGACGGTACCGAGGCGGACCCGGATCGACGAGCACGACCATTGACTTGTCGACGAGGCCGGCGAGTGTGCCAACCGTGGGCGAGTCCTGCGGTCCAATCAGACAGACTGCCTCGGCCGCCGGTAGGTCGAAGCCTCCCGCGAAGACCGCCAACTGCTCGAAGACCTTCTGCTCCTGAGGTTCGAGGAGGTCGTGGGACCACTCGACGAGGTGGTGAAGCGTGCGTTGACGTCCATCGGCACCGCGCTGGGTCTGGCCGAGCAACTCGATCCGCTGGTGCAGACGTGCCGCGAGCGTGTCGATACCCATGCTTCGTACCCTGGCCGCCGCAAGCTCCAGGGCCAGGGGGAGGCCGTCGAGTCGGCGGCAGATCTCGGCGACGACCGCGGCGTTGTCGTCGGTCAGCGTGAACCCGCGGGTTGCGGCGTCGGCGCGGGACGCGAAGAGCTCCACCGCGGCCGAGCTTCGAATCTCGCCGGCCAGCACGGCATCCGAGGTCGGCAACGACAGCGGGGCGAGGACCTCGACGTACTCCCCGGCCAGGCCGAGAGGCTCCCTGCTCGTGGCGAGGATCCTGAGTCGGGGACACGACGAGCGGAGACGGTCGACGAGGGGGCGAGGGTGTCGGTGACGTGTTCACAGTTGTCGAGCACCAGCATGCAGTTCGTCGAGGCGAGGTGCTCCTCGATCGTGGACTCGATGGTCCGGTACTGACGCTGTTGGATGTCGAGGGCGTGCGCGATGACCTGCGCGGCTCCCGACGGGTCCCGGAGCGGTGCGAACTCGACCACTGTCACACCATCGTCGAACGCATCCATGACGCCGCCGGCGACGCGCATGGCCAGCCTGGTCTTGCCGACCCCTCCGGGCCCGGTCACCGTCATCAGCGGCTGATCCCGGAGGGCTTCGGACAGGGCGAGCACATCAGGATCGCGACCGATGAACGAGGTCGCCCCCATCAGCTGGGGGACGAGAATGCTCGCGGCTCGAAGTTTGGTGGACGGCTCGCCCGTGGAGTGAAGAGAGGGGTCGTCAGCCAGGATTCTCACCTCGAGCTCGCGCACCGCCGGCGACAGATCGAGGCCCAGCTCCTGTCCGAGCATCTCGCGGAGCTTGCCGACCCGACGGAGTGCCTCACCCTGTCGGCCCGTGCGGTACAGGGCCAAGATCAGCAGGCGCCAGTAGCACTCCCGAAGCGGGTGGAGACTCACCAGTGCTTCGAGCTCACCCACCATCGGCGCAGGATCGCCGGTTGCCATCCTGGCGTCGGCCCACTGATCGGTTGCCACCAGCCGGAGCTCGTCGAGACGCACCGCCTCGCCGTGCACCTCGGCGAGGTCCGCGTACTGTCCGAAGGCTGGTCCGTGCCACAGGGCGAGCGCTGACTCGAGCACCGGAACGGACTCGTGAGCACCGAGGGTGTGGCCTCGGGCGAGCAGTGCCTCGAAGCGGTCCGCGTCGAGTCCGCCGTCGGGCGTGTCCAGCCGATAGCCGGCGGAATCGAGCGTGATCGAGAATCCCGGAGGGAGCGCCGCTCGGAGGCGCGAGACCTGACTCTGTACCGTCGCCTTCGCCGACTTCGGCGGCCCCTCACCCCACAGCGTCTCGA
Organism: Acidimicrobiia bacterium; assembly: GCA_035646535.1. Lineage (GTDB taxonomy): Bacteria > Actinomycetota > Acidimicrobiia > IMCC26256 > JANYLB01 > DASRPD01. The sequence continues at coordinate 59,292 of DASRPD010000098.1, forward strand.
TCAGCCGATCAGAAGACACCGGATTGTGCCGGTGCGCGATGAGGACCGACAGCAGTTGCTGCGCCTTCGGCCCACCGAGTGGGCGCGGCGCACCCTCAGCCCACAGCACGAGCCCCCCGAGCACTCGCAGCTCCGTGGGTCCCGTCATCGGCTCAGCCTCCCGCGCTGTCTGCTTGCAGTCCGCTTGCAATTGGCCGCCGGCTTCGCACGCGCATTGCGAGCCATTTGCAGGGTGGGTCCTTCATCATCGCCTCACTGATGGCTCGTCAGCGAGCCACAGTCGCTCACCGACAACAACGGAGGTCCGAGCCATGACGTGGAAGCTGTCCGGAAGCTACTTCGAGTCCTGCAACTGCGAGGCGGCGTGCCCGTGCGCGTTCCTTGGTCCGCCGACGACGGGGGTGTGCACTGCGATCATCGGATGGCACATCGAAAACGGTGAGTACGAGGGACTGCAGCTCGACGGGCTCAACGTGGCCTTGGCTGTGGACTCGCCGGGGCACATGGCCACGACCGAGTGGCGGGCGGCCGTGTACCTCGACGATCGGGCCTCCGAGGAGCAGACAGCCGCGCTCGGCGCCATCTTCTCCGGCGCTGCCGGGGGACACCCGGCCGTCCTGGGCTCCTACATCGGCGAGGTACTGGGCGTCGCCACCGCACCGATCACCTTCGAAGGTGACGACGCGTCGCGGGCGATGCGGATCGGCGACGTGGCTGACGTGAAGATCACCGCGATGGAAGGCCAGGGCGGAGCCCAGGTCACGATCGCCAATCACCCCTTGGCAGTTGCTCCCGGCCAAGAGGTGGTCGCGGCTCGGGCAGATCACCTCCGGTTCACCGATCACGGCTACGAATGGGAGCTGTCGGAGAGCAACGGCTTCTTCTCGCCCTTCAAGTACGAGGGATGAGATGAGAGCGTTGCTCGCACCCCCGACTGCGAGGACTCGGCTGTTCGTGGCCGCGGGTCTCGTGTTCGTCGTCGTGCTGTCCTGGGCCTACCTCATCTTCCTCAGCGCCCGCATGGGCGACATGCAGTCGCCGTTTGCCATGCCGATGACCTCTGCCTGGACGGGTCAGGACGTCGTGCTCATGTGGACGATGTGGGCGGTGATGATGGCCGGGATGATGCTCCCGTCGGCGGCACCGATGATCGGCGCCTATGCGACGACCGTCCGATCGGACACCCCCGGGCTTCACGGCTCCACCGCATTGTTCGTGGCCGGCTACCTCGCTGCCTGGAGCGGCTTCGCCGCGCTGGCGACCGGCGCCCAGTGGGTGCTGCACGACGCCGCACTCGTCAATGCCATGGGGGTCTCCACGAGCAGTTGGCTCGGCGGCCTGCTGTTGCTGGCGGCGGGTGCCTACCAGTTCACGAGGGTCAAAGATGCGTGTCTTCGGCAGTGCCGGACGCCCCTTGGATTCCTCCTCAACGAGTGGCGCGATGGCCAACGTGGCGCGGTCGTCATGGGTGTGCGCCACGGGGCGGTCTGCGTCGGGTGCTGCTGGGCACTGATGACGCTCTTGTTCGTGCTCGGCGTCATGAACCTGTGGTGGATCGCGCTCGTGGCCGCGGTGGTCCTGCTCGAGAAGATCCTTCCGAGTCGGGCGATCAGCCACGCGCTCGGAGCCTCGTTGATGGTCTGGGGCGCTGCGCTCGTGATGGGGCTCGGCTCATGAGCGCCCGCCCCTTTCCCGTCGGGTGATGGAGGAGACGCATCTCGAGCGTGCCCCGCGAGGGCGGGTCGACACCTCCTGGAAGCGAACACGACGCTGCTCACCCGGCTCTTCGCGAACAACAGCGCGACACGTCACACCGAGAGGGAGAGAGTCAGGTCGGCGGTGGGTCCTCACGGTGGAGCCAATCCAACAAGTCCGTCGGAGCCAGATGCTCGGCGCGTGCCTGGTAGTCGGCGAGCTCGCGCTCGGAGAGCACCTCTCGGGCAGCGCCGGACGAACCGCGGCGAAAGAACCGCGCGGGGGACTTGAGGACTCCTGCGGCGTCGGGGGCCAACTGGTCGGCACGAGCTCGCATCCGCTCGAAGCGCGCCGCGCGCACGAGATCGGGCCACCTCGCCTCGTCGACATGGATGTGGAGCAGTCTCGCGAGGCGGCGCATCTGGCCTTCGAGATCAGCCGACAGATCGTCGTAGTGCACGAGAACGATGTTCGGCTGGTCGCGACGGGCCCACGCGTCGGACAGGTGCCACAGCACTCCAGCAAGGGAGTCCATCTGCTCGCGCGGGCTTCCCTGCCAGTTGATCCACGCAACCAGCCACTCGCGAAGCGGCGGCCGAGCGGACGCCGGCGATGGGGGTCGGTCCCGGCCGGTGAGCTCGCGCATCCGCTCGCGATCGAGGTTGTCGCCCTGGTGGTACAGCGACACTGCCATGTCCAACGGGTGGCGCGCCACCACGATGTAGGTGGCGCGCGGGTCCAGCGGCACACCGTCGAGCGGCGTGTGGGTCTTCACGAACCGCCGGTGCCCCTGCGCGTCGAGGTGAGCCAAGACGTCGTCGCGTGGAGCCCCGAGCCAGTCCAACCACGGGGAGAGCTCGGCCAACGGCGCGGGCAGGTCCTCGGTCTGGAACACCAACAGCGCGCAGATCATCTGCACCCAGGTCGTGCCGCTCTTGGACCGCGTGCTGATCACGATGTCGCCCGGCCGGAACGAGAACCCCGCCCACCGAGCACTGTCCTCGTCCGCGGAGCGGTATCGGGACATCGCCCGACCGTGTCTCTACTACTCGGGGTTGTGGCAGACGACCTCGACGTTGTTGCCGTCGGGATCACGGACGAACGCGCCGAAATAGTTGGGGTGGTACTCGGGCCAGACTCGCGGTTCGTGCAGCACATCAGCGCCGGCGCTCACGGCGGCGTCGAAGGACGCGTGGACCGCTCCCCGGTCGCCGGCCGTGAGCGCGATGTGGGACTCACGGAACCCCTCACCGCTTGCCCGCGGGCCGATCCAGAAGTCCGGCATCGGCGCGACACCGAAGCCGATGACCTCACCGAAGTCCATGACGCGCGTTCCGCCGATCGGCGCAAGAAATGCGTCGTAGAACGCGGCACTCGCCGCCACATCGGCGCACTGAATCGAGACATGATCGAGCATGGCGAAACCCTATCCGCCGCCGATTCATCTCCTTTGGCGTCGTAGGGCATGGATAATTCATGGCCTGCGACGCCAAAGCGATGGTTCGGTACGTCCGAGCCCGACGCGGGACTACCGGGACGGGTCGACCGCTTGGAGCGCGCCGCCCGCGGCGGCCGAGGCGCGCATGGCATCGAGGACGCGCATACCGGCGACGCCGTCGGTGAACGTGGCGGGCGCGACCGGGCCCGGTTCGCCGCCGTCGATCGCGGTGTAGAACGCACGGGCCAGCGCGGTGTACGGCTCGAGCTCCATCGCCATCCACCGGTGCTCCGAGTCGGCGTCGGCCTCGACTGGTGTTGCGGTGACGAGCTCGTGTTCGCCGGTCGCGTCGGCGAGCACGACCCGGTCACCCTTGACGACGATGGTTCCCTCGGTTCCGGTCACGCTTGTCAGGCCTACGACGTTCGGCGTCCACGCGGCGGCGCACTGCTGCAACACGCCCTCGGCGCCGTTCACCGTCGTGAGTCGGGCGACGAAGGAGTCCTCGACGCCTCGGTCGAGCGCGGACACCGTCGGCAGGGTCGCGCTGACGCTCTCGATCTCGCCGAGCCAGGTGCGGAGTTGATCCACGGCGTGTGATCCGGACGCGCCGAGCCAGCCGCCACCCGCGGCCGCGTCGTACCACCAGTCGGCGAACAGCTCCGTCGGACCGGAGAGCAGATTGATCGAGCTGACCACGGTGAAGGTTCGTGGTTCGCCGATGCGGCCTTCGCCGATCACCCGGGCCACCGCCGACTGCGCCGCGGCGAAGCGGAACTCGTGGCCGACCAGATGGACGACCCCGGCGCGCTCGGCCGCCACGAGCATCGACGATGCCTCGGTGGCGTCGATGGCGAAGGGCTTCTCGCACAGCACGTGACGGCCCGCCGCGATCGCCTGGAGCGCGAGTGGCGCATGGGTCGCGGGTGGGGTGGCGATGCTCACGGCGTCGATACCCGGGAGTGCGAGCGCGTCTGCCAGCGTCGTGCACGGGTGGCCGACCTCGGCGCGTGCCGCCCGTCGAGCCGTCTTGTCGGTGTCGCGTCCGATCAGCGCGCGCACCTCGAAGCCCGCGGCTCGGAGCGCGGGCACGTGGACGCGACGCCCGAAGCCGGTGCCGACGACCGCGACCCCCGGAGGCCGGCTCATCCGGCGGGCACCACCGGCACGTGGCTCAGACGCGGTCGAGCTCGAGCATCTTGATCGCGTTGCCCCGCAGCACCTTGTACGCGACCTGCTCGTCGACGCCCACCAGCATCTTCTCGATGTACTCGTGCGAGTTCGGCCACGTCGTGTCGGTGTGCGGGTAGTCGGTCTCGAAGCAGATGTTGTCCTCGCCGACCTCGTCGAGCGAGCGCAGACCGTGGCGGTCCGCGGTGAAGCACCCGAAGATCCGCCCGTAGTAGTAGGTCGACGGCGGCTCGGGGATCCGCTCCTTGGAGTGGTGCCAGCTGTCGTGCTGGTCCCAGACGGTGTCGGCGCGTTCGAGGGCGTAGGGGATCCAGCCGATCTGGCCCTCGGAGTAGGCGAGCTTCAGCTTCGGGAACTGGATGAGCTTGGTCGAGAACAGCCAGTCCGCCAGCGACGCCATCGAGTTGTTGAACGCGAGCGTGCCGCCGACGCCGGGAGGGGCGTCGGGCGACGCGGATGGGTTCGTGGACGACGAACCGATGTGCATGCACAGCGTCACGCCGTTGTCGTTGCAGACCTGAAACACCGGATCCCAACTGCCGCTGTGGATGCTCGGCAGGCCCAGGTGGGTGGGGATCTCGCTGAAGCAGAACGCGCGCACCCCGCGGTCCGCGTTGCGCTGGATCTCGAGCACGCACTCCTGGACATCCCACAGCGGCATGATGCACAGCGGGATGTTCATCCCACCCGACGGCGCACACCACTCCTCGACCATCCAATCGTTGTACGCACGAACGCACGCCAGGCCGAGCTCCTTGTCCTCACCGTCGTAGAACGTCTGGCCGCAGAAGCGGGGGAAGGTGGGGAAGGGCAGCGAGCCGTCGACCCAGTTGGCCTTGAAGTCCTCGATCCGTGCGTCAACCTCGTAACAGCCCGGACGCATCTCGTCGTAGGTGAGGGCCGTCATGACCATCTTCGTGCGGTCGAACTTGGAGAGGTCACCGCCGGGTGTTGCCTCGAGCGGGATGGCGACGAAGCGCTTGTTGACGTAGATGAGACGGTCCTCGTAGTACCAGGCGTCGCCCCACATGCCGTTGGGGTCTTCGGTCATCTCGTAGCGAGCGCCGGGCTTCAGGCGGAAGTCTCCCCACTTCTTGCGCTCGACCCGGGGTCCCTTCGCGCGGTACTTCTTCGCCAGCCAGGATTGCCAGACGTGTGGCGGCTCGACGACGTGGTCATCGACGCTGATGATCTTCGGCAGCTCCACAACCAGCTCCTCGGCTCGGTCTCTGCTCCAAGTTCTCCCATTCTGACACGCGTGTCAGGTCGCGGGCGAGCGGAGACCTCGTGGGCCGCCGGCGCGCGTGGCGCACGGCGACACGTCAGGGGTCCAGATGCAGCAGTGCGGTCGGGTTGGTGCAAGCCATCCGGCGGATCTCGGCTTCGGCGAGGCCCTCGGCGAAGAGGGCGTCGGCGTAGGTCTGCAGCCCCGGCGCGGGTCGGGGGTTGATCGCCTGGCCGAAGTCGGTCCCCAGGGTCACGCGATCGGTGCCGACCGCTGCGATGGTGGCGACCATGTCGGCCACCGAACGGGTCGCCAGTCCGCCGATGCAGGTCATCGCGCACAGCTCGATCCACGCGCCGGCCGCCGCGAGCTCGGCGCACTGGGCCGCGCTCAGGTTGGGGCCGGCCAGCTCCTCGGTCGCGTGGGTGACGAGCACCGTGCCGCGCGCCGCGAACTCGCGCACGACCGCGAAGTGCTCGGCCGCGCTGACGTGACCCGTGGCGAGGATCGCGTCGTGCTCGGCGACGAGGTCGAGCACCGCCCGCGTCTCGGCGAGCAGCTCACCGTCGTCGTCGGTCACCACGATGCCGGGCCCGGGGATGCCGAGCTGGCCGGCGACGCCGTTCACGACGTCCTGTCGGCTCGACAGGGTGGGAAGCCAGACCACCCGTGCACCCAGAGCCAGCGCCACCTCCACCGCCGCGGGGTTGACTCCGCCCACCTCCCGGTCGCAGCAGATGCCGCCGATCACGCGCAGACCCTCGACCTGTTGGCCGACCGCCCACGCGAGCGACGCGGTGGGGAAGGCATGCGACTTGAGCACGATGGCCGCATGACCGGCCGCGGCGGCGTCGGTGGCCGCTTCGACCGCGTCGACCGACCGGGCGCGGTGCGGGTCGGGCCCGAAGTGGCAGTGCAGATCGGCGGCACCCGCGAGATCGACGCTCATGTCGATATCGTCGCACGCATGGCGATTCACTACGAGCAGAGCTCCGGCCACGTCGTGCTCATCACCATCGACCGGCCCGAGGCCCGCAACGCAGCCGACATGGAGCATTTCAAGCTGCTGCGTGAAGCCTGGGACCGCTTCCGTGACGACGACGAAGCATGGGTCGCGATCGTCACCGGTGTCGGCGACGCGTTCTTCTCCGGAGCGGATCTGAAGCGCTACGTGCCCGAGATCACGAAGCTGCAACGCCAGATCAGCGAGCAGGGGCTGACCGAGATCGACGGGTACCGCCTCGACGACGGCGTGAAGGCGGTGCTGCGGAACTACGAGCTCCACAAGCCGGTGATCGCCGCGGTGAACGGCTTCTGCACCGCGGGCGGGATGGAGATGCTCGGCGGGACCGACATCCGGCTCGCCTGCCCCGAAGCACAATTCGCGGTCATGGAGCCCAAGCGGGGACTGTTCGCCGGTGGGGGAACGACGGTGCGCCTCCCGCGCCAGATTCCCTGGGCGGTCGCGATGGAGTTCCTGCTCTGCGCCGACCTCATCCCCGCGTCGCGCGCGTACGAGATGGGTCTGCTCAACGCGGTCGTCCCGGGCGACGAGCTCTTGGACGCGGCGCGGGGCTACGCGGCGCGCATCGTCGCCAACGCTCCCCTCGCGGTGCAAGCGACGAAGCAGTCCGCCCTCGGTGGCCTTTACCACGATGAGGAAGAGGTGAAGGTCCTCCGCCGGACCGTGCGGGGTCTGCGTGACGTGCTCGTGGCGATCGATCCCGATGACCCGCAGACCGCCCGGGTCGCGATCGATGCTGCGGTTGCGCTGTTGGAGGGGGCCGGTCGGGGCCTGCGCAGCGCGTTCGAGCAGGAGGCGAAGCTCTCGTCGCGAATCTTCTCGACCGAAGACGCTCGAGAAGGCCCACTGGCCTTTGCCGAGAAGCGCCCTCCGGTCTGGAAGGCCCGCTGACGTTCTCGTCCCGATCAGGCGCCGACGGTGACGAGCGTGTCGCCGTTGGTGCGCATCTCGGCCCGATCGGTCGGCCCGAGGACGAGGGCGGTGAACGGGTACTGGACAACGGCGGGTCCCCCGATCACCTGGCCGGGAGCCACGCCGAGTCCTTCGTACACCGCGGCGTCATGCCATCCGTTGTCCACGTGGACGCGCCGGATCGCGATCGGCGAGACCTTCTCGTGACCGGCGGTCAGCTCGACGGGCCTGGGTTGGTCGACGAGTCCGGTGAGCACCAGCCGCACCCCGCGCACGCTGGGCTCCTGGGTACGTGCCTCGATGAGCCGGGCCGCCTCGTTGCGCTGGTGAAACGCCTCGACGGCGGCGGCGATCGCGTCGCGGGTGATGGGTTCACCCGGTGCCCGCTCGAAGGCCAACGTGGTGTCGAACGTCTGGCCCGGATAGACGAGGTTGACGAACCACTCGGCGCGGATGCGCTCGTCGGGGACACCGGCCGTACGCAGGTCGTCCAGCCCGCGGCGTTCGAGGCCATCGGCGAGCGCGCTGAGCCGATCGAGGTCGATCTCGCTCCACGGTGCCAACAGCGCGGCGGTGTCATCGACGACGTGGTCGGCGGTGAGCAGACCGAGCGCCGAGAAGCCCGGCGCGGCGCGCGGCACGAGTACCCGCCGAACGCCGAGCAGGCGTGCCTGGGTGGTCGCGTGGATACCGCCCATCCCGCCGAACGCGACCAGGTCGACGTCGCGGGGGTCGGCCCCCGCGAGCGACAGCACCTTTCGGGTCGCGTCGCTCATGTGCGCGTCGACGAGGCGCACCGCTGCGAGCGCGACCGCTTCCGCGTCGAGCCCGAGCTCGGCGCCGACGCGGCCGAGCGCGGCGCGTGCCGCGTCGACGTCGAGATCCATCCGACCGCCCCAGAACCCGGCCGGGTCGAGCCGGCCGAGGACGAGATCCGCGTCGGTCACCGTCGGTTCCGTGCCGCCCCGCCCGTAGCTGACCGGTCCGGGCTCTGCACCCGCCGATCGAGGGCCGACCTGCAGCTGAGAGCGTTCGACGCGGATCACCGATCCGCCGCCCGCGCCGATCGCGTGAATGTCGACCATCGGCGTGGCGATGCAGTACCGGTGCCGCCAATTCCAGTCCCGCTTGAGCTCCGGGCGCCCACCCCGGATCAGGCACACGTCATAGGACGTGCCCCCCATGTCGATGCTCACGACGTCACTCAGCCCCGCGGCTGCCGATGCCCTCGCCGCGGCGACGACTCCACCGGTCGGTCCCGATCCGATCGTCGTGACCGCTCTTCGGCCGATGACCGACGGTGTCGCCACCCCACCGGCCGCGCTCGCGACGAGCAGCTCCCGCGCGTAGCCCGCATCCTCGAGTCGAGCCTCCAGCCGGGCCAGGTACCGCACGATCGGCGGACCGACGTAGGCGTTGACGAGCGTCGTGCTGGTCCGCTCGAACTCGGGCGGCTTGGCGTAGACCTCGTGGGACAACGAGATCAGCTCGACGTCGGGATACTCCTCGCGGATGAGCTCGCGTGCGGCCAGCTCGTGGTCGGGGTTCAGGTAGGAGTGCAGGAAGACGACCGCAATCGACGTGATCCCGAAGGCCCGCAGGCGGCGGGCCGCGGCGCGCACCGCGGCTTCGTCCAGTGGGGTGTCGACCTCGCCCTCGGCGGTGATGCGCTCGGCCACCTCGAGGCGCACCCGCCGACGGGCGATCGGCTCCGGCCCGGCCAGCGTCGGGTCCCAGATGTCTTCCTTGTAGCAGCGGCGCATCTCGATCTCGTCGCGGAACCCCTCGGTGACGATGAGTCCGGTCGGCGCGCCCGACATCTGGATCATCGTGTTGTCGCCGGTCGTGGTGCCGTGCACGATCGCGTCGGTCCGGGCGAGCAGCTCGGCCGCGCCGCCGAGGCCGACCGAGGCCGCGAGCCGACCGATCCCCTCGAGCACGCCCTCGCTCTGGTCGTCCGGCGTCGTCGGGGTCTTCTCCAACGTGATCCCGCCGTCGGGGTCCAAGAGCACGAGATCCGTGAACGTGCCCCCGACGTCGATCCCGATGCGGTAGCTCATGGCGATATCTCGGCTGCGGCCCGTGCGGTACGCATCTCGGCCCGTCGAGCTTCGGTGGCTTCCATGTCGACGGCCAGGTCCATCGCCTCGAGCGAACCGCTCACGACGACGCCGTAGTCGGCCGTGGCCGCGTCGGCCGAGACGTACTCGTCCCACACGTCGTCGAGCACCGCCTGGGGGTAGCGCAGCAGCGGGTCACCCCACCCCCCGCCGCCGCCGTACTCATAGACGAGTCGCTCGCCGGTCTCGAGCCGGAAGTCCGCGACGGTGGGCGCGACCTCCACCTCGTCGGGTGTGCCCGCCCGCAACAGCACCTTGTCGGGCGCGCCGGGGGCGCCGCCGGCGACACCGGGATGCAGGTGAATCCGGTTCACGACGTACTGGTTCAACGAGGTCGGCGTGCGCACCTCCTTGATGAACAGTGAGCCGCACCCACCGCGCCACTGACCCGCGCCGGCGGAGTCGGTCCGGTAGTTGCGGCCGCGCAGGATGTGCGGGAAGAGCATCTCGTTGATCTCGGCCGGCGCCTTGATGAGATTGCCGTTGCTCGTGCACAGCGCGCCCCACCCGTCCACGCCGCGCACGCCGTTCACCCAGCCGGCGTTGACCTCGCCGCCGTGATCGAAGAACGGCTGTCCGGAGCGGGGATCGACGTCACCCCACATCTGGCGGGGTGCGCCGTACTTGTAGGTCTGCGGCGAGCATCGGTCCGGGATGATCTGGCTCATCGCCAGCGTGATCGCGTCACCGACCTCGACGCCCGGGTGATGCGTGCCCGCGCTGACGGGTTTGCCCTCCACGGGGTTCACGCACGTTCCTTCGGGGATGCGCAGCTCCACACAGTCGAAGAACCCCTCGTTCTTCGGGATCGCCGGGTCCACCATCGACCCGAGCTGGGCGATCGTGTAGCCGCGGGTGTTGCCGTAGGTTGACCACGCGTTGATCTCGGGTCGGTCGTCGCTGCCGGCGAAGTCGACGATGAGCCGGTCGCCGTCGACGGTCACGGCGACGTGGACGTGGATGTCGGGGTTGCCCTGCGGGTCCGAGTCGACGTACACGTCGGCCGCATAGGTGCCGTCGGGCCAGGCGCGGATCTCCTCGGCGAAGCGGTCGTGGGCATCCGCGATGGTCGCGTCGACCGCGGCGCGCACTGCATCGGCGCCGTAGCGATCGACGATCGATTGGAGGCGTTCCACGCCGAGCTGCGCGGCGCCGAGCTGCGCACGCAGGTCGCCGACGAACCCGGGCATTCGGTTGTTGGCCCGCATGGTCAGCACGACATCGCGACGTTCCTGACCCCGTTCGATGATCTTGAGGAGGGGGTAACGGACTCCCTCGCTCCAGATGTCACGCGCGAAGACGTTGTAGCCGCCGGCCATTGCACCCCCGGTGTCGCCGTGGTGGCATTGGATGCTCGCGATGAGGAGCAGGTCGCCGCGCTCGTCGAACAGCGGCGCGAACACGTTCACGTCCGGAAGGTGCCCGCCGCCGTGATACGGGTCGTTGGCCACGATCACGTCACCCGGGTAGAGCTCGTCGCCGAAGAACTCCAACGCGAAGCGGACCGGCAGTGTGGACGACAACATGAACTGCGGGATTCCGACCGACAGCGCCGCGAGGCGCCCTTGCCAGTCGAGGATCGTGGCGTTGCGTTCGTTCGACTGGTTGAGGATCGGCGTCGTTGCCGTGCGCGACACGTAGGTGGCCATCTCGAAGCAGATGGTCTCCATCGCGGAGCGCACGACCTCGACGGTGACGGGGTCGGTGCTGATCACGAGGCCTCCTCGGGACCGGTTGTGGTCGCGGTCGCGTCGGGCTGGCGGTCTCGACCGGTGCCGAATGCCGACCACGTGAAGCGCAGCAGGTGGGCACGCGCCTGGTCGTAGGTGACGAGCGCGCCGACCGCGCGCCGGTGGGCGAGCATGAGGAAGATCACCTGGATCGTCTCGGCGTCGAGCACGGAGCTCGCGTCGGGGAAGCTCCCGTCGGTCGTGCCCGCTTCGATCGCGCCGCGCAGCAGACGGACGATCGGCTCCTGGACCCGCTGGAACTCACTCGGACGGGTGTGCTGCAGGTACGGGCCCTCTCGCCAGAAGACCCGGACCCTCGCGGCGCGGCGAGGGTCGAACACGAGCTCGAGGCGATCATCGATCCACGCCGTGACGGCTTCGCGGCTCGAAGTAGTCGCGCGCATGCGGGCTCCGAGCGTCGCCTCGGATCGTAGGCTCTCGCGCTCCCAGATCGCGACGAGGAACTGGTCCTTCGACTCGAAGTGTCGGTAGAACGCGCGCGTGCCGACGCCGGCTTCGGTCAGCACGTCTTGGAGGGTGAGTCGCGTGATGCCCTCGCGTTGCAGGACGTCGATGCCCGCGTCGAGCAGGTGGTGCAGCTCCCCTTCGGCTTCGGCGACGCGACGGCGACCCGCGGCCGCGTCGCTCTCGGTCGGGCCGGACGGGAACGGTTGTGGCGGTGCGGTGAGGCGGGTCACGGCGTCGTCCCTTCAGACGCGAGGAACTGTGCCACGACGTCTCGGCGTACGAGCTTGCCGGTGTCGGTCAGGGGCAGCTCGTCGACGAAGCGGATCTCTTCGGGAGCCTTGGCGCTGCGCAGCGCCGCGCGGACGAAGTCGGTGAGCTGCGTCTCGGTCGGTGTCGCACCCGGCCGCGTCACGACAGCCGCGGCGATCCGCTGACCCCACTCCTCGTCGGGCAGACCCACGACGGCGGCGTCGGCGACGCCGCCGTGGCGGCGCAGCACCTCCTCGATCTCGGCCGGCGCGATGTTCTCGCCGCCTCGGATGATCGTGTCGTCGGCGCGGCCCTCGATGAACAGGTACCCGTCGTCATCGACCCAGGCGCGGTCGCGTGTGGCGAACCATCCGGCCTCGTCGACCGTCGCGCCGAGGCCTCGGTACTCGCCGGAGACCTGTTCGCCCCGGACCCACAGGTCACCGGTCTGACCGGCGCCGACCAGGTCACCGGCGTCGTCGCGGATCTCGATCTCGATGCCGGGTACGACCACGCCCGCCGAGCCGAGCCGAGCGCGCACGGCCGGGTCGTCGCTCGCCAGGGCGTCGCGGTGCTCGTCCGGTCCGAGCACCGAGATCGTCGAGCTCGTCTCGGTGAGCCCGTAGGCGTTGACGAAGTCGGTGTCCGGGAAGTGCCCCAGGGCCCGTTCGATCACGGTGGCGGGCATCGGCGCCCCGCCGTAGGCGAGGGTACGTAGCTGCGGCGGCGGCATGGTTCCGGTCGCGTCGAGGTGGTCAACGATCCGGGACAACATCGTCGGCACGATGAGCGCGTGGGTGACGGACTCGCGGGTCGCGAGGTCGAGCCAGGCGGCGGGGTCGAAGTTGGCAAGGTGCACGACGCGCCGACCCGCGTAGAGATTCGTGATTGTGTTCGACACGCCGGCGATGTGGTACGGCGGGACGCTCACGAGGCTCGCGGCGTCCTCATCGGCGTTGGAGAACTCCACCGTCGTCATGACGTACGCGGCCAGATGGCGATGCCGCAGCACCGCGGCCTTGGGTGCTGCGGTCGTACCGCTCGTGAACAGCAGCAGGGCGGTCGCGTCGGGGTCGCCGTTGCTTGGCGCGGGTGGACCTTCGGACCAGGCATCGGGCACCGAGGTCGCAAACGAGTCGGTGGTCATCGCCGGGGCGTCGACGTCGGCGACGAGTGAAGCGAGCGCCGGGTCGTGGACGATGACCGGGTGTTCGAGATCGGCGATGAGGGCGGCGATCTGCTCCGGCGTCTGGCGGTAGTTGAGTGGCACCAGCGGTATCCCGGCGCGAGCCGCGGCGAACAGCGCGATGGGGAAGGCCGGGCCGTTGGTGCCGACGAACACGAGGTGGCCGGCGTCGAGCGCCGCGAGCCGTTCCGCTCCGACCTCGGACCGGGCGGCGAGATCCTCACCAGTCAGCCCGCCGTCGCGCGGCCCGAACGCGACGCGCGAGCCGTGCCCGGAGACCGCCATGTCCAACAGCAGGTCGAGGTGCACGGGTCAGTCCGAGGAGGGGAGGGGCTTGGCACCCTTGATCGGTAGCGGCGTGCCGTTGCACGCGAGCGACCCGTCGCCCGCTTTCGCGCAGAGCAGCTCCAGGCCGGTCTCGTCGCTCGCGTAGCGCTTGCCGAGCAGCGTCGGATTGTCGGAGTCCGTGGCGTCGGCGCCAAGCGTGCCGGAGTGCGCGTCGGGTCCGTCGGCCGGCACCATGGCCACCCCGCCACAGGTGATCTCGACCGGTTGGGAGGGTGCGCGGATCACGACGACCTCGGTCGCGCAGACGACGCTGGCCAGCTTCGTTCCTGGCTCGAGGTCGGTCACAGGATCGCTCCCGACGTCTTGAGCTCGATGATCTCGTCCCACGAGTAGCCGAGCTCGAGCATCAGCTCGTCGGTGTGCTCACCGTGTTCCGGTGCGGCGGTCAGCTGGTGCGGCTGTTCGTCGAACTGCACGGGCGCGCCGACGAGGCTGAGATCGTTGCCTTGCGCGTCGGTGACCGGGCACAGGTAGCCGTTGGCGATCACCTGCTTGTCGTCATACAGCTCCGGCACCTTCTGTACCGGCGCCCAGACGCCTTCCATCGTCTCGAGCGCGTCGCGCCACTCGGCGAATGACTTGGACGCGAACGTGTCGGTGATCTCGGCTACGCAGGCCTTCCGATTGTCCGCCCGAACCTTCGCGTCACGGTACCGCTCGTCGTCGATGAGATCGGTCCGGCCGAGATGGGTGCAGAAGTCGCTCCAGAACCGGTCGCTCTCCATCATGTTCAGGAAGATCCAGCGACCGTCGCCGGTGCGGTAGTTGCCGACGAGCGGGTTGGCCGCCGTGTTGTTGGCGAAGCGGGGAATGTCATCGAGTCCGAGCACGCCGCTCATCACGACGTCGGGTTGCAGTTGCCACATCGCGGTGTTCAGGAGTGACGTGTCGACCACCGCGGCGTGCCCGGTTCGCTCACGCTGGTAGAGCGCGGCGGAGATACCCGCGGCGATCGCGAGCCCTCCCATCACGTCGCCGATCGCGGGTCGCATCCCGGCCGGCAGGTCCGAATCCGCGGGGCGGAGCGTGTCGCCCATGCCGCCGCGCGCCCAGAATGACGCGCCGTCGTAGCCACCCTTGGTGGCGTCGGGACCCTTGGCGCCCTGGCCGTGACCGCGCACGTAGATGATGTTCGGATTGGCGGCCCGGATGTGCTCGACGTCGATCTGCATGCGGGTCCGCGCGTCGGGCAGGAAGTTGGTGAGGAACACGTCCGCGGTCTTGGCCAGCCGGTAGATCAGCTCGCGCCCCTCGTCGGTGTGGAGGTCGATCCCGATGCTGCGCTTGCCTCGGTTGGGGAACTGGATCATGAAGTCGGCGCCATCGCCGGACGCGCCGGGCATCACGCCGAGCGTGGCCAGGCCCCGCTGGGGGTCGCCGGTCTCGGGATGCTCGACCTTCAGCACGTCCGCGCCCCAGTCGGCGAGGATCGCGCCGGCTGCGGGCACGAAGGTCCAGAAGGCGACCTCGAGCACGCGCGTCCCATGCAGAATGCTGGTCATGAAGGCTTCCCCTCTCGCAGGACCGGAAACGTAGTTTTCGTTCGAGCCGTCGGCAACCCCAGCCGGTCGGGTGTCTTCCCACGCGCCTTGCCCGGCGTGCGGTCAGCGGTGCGAAAGCATGGATTTCACGTCGGGTTTCAGGTCGGCGGCCCGGGCTCGGACGGACCGTGGACGATGTGCCCGCCCAGCAGCGTGAGGCGCACCGACTCCGCCCGAGGAGCGGCGAGCATCGCGGGCACCCCGACCGACAGGAGGCAGAGGTCGGCGGGCGCGCCCACGGCGACCGAGCGCGGCCGTGCGGGCTCGTCGGCGGGGCCGAGGAACAGGTCCAGCGCGCGGCGGGTCGAGATCGTCTCTTCGCCGCCGAGCACCCGTCCGGCGCGGGTCCGGCGCGTCGTGGCGCCCGCAATCGCCGCCCACGGGTCGAGGCTGCCGAACGGCGCGTCGGAACCGGCGGCCAGGGCCACCCCGGCCTCGAGGAGGCGCCGGCAGGGAAAGAGGTCGTTCCGGTCGGCGGTCTCGACCTGTTCGAGGTACGCGTCGCCGCGCTCGACCACGAACGACGGTTGGGTGACGACGATCAGGTCCTGCGCCGCGAGCGTGCCCACCAGCTCGTGGGGTATCACGCCGCCGTGCTCGATCCGGTCGCCGGGTCGGGTCTGGGTCTCGCCGAGCGCGCTGAGTGCGACGACGAGCTCGGCGAGCGTGGCGCAGTGGAATGCGACCGCTCGTCCGTCGGCGCGTGCCGCGCGGATCGAACCCACGACGCGATCGATGTCGAGGTCTTCGGACTCGTCGACGACGACCTTCACGGGCCCGATCGTGACGCCGTGGTGGTGCGCCGAGCCGGTCCCCGGCGGAGTCATGGCGAGGATCCGACATCGAAGCGCGCCGGAGACACGCGCCTCGGCCAGCGCGGTCAGGACCGTCGCGTCGTTGGTGGCGGTCGCGTCGGTGACCCCGGTGACCCCGAACGCGGCGAGGCACCGACCGAGCGGGCCCAGATCCGGAAGGGCCGAGGGGAGCCTCCCGCGAAGCCACAGGTCGCTCCGGTACAGCCGGCCGGTGGGCGAGCCGAGCGGGTCGCGCTCGAGACCGGGCGGGCCATCGTGCTCGGCCCGGAGCGAGCCGAGCGCGGCGTGGTTGAACAGCCACAGCCGCCCCGAACGGTGCTGGATCCGGATCGGGCAGTCGTCGCGCAGGGCGTCGAGCGCGTCCGCGTCGGGCAGGCCCATGACGGACTCGTGGTACCCGACGCCCCGTATCCAGCCAGCTCGGCCGGGCCGGGCGGCCCGGAGGCGGGCCGCGAGCCCATCACGATCGGCGACATCCGGAGGCCCGCACCGGACCGACTCGAGCGCCGCGGCCGCGGCGAGCAGGTGGACGTGGTGATCGTACAATCCGGGGATCAACGCGCCGGCGCGACCGTCGATGACGTCGTCGAAGCGGTCGCGATCGAGACCGGCGGCGACCCCGACGATCCGATCGCCGATCACACCGACGTCAACTCGGCGGCCGTCGAGCAGCTCGACATCCGCGAGGAGAACGCTCATGGCGGAAGGGTAGGTTCGACCACGACCGGTCCGCGTACGACCCGGGGGAGGTGACCGGAATCGATGGCGCTGGCGACCGAACGTGACCTCGAAGAGCTCAGGGCCGGGCTGGTCCGATGGCTCGGCGCGCGACGAGCCACCGACGTCGTCGTGACCGGAATCGAGCGACCGTCGGTCGGTCACTCGAGCGAGACCCTCCTCGTCGACTACGAGTGGCGCGCCGACGGAGAGACCGACACCGACCATGTCGTCGTCCGGCTCCCGCCGGCGAGCGGTGGGACGTTCCCCGACTTCGACCTGACCGCGCAGGCCGCAGCCCAGGCGGCCGCGGGAACCGCCGGCGTGGCGGTGGCCGAACCGACAACCGTCGAGCCCGACGCGAGATGGCTCGGCGCGCCGTTCATGACGATGCCCCGAGTCGAGGGTCACATCATCGGACCGTCGAGCCCGCACGACCCGTGGCTCGCCGCCCTCGGCGCCCGCGACCAGGCGCGGCTCCACGACGGGTTCATCGCGACGCTGGGTGCGATCCATCGCGCCGACGCCGATCGGGCGCGCCGTGACGGCGTCGCGGTGCGGGACCTCGCGGCCGAGCTCGACTATTGGGACGACTACCTCACGTGGTCGTCACCGGGAGCACCGGTCGAGACACTCGTTCTCGCGACAGACTGGTGCCGCGACCATCGCCCCGCCACCGACCCGCCGCCGTGCCTGTTGTGGGGTGACGCACGACTCGGCAACGTGATCTTCGCCGACGACCTCACCCCGGCCGCGGTGCTCGACTGGGACATGGCGAGCATCGGTGCGCCCGAGCACGACCTCGCGTGGTTCCTCACCCTGGAAGCAACCGTCGAGCACGTGACGGGTGCGCGGGTGGCCGGGTTTCCCGGTCGAGCCGAGACGATCGAGTCCTACGAGCGCGACTTGGGTCGGCCGGTCCGGGACTTCGAATGGTTCGAGACCTTCGCCCAGCTTCGGGCCACCGCGATCATGACCCGGATCGGCTACCTGCACGCCGCAGTCGGCGGCACAGGATTGGTACCGATTGCCGATAACCCGGTGCTCGACCTGCTGCGCGAGCGGCTGCGATGACAGCAACCGTCGCCGACCTGCTCGCCCAGCGAGGTGACGACGAGTCACTCGGTCTCGTCGCCGGTGACGAGTGCTGGAGCTGGGCCGAGGTCGTGGGCGAGTCGAGACGGTATGCCGCGGCGCTGGCCGGGCTGCGCGGCGACGGTCCCTTCCATGTCGGCATCCTGGCCGAGAACACGCCCGAGTTCCTGTTCACCATGTTCGGCGCGGCGCTTGCCGGCGCGGTCACCGTCGGTGTCAACTCGACCCGTCGCGGCGCCGAGCTCGCGCGTGACATCACCCACACGGATTGTCGGATCATCGCCACCGAGGCCGGCCAGGTCGACCTGCTCACCGGGCTGGATCTCAACGACGCCGAGATCGTGAGCATCGACGCACCCCGCTGGGCCGAGCTGCTCGCGAGGGGCGAACACGCGGCGCAGCCGGCGGCCACCGTCGCGGCTGACGACCTGTTCGTCCTGCTGTTCACCTCCGGGTCGACCGGCGCGCCGAAGGCGGTACGGATGACCCACGGCCGCGCCACTCGCGCCGCGCTGGCCGCGACGTGGTTCACCGCTGACTCGGTGCTGTACTGCACGATGCCGCTGTTCCACGGCAACTCGCTCAACGCGATCGTGTTCCCCGCGCTGGCCACGGGCGCGACCATCGCACTGCGCCGCCGGTTCTCGGCGTCGGAGTTCCTCCCGGATTGCCGGCGCTACCACGCCACGTTCTTCAGCACCGTGGGCCGCGCGCTCGCGTACGTGCTCGCGACACCCGAGCACCCCGACGATCGAGAGCACGAGGTGCAGTACGGCTTGTCACCCGAGGCGTCTCCCACCGACATGGCGGCGTTCACTCGGCGCTTCGGGATACCGCTCGTCGCCGGGTACGGGTCGAGCGAGAACGCCATCGTCATGGTCCCCGCGCCGGGCCAACCGAAGGACGCGCTGGGCGTGCCCCAGGAAGGCATCGACGCCGCCATCATCGACCCCGACACCGGTGCCGAAGCCGCAACCGCGCGTCTCGACTCCGACGGCCGTCTGCTCAACCCGACCGAAGCCATTGGCGAGATCGTCGGTCGCAACGTCGCTGATCGCTTCGAGGGCTACTACAACAACCCTGAGGCCGACGCCGAGCGCATTCGCGACGGTATGTACCTCTCGGGTGACCTCGGGTATCGGGACGGGCGGGGGTTGTTCTTCTTCGCCGGCCGGCGAGGGGAGTGGCTCCGCGTCGACGGCGAGAACTTCACGGCCGGTCTCGTCGAGCGTGTGCTCGGCCGCTTCCCGGGGGTGAGCGCGGTGGCGGTCTATGCCGTGCCCGACGAGCGCACCGCCGATGACCAGCCGATGGCAGCCGTCGAGCTCGTTGCCGACGCCGAGTTCGATGCCGAGGCCTTCACTCGGTTCTGTGCCGACGAGCCCGACCTCGGCACGAAGTGGGCTCCCCGTTACGTGCGGATCGGGCGCCTGCCCGTCGGTGGTACGAACAAGGTCGACCGGCGCGCGTTGCGCAGCGAGCGCTGGGAGAGCGCGGCTCCGGTGTGGTGGCGCCCGGATCGAACCTCGCCGTACCGACTCATGACCGACGATGATCGACGCGCGCTCGACGAGCAGTTCGAGGCCCACGGTCGCGCCGGCGCGCTCCGCCGGCCCGGATAGGAGGCGACTCATGACGATCCCGCTCACGGAGCTGGACATCGATCCGAGCGTGCCCGGATTCTTCCTCCGGCCGGACTACTACGACGTGCTGGGCCGCCTGCGTGCCGAGGCTCCACTGTTCGAGGCCACGCCCGGGACGCGCCTTGTGTCGCGCTACGACGACATTCGCGAGATCAGCCGCGACCCCGGTCGGTTCTGTTCGAGTCGTGGCGTGCTCGTCAACGACCCGATGCGCGAAGGCCTCGCCATCGAGGGCTCGATCCTGCACACCGATCCACCCCGCCACGGCGAGTACCGCCGCCTGCTCAATCGGGAGTTCACTCCACGAGCGGTCGGCGGGATGGAGCCGCGCATCCGGGCTCGGACCCGCGACCTGCTCGATGCCATCCCCCGGGGCGAGGAGGTCGATCTCGTCGATGTGCTCGCCGCGCCGCTTCCGGTCACGGTGATCGCCGATGTGCTCGGGGTCGCCGAGTCGGATCGGTCCGAGTTCCGGCGTTGGTCGGACGCGGCGATCGTCGCATCCGACGGGCGCGCGGATCTTCCCACCGAGGACGCGGTTGCGGTCGGCGAGCTCGTTTCGTTCCTCGGTGCGCTGGCGGAGGCGAAACGGGCCGATCCCGGTGACGACGTGGTGTCACTGCTCGTCGACCGCGAGATCGGCGGCGCGCGACTCTCGCCCGGCGAGCTCATGACGTTCAACATGTCGCTCCTCGTGGCGGGCAACGAGACCACTCGCCACCTCATCTCGGGTGGGTTCCTCGCGCTGGCCGAACATCCGGACCAGCGGCGCCGCCTCGCGGCCGATCCGTCGTTGATGCCCGGAGCAGTCGAGGAGCTCCTGCGGTGGGTGACCCCCATCCAGCAATTCGCCCGGACCGTCGTCGCCGACACGACCGTCGGCGGCGAGCAGGTGCGCGTGGGGGAGTACCTCGTGATGCTCTACGCCTCGGGCAATCGCGACGAAGCGGCCTTCGGGCCGACTGCCGCGGACTTCGACACCCTGCGACCGCTCAGCCCGCCGAACCTCGCGTTCGGTTTCGGTGAGCACCTGTGTCTCGGCGCGGCCCTGGCCCGGCTCGAGGCCCGCGTCGTGTTCGAAGAGGTGCTCGACCGGTTCGCCGACTTCGAGCTCGCCGGCCCCTCGACGTACCTGCCGTCGAGTCTCGTGCGTGGCCCCAGCTCGCTGCCGATCCGCTTCGCGCGCTAGCGCCGGGTCGCTACGGCGAGCTCGGTCTCCGCGTCGGCCTCCAGGGCATCGAGCAGTCCGTCGAGCACGCGAGTCGTTGCGGGATGGAGGCCGGTCGAGTCGAGGTCGGCCTCCCAGCGATGGAGCTCGCGGTTCACGCGACGGACCAGGGTGTGGCCGCGCGCGGTCAACTCGACCGTGATGCGCCGCCGGTCGTCGGGATCGTCAGCGCGCTCCAGCCGGCCGGCGGCTTCGAGGCGGTCGAGGGTGAGGGTCATCCCTCCGGTCGTGCGGCCGAGCAGCTCGCAGATGCCGGTGGGCGTCCCTCGCCCATTCGGGGATCGGCGCACGACCGCGAGCACGAGGTAGTCCGCGGTCGAGATGGCGTTGCGGGCGGTGATCTCGTCGATCGCGTTCCGCAGGAGCATCTCGACGCGTACGAGCCGGGCGAGCAGCCCCGCGTCGGGCGGGAGGCCGAGCTCGTCCCAGGTGCCTCGCCGGTTCGACGTCAACGGTCGATGCCGAAGCGCGCCAGGCCGTAGCACGCGATCGCGTTGCCGCGCAGGAGCTGGTAGCACTCGCGCTCGTTCATCTGCGCGCTGGTGCACAGCTGATGGGCGATGGCGCGGGAGTCGGGGAAGCTCCCGTTGGGGTGCGGGAAGTCCGTCTCGAACACGATCGTGTCCATGCCGACCGCCTCACGACTGCGCAGCCCGTGCAGATCGTCGAAGATGCAGCCGAACACCCGGCCGCGGGCGTAGCTCGACGGCGGATTCGCCAGCTCGACGCCACCGACGTCTTCGTGCCAGACGCCGTCCATCCGTTCGAATTGGAACGGCATCCAGCCCACCTGACTCTCGGCGTAGGCGAGCTTGATGCGGGGGAAGCGTTCGAGGGTGCGGGACCAGATCCAATCGGCGAGCGACCCTTGGGCGTTCTGGGAGTTGAGTGACATCGACACCGCCAGCGGCGCGTCCGGGCTCGTGGTCGGCATGGAAGATGACGAGCCGATGTGCATCGACACGGTCGTGTCGGTCTCCTCACACGCCACCCAGAGCGGGTCCCACTCGCCGGTGTAGAGCGATGGGTAGCCCAGCTTGGACGGGTTCTCGCTGAACGCGATCGCGAAGCTTCCCTTCGTGGCGCAGCGCCGCACCTCGGCGGCGGCGAGCTTCGGATCCCACAGCGGCACGAGCGTGAGCGGTACGAGCCGGCCTCGTGCCGCGCCGCCGCACCACTCGTCGATCATCCAGTCGTTGTAGATCTGCAGGCACGCGAGCGCGAGCTCCTTGTCGGCGCGCTCGGCGAAGCCTTGGCCCGCGAAACGCGGGAAGGTGTTCGGGTAGTTGAGAGCAACGTCCACGTGGTTGGCGTCCATCGCCGCGAGGCGGGCCGATCGGTCGTAGGCCGACGGCTCGAAGTCCTCATAGATCGCGGGCAGGTTCGCGTGCTGCTCGCGCGGCAGGCTTCCTGCCGCGTGCAAGAGGCCCGTCGGGGCCACCAGGTCGTCGAAGAGCCAGACGTCGCACCACTGCCCGTCGGCGACGTCCCGCTGCAGGTCGAGCTGACCGCCGGTGAAGGACAACGCGATCCGCTCGCGCGACACCTGCGGGCCTTGGTCACGCCAGCGGGCCGGGAGCTCACGTTGCCAGAGGTCGCGCGGCTCGAGGATGTGGTCATCGACCGAGATGATCCCGGGCAGGTCTGTCTCGGCCGGTGTCACCGATGCAACCGTGGCGGTCATGGTCCCTTCCCTGTTCGACGCGGGTTCGTGCTCGACTCCGGATCGTCTCCCGTTCGCGCCCATGATAGCTTGGGACAAAGTAACTCGCCACCAAAGTAACTCGCCACCAGCGATCTGGTGCACCCGACACGGCGGAGGAGGACGCGCGTGACCGATCCGCCCAGTCCCAGGGCTCCCGGTGCTGCACCCGTGTTTCGCCACCTCGACGACCCCGACGTCCCCTGGCAGGCCGTGCGTTCGCAGCGCAACGCCGACGGTTCGGTCGCCCACGTCTGGGAGAAGTGGCTCTCGTTCTCCGCGGAGCCGCAGTACCTCTCGCTGTACGCGCGCTACGACCCCGGGATGATCGTCCGCCGCCACGGGCACTTCAGCCCGCACGTCGTGTTCGTTCTCGAAGGCACGGTGAGCTTCGGCGATCGTCTGTGTCCGGCGGGCACCCACGTGGAGCTGCCGCTCGGAGCCGCGTTCGGCCCCGTTGTCGCCGGGCCCGAGGGCGCGGTGATGTTCGAGGTGATGATGGGTGACCCGCGGTCATGGGGCGACGACCCGGAGGCGTTCCAACGAGTGCTCACCGAACGCGGCGTCGCAGTCCTGCCGGATCCTCCGCTCGAGCTCCCACCCTGGCTCGAGGATCTGCGCCGTCACTGGGTGACCGACTGAGCTCGAGCCGCCACGACGGGCTCGCTGAACCGTCGGGTCATGCCCCCCGGGCGCGTCGCTGCCCGGACCCGGCCGAGGCTCCTAAGCTCACCGGGCCGACGAACCGGGAGTGACTGTGGCTGACTTCGAGACGATCGTGTACGACGAGCGCGACGGCGTGGCGTGGGTGACGCTCAACCGCCCCGAGGTCCACAACGCGTTCAACCTCACGATGCAGGAAGAGCTGCGAGGCGTGTGGACGTCGCTGCGCCGCAACGACGACGTCCGCGCCGTCGTCCTGACCGGCGCGGGGGAGAAAGCCTTCTGCACGGGCATCGACCGCGCCGAGGCAATGGCCCACTTCACCGAAGGTCCCGATGTCGACAGTCGCTCGGGCGTCGGCAGCGGCTCGACGCCGTACATGTTCGACGACCCGGGCCGGAACATCTGCCCGAAGCAATGTGACCTCTGGAAGCCCGTCGTCGCGGCGGTCAACGGCATGGCGTGCGGCGGCGCGCTCTACATGCTCGGCGAGGTCGACATCATCATCGCCGCGGACACCGCCACGTTCTTCGACCCGCACGTCACCTACGGCATGGTGTCGGGCTTCGAGTCGATCCACCTCCTCCAGAAGCTCCCGCTGGGTGAGACGCTGCGCCTCGCGCTCTTGGGCAACAGCGAGCGGATGTCGGCCCAGCGGGCTTACGAGATGGGGCTCGTCTCCGAGCTCGCGCCGCTCGCCGAGCTGCCCGCGCGCGCCGCGTGGATCGCGGGTGAGATCGCGTCTGCGCCCCCGCTCGCGGTCCAGGGGACGCTGCGTTCGATCTGGGCCGGCCAGGAGCACACCTGGAAGCAGGCGCTCGAGCTCGCGTACACCTGGGTCGGACTCGGCTCGGACCATGACAACCTCGCCGCGGGCCAGACCAGCTTCGCCGGCGGTCAGCGCAAGGAGTGGCGCCTCCGCTGACTGCCCGCGGGCCATGGTGGTCGA
Source organism: Acidimicrobiia bacterium (assembly GCA_035646535.1). Classification (GTDB taxonomy): domain Bacteria; phylum Actinomycetota; class Acidimicrobiia; order IMCC26256; family JANYLB01; genus DASRPD01. The sequence goes on from DASRPD010000098.1 coordinate 83,231, forward strand.
TCGGGTTCGGGCTGCGCGAGATCCGGCCCGAGCGTCAGGGTTCGGCCACGGCGTCGCCGAGCCCGGGGAACACCTTGGACACCTTGGCGAGGAGGTATTCGCCGTAGGTGCCCGACCATTCGTGGGGGTTCGTGTGGTCCCACCGGGGGTGGGTCTCGAGGTCGCGGGCGGTGGGGCCCAGCGGGAGCGGGGCGACCTCGACGTCCCAGCCCGGGTCGAAGAAGAACGGAGACGAGATGCGATCCCGGTCGATTGGCGGCCGGACCCGATGCGGGGTGGATCGATAGCGCCCGGCCGTCATTCGCTCCAGCATGTCGCCGAGGTTGCAGACGAACATGCCCGGAGTCGGCTCCACGGGCGCCCAACCATTCGGTCCGCGCACCTCGAGGCCTCCGGTGTCGTCTTGGACGAGCAGGGTCAGAAGCCCGTAGTCCGTGTGCTCGGCGACGCCCCAATGTGCCGCCTCGACCGTGCCGACCGGCGGGTAGTGAAAGACCCGAAAGAGCGTCGTCGGATCGGCCGTGAGCTCTCGCGAGAAGAAGTCGTTGTCGAGGCCGAGCGCCAGCGCGAGCGCGCGCATCACCCGCTGGCCGAGCGCCGTCAGTTGGTCCATCACGTCGAGCACCGTGGCGCGCAGGCCTGCGGGGTGGACGGGAAACAGATTCGGTCCGTGGAGCGGGACGCCGGCCCGCACCCGCGGATCGTCGTGGGCGAGCTCCTCACCGAAGTAGATGCCTTCCTTGCCGTCGGGGACGCCGCTCGTGAGCTCACCGCCCGGGGGGAACCACCCGCGCCATGCTCGACCGCCGCGCGCCATGGCGATCTCGGCCTTCTCCTCGGCGGGTCGGGCGAAGAACGCGCGCGCCTCGGTGTCGAGTCGTGCCAGCAGCTCGGGTGCGATGCCGTGCCCGACGACGCAGAAGAAGCCTCGGTCGCGACACGCGTCGTCGAGGGCTCGCACGGCGTCGTCGCGCCGGCGGCGCGGTCTGTCGAACTCGGCGAGGTCGACGAGAGGGATTCGCGCCATCATGCTGCTCCGCCTCCTCGGTTGCCGGACGCGGCGGGTGAGCACCCCGAATGGCTACCGAGGGACGAACGGTACTCGCGGCGGTAGGGTGCCGCCGTGTACGACACGCTCGCCATCGAGCGCCACGGTCCGGTCGGCTGGCTGGTCTTCGACCGCCCCGACCGGGCCAACGCGATGGACGCGCGCATGCTGGCCGAGCTCGAGCCGGCATGGCGTGAGCTGAACGCCGACCCGGATGTGCGGGTCATCGTCAACACGGGTGCCGGCGCCGCGTTCCAGACCGGTCTCGACGTCGGCCAGCTCAGTCGTGACCCTGATGCATTGCGGGAACAGTCCCGGCGGACCCGGCGGGCCGAGCTGGCGCTGACGGCGTGGCACAACGGAGTCGACAAGCCGGTCATCGCGGCGGTGAACGGCGTCTGCGCCGGTGGTGGGCTCCACTTCGTTGCCGACGCCGACATCGTCATCGCGTCGTCGTCGGCGACGTTCTTGGATCCTCACGTGTCCGTCGGTCAGGTCAGCGCGTTCGAGACGATCGGGCTGGCCCGCAAGATGCCGGCAGAGGCGGTCATGCGGATGGCGCTGGTGGGCCGCCACGAACGGATCAGCGCGGCGCGTGCACACCAGCTCGGCATGGTCAGCGAGGTCGTGGATCCTCCCGAGGCACTTCGCGAGACGGCGCAGCGGCTCGGTGAGCTGATCGCCCAGAACTCTCCGGCCGCGCTCGCGGCGACGAAGCGGGCCCTGTGGGGCGCGCTCGAGGAGGGCCTCACCGACGCGTGTCGCACCGGCGCGCGCGAGCTCGCCTCCCTCTGGGGTCATCCGGATCGGCTGGAAGGGCCCGCCGCGTTCGCGGCGGGCCGGGCACCCGTCTGGCAGCCGCCGGCCGTCTCCGAGCGGGATCGGAGTGACCCATGATCGACCTCTACGACTCCGCGACCTACGAGCACGCGCCGCCGCACGCCGAGCTCGAGCGCCTTCGGCGGGAGGATCCGGTGCACTTCCAGCCCATGCCGGACGGCACCGGCTACTGGGCGGTGCTCCGCTACGCCGACCTGGTCAACGTGGCGCGCCACCCGAACCTCTACTCGGCCGAGCTCGGTGGCGTCGTGCTCGAGGACCTCCCCCCGGAATCACTCGCCATGATGCGCGACATGTTGCTCGCGATGGACCCACCGCGACACCTCGACCACCGCCGCAACATCGCCCCGCGGTTCACGCCGGCGGTCATCGGTCAGCTCGAGGGGCGGATCCGGACGATCTGCCGCTCGATCCTCTCCGGGATTGTCGACGGATCCGAAGTCGACTTCGTCCACGACGTGTGCGCGCACGTTCCTTCACAGGTCGTGGGCGAGCTCGTCGGGATCCCGCGCGAGGACTGGCCTCGTATCCACGCGTGGTCGGAGCGCAACTCCGGCGGCCAGGATCCCGAGATCGCGGCCGCCGACGCCGACGCGGCAATGTCGGCCACCGTCGAGATGGCGATGTACGCGATCGAGCTCGCCGGTCGGCGTCGTGCCGAGCCGGCCGATGACCTCATCACCCATCTCCTGGGTTGCGAGGTCGACGGTCACACGATGACCGATGTCGAGCTCGGCAGCTTCTTCGTGCAGCTCGTCACCGCCGGCAACGACACCACCCGCACGATGCTTTCCTCCGGTCTGGCCGCGCTGTTGGAACACCCTGATCAGCTCGCCATCGTGCGGGGTGATCGGGCTTCGATTCCCGGGGCGGTCGAAGAGATCCTGCGGTGGGCCAACCCGCTGCACTATTTCCGTCGCACCACGACCGCGGCGACCGAGCTCGCGGGCCGATCTATCGCCGCGGGCGACAAGGTGGCGATGATGTACACGTCCGCGAATCGCGACGACGCGGTGTTCTCCGATCCTCACCGTTTCGACGTGCGACGCGATCCCAACCCGCACCTGTCGTTCGGTACCGGCGAGCACTTCTGCCTCGGCGTGCACCTCGCTCGGCTGGAGGGGCGCGTGTTCTTCGAGGAGCTGTTCGACGAGTTCCGCGCGATCGAGCTCGTGGGGACACCCCGCCGACAGCGTTCCAACCTCAACAACGCCCTCAAGGTGCTGCCGGTACGCCTGAGTCGCTGACCGCCCCGGCTAGGGCTAGGGGGCCGGCGTCGTCGTGGTCGTCGTGGTCGTCGAGGTGGTGGTCGTCGTGGACGTCGTCGTGGTGGTCGGCGCGGTCGTCGACGTGGTCGATGACGAGGTCGTGGTGGTGGGTTCCGGTCCCGAGCTCACCTTGAGGATCACGACGCTGTTGCGCGGCACGTCCGCGTTTGGCATCGGGGACTGAGCGAAGACGAGGTTCAGCCCGAAATCCTCGTTCGACTCGAGCTGCACCGACGGGCTCAGCTTGGCGCTGGTGATCTCCGCGACTGCCTCGGCGCGGGTCAGGCCCACCACGGGTGGGACGCTCACTCGGTTGGCGTCGCTCGCGTTGGTGTCACGAAACGCCCACCAGACGAGCCCACCGAGGACCAAGCCGAGCACGACGATCGCGGCAACGAGCCACGGCATCCGGCTCTTGCGGGTCGGCTCCGGGGTCGGTGTCTTGGCCGTCGGCAGCACGGTCGTCGGTGCCGCGGAGACCGGCGCAATGGCCGCCACGGTTGCGGGCTCGCTCAGGGGAACGTGCATCGTCGCCGAGACGCGCCGCAGATCATTCGAGACCTCTCGCGCGCTGGCGTAGCGGCGCGTCGGATCTGTTTCGAGCAGTCGTTCGACGAGCGCGTCCAACGCGGGCGGGACTCCGGCCACCTTCGTCGAGGGTGCGGGTGGCTTGCCCGCGAGCTTCTGCTCGGTGAGCGCGACCGGGTCCGTGGCTGTGAACGGGGCGGCGCCGGTGATCGCCTCGTAGAGGACGATGCCGAGCGAGTAGAGGTCGCTGCGAGCATCGGCCGGTCGACCCTGGAGCTGTTCGGGAGCGGCGTAGCGGGCGGCGACGTCCGGCGCGATCTCGTAGCCGGCGAGTCCTGCGGTGGCGGTCCCGAAGTCCATGACCTTGACGCCGGCCTCCTCGGTGAGCAGGACGTCGGCGGGGCTCAACGAACCGTGGACGGTTCCCGCTCGGTGCGCGGCGTCCAACCCGTCGGCGATGCCCATGCCGACCTCGGCCGACCGCCCGGGCGACAAGCGCGTCGACGTGGCGAGCGTGCTCGCGAGGTCAGAGCCGGGAACGTATTCCATGATGACGTACAGCGTTCCTGCGTCATCTCCCCAGTCGAACACCGTGACGACGTGAGGGTCCCGAACGGTTGCCGCCGCGGTGACCGCTTCTCGGAGCCGGGGGGCCACGGCGGGGTTGGCGGCGAGGCTCGGGGCGAGGACCTTGGCCGCCACCGTTCGGTCGAGCTCGCGGTCGTGGGCCAGGTACACCGCTGCGGTCGATGACTGCGAGAGAAGCTGTCGGAGCTCGTAGCGGCCGCCGAGCGCACCCGGGGGTGCCTGGGTCATCGGGGTGCCTGGGTCATCGGGCACTCGACGCTAGCCGCCGCCCACCGCGACCGCTCGGACCAGAAACCGCGCCATGCCACCTACGCCACAGCGACGGCTCACGGCCCGTCGGGCCGGTCGGGAAGCGCGCGGCTAGTAGCGGCCGAGGATGCCGCGACGCGGCAGCTCTTCACCCACGAGCAGGTTCCGGCTGCAGTCGAGCCGCACCTGCATCACGAGGAACCCGGCGCCGAGCAGGACGAACAGCGTCGCGACGGCGGCGAGGAATCGGGTGTCGGCACCGGTGAGGGCCAGCGAGCCACTCTTCACGGTCGTGGCGGGCTTGGCCGCCGCCGTGCCGGCGGCCTGGGTGGATACCGGGTCGACGACCGGCTCGGTGTTGCCGGCGGGTGGGTTCTCACCGCCGGCCGAGATCACGGTCGGGTTGGTGGGCGCACAGTTGAACTCGGGGATGTGGAACGTGATGCTGCCGCCGCCCTCGACCTGCAGGGTGACGTCACGGCCCGGCGCGCGCGGGTCGGCGACCAGGTGCACGAGCATCCCCTTGCCCGCGGGTATCGGCCCGCCCGGCGTGTAGGTCACGCGCGCCTGCGGGTCCGAGACGAACACGCTGACCGGAGAGCTGTTGAAGTTGCGGACGTTGAGCCGCGAGTGCTGGTTCCCGTTGTCGCACATCTGCGAGTACAGGATGACGCGCACCCCGCTCACGGATTGCGTTCCCGGGTCGCTGCGCCGCGGTGTGCTCGCGCCGACCGGTGCAGCGAGCACAGAGAGTGCGAGCGCGCCGATCACAGCCGCGACGGATGTACGAACCAAGGCGACCAGCGTACGGGGACGCCGACCCCAAGCACCATCCATGGATCCTCCCGTATCGGACATTACCCCCTCGTCATGCGTTTGTCATGGGTCGGGTGCCGTGATGGCGGCGACCCGCGTCGAGAGGCGGCAAAAACCGTGTCCTACCAACACCGATGGACGTCATGACCGCGGCCCCGGGCCGGCCCCGGGCCGGGCTCGGGCCGGCCGATTGGCGAAACCTAGACTCCGCGGCCGTGCGAGGAATCGTGAGCGCGGCCGGGTACATCCCCTTCCGCCGCCTGGCCCGGGCCGACATCCGGGCAACGTTCGGTGCGGGCGGCGGTGCCGGCACCCGCTCGGTCGCGTCCTACGACCAGGACACGACGACGCTTGGGGTCGAGGCCGCCCGGCTCGTCCGGCGAGGCGGTAGCGACGGGGGCGGGGTGCCGGCGGTCGACGCGCTCTGGTTTGCGACCGCGAACCCCGCGTATCTCGACAAGACCAACGCGGCGGCCATCCATGCCGCGCTGCGCCTCGACACGGCGACGCCGGCGTTCGACTTCGGCGGCGCGCTGCGCTCCGGCATCGGCGCACTCCGTGCGGCTCTCGACGGCCGGGGCGCGACGCTCGTGGTGAGCTCGGACATGCGGACCGGGCTGCCCACGAGTCCGGATGAGTCCGCCGGGGGTGACGGCGCCGCCGCGATCCTCGTCGGCGACGACTCCGACGGCCCGCTCCTGGCTGAGTACCTCGGGGCTGCGTCGGCGACCGAGGAGTTCATCGACCGGTGGCGCACGCCCGGCGCGCTCCGTTCGAAGGCGTGGGAAGAGCGCTTCGGCGAGACGAAGTACGGCCCGCTCGGCGAGCGGGCCTGGCGCGAGGCGCTGGCGGCCGCCGGCATCGAGGCCGGCGACGTCGAGTCTGTCGTGGCCACGGGACTTCACGCCCGCGCGACGCGCGCGTTGGCCCGCATGCTCGGGGTCGACGCGACACGAGTCGTGGATGACCTCGCGACGACCGTCGGCAACACCGGCACCGCCCACGCGGGACTGTTGTTGGCGAGTGCGCTCGAGTTGGCGACGCCGGGACAAGTGATCGCGCTCGTCGGTCTCGCCGATGGGGTCGACGTGCTCATCTTCCGCGCGACCGATGCAGTCGTCCGACGGGTTCCGGCTCGGTCGGTGCAGTCCCAGATCGACGAGGGCGCACCGGTCGCGTACGGCACGTTCCTCTCGTGGCGTCAGATGGTGGAGCTCGAACCGCCGCGGCGCCCCGAGCCGGCGCGGGTGTCGGCCGCGGCCGCCGGCCGATCGGAGGATTGGAAGTTCGGGTTCGTCGGTTCGCTCGACGAACACGGCACGCCACAGCTGCCGCCGGTGCCGGGCGCGAGGCGCGTACCGATGGCGGACGCGCCGGCCACGATCGTCACGTTCACGGTTGATCGCCTCGCGTACTCGCCGAGTCCACCGATCGTGTTCGCCGTCGTCGATTTCGACGGTGGTGGACGGTTTCCGGTCGAGCTCACCGACGTCGACGCCGAGAAGGTCGCGATCGGTGACCGGGTCGAGATGACATTCCGGCGTCTGTCCACCGCGGATGGCATCCACAACTACTTCTGGAAGGCGCGCCCGATCCCGGGTGCGTCCGAAGGGGAATGAGGAGCGCCGTCATGGGTTCGCACGGCATCAAGGATCGGGTCGCGATCGTCGGGATGGGATGCACGCGCTTCGGGGAGCGATTCGATTGTGGCCTCGATGATCTGATCATCGAAGCCGCGACCCAGACCTACGAACACGCCGGGATCGACCGCGACGACGTCGACGCGTACTGGTTCGGCACGGCCCAGAGCGGGATGAGCGGCATCACGCTGGCGCGGCCGCTGGGGCTCCAGGACAAGCCGGTGACCCGGGTCGAGAACTTCTGCGCGACCGGTTCGGAGGCGCTGCGCCAGGCCGCCTACGCCGTGGCCTCGGGCGCGTACGACGTGGCGATGGCCGTGGGCGCGGAGAAGGTCAAGGACAGCGGCTACGCGGGCCTGAACGCGTTTCCGGTCCCGTCCGACGGCACGGGTCGGACGCTCACCGCGGCCGCGATGTTCAGCATGGTCGCGCCCGCCTACGGCGAGAGGTACGGCGTGGACGAGGCGGCGATGCGCGAGGTCCTCGCGCGGATCGCGTGGAAGAACCACTACAACGGAGCGCGGAATCCGCTCGCGCAGTTCCGCAAGGAGCTGACGACCGAGCGGATTGCGGGCTCACCACCGGTGGCCGGTTTGCTGGGAGTGCTCGACTGCGCGGGTGTTGCCGACGGTGCGGCGGCGGCCATCGTGGTGCGAGCCGAGGACGCCCGGCGATACACCGATCGTCCGGTGTTCGTGAAGGCGCTCTCGTTCGTCGCCGGAAACGGCTCGGGTCTCGGCGACCCCGACTACGACTACACGCACTTCCCGGAGGTGGCTGTCAGCGCGCGCGACGCGTACGCACAGGCCGGCATCACCGACCCGCGCGCCGAGCTCGCGATGGCCGAGGTCCACGATTGCTTCACGCCGACCGAGCTGGTCCTGATGGAAGACCTCGGTTTCTCGGCGCGCGGGAAGGCGTGGGAGGACGTGCTCGCCGGCGTGTTCGATCTCGACGGTGCCCTGCCGGTGAACCCGGACGGCGGGTTGAAGAGCTTCGGTCACCCCGTCGGTGCCTCCGGATTGCGCATGTTCTACGAATGCTGGCTCCAGCTGCGGGGAGAGGCACCGCCCGAGCGCCGGATCGTCGGCGAGCGGAGTCTCGCGTTGACGCACAACCTGGGTGGCTACCCGGGGGAGATGGTCAGCTTCGTGGGGATCGTGGGGAACCAGCCGGGCTAGATGCCGTTGGCAGGTGAGGGGCTGGTATTATGGATGGGTCTCGGCGAGCCGTCGGGTGAGTGGTCCCGCAACGGGCACGCCAGCTCTTCGCTTCTCAGTGAGATCTCGCGCCGCACATCGTGTGACGTGGGGAGTCGAGGCAATCTCAGAACGAAACGATTCAGCAACTGACGACTCAGCAACAGGGAGAGCAAAGAAAATGGCAACCGGATCAGTCAAGTGGTTCAACGCAGAAAAGGGCTACGGCTTCATTTCGCGTGAAGATGGTGACGACGTGTTCGTCCACTTCTCGGCCATCCAGGGGACGGGCTACCGCTCGCTGGACGAGGGTCAGAAGGTCGAGTTCGACGTCGCCCCAGGTCGCAAGGGCGAGGAAGCACAAAACGTCCGGATGGTCTGAGCTGAGGGCGCCAAGCACGGGAGGGTCTGATGGCCAGAAAGAGTCGAGCCACGTTCGCGAAGCGGGAGAAAGAACGCGCCCGTCAAGCCAAGCAGGCTGAGAAGCGTGCTCGGCGCCACCTGACTCCGGATCCGACGTCAGTGCCGATGCCCGAGCCCGTGCCTACGTTCAGCTTCGGTCCAGAGGAAGCGAACGCGGACGAGCCGGGCGTCGGCGCCGATGTCGATGTCGATACCGATGTCGACATCGACGAGCCCAGTGCCGGAGCCGACGAGTCGGCCGCCGGCGTCGACGGATCGAGCGTCTGAGGGAAACCGGTGCTGTCGTCCTCAGACGGACGAGGGCTCCCGCGCCTCGAGCGGCTGCTCCGCGGCCCGGCCTGCCGGTAGGAACAGCGACGCGAGAAGCGCTATGCCCATCACGGCCGCCATGACGAAGAACACCACGCGGCACGATTGCGCGAAGTCGAGCTGCACGGCTTCGTAGAGCTTCTGCGCGGCCGCGCCTTTGCCCCCGAACCCCGAAGGTGCGCCGCCGGCCGACTGCGACAAGGCGCTCGCGACCTCATCGGCGCGGCTCTTCGAGAGACCCAGGTCGCCGAGCGACGACTCGACCTGCGACCGGTTCACCGAGATGAGGATCGTGCCGAGCACGGCCATCCCGAGGCTGGACCCGAAGTTGCGGACGGTCTGGGTGATGCCGGTCGCCTCTCCGTAGCTCAAGCGCGGCGCGCGGTTGAGCGCGTCGGTGTTCGCCGGGCTCAACATCAGACCGATGCCCGCGCCGGCGAGGACGATGAACGGCCACTGCGAGCCCAGGGACAGGTCGGTGAGCTTCCATGCCCACAGGCCGAAACCCACCGCGGCGACGAGGTTGCCGAGGATGACTGCCGGGCGTGCCCCGACCTTGTCGAGGATGCGGCCGCCCACCTGCGAAGCAGGTGCGAAACCGGCGAAGAACACCAGGAGGTACAGGCCCGCGCTCGATGCTGAGTATCCGAGCGATATCTGGGAGTACATGCTCGCGAAGAAGAAGACCGGCACGAACGCGATCATCGAGATGAACAGCACGACGTTGTCGACGAAGAACGAACGACTGGCGAAGATGCGCATCTCGATGAGCGGCGACCTCGTGGCCAGCTCGACAACCACGAACACCACGAGAAGGGCCAGCCCACCGGCGATGCAGCCCCAGGTGGCCGGATTCGACCACCCCCATACGCTCGCCTGCTGCAGACCGAGGACGCTGATGCCCATGCCCGCGGCGATGAGGATCGCGCCGCGGAGGTCGAGGGGGGCTCGCTCGTAGCTGTCGTCGGGCTTGGACATCACCGTGAGGACGAGCGCAATGATGCCGACTGGGACGTTGACCCAGAAGATCGCGCGCCAGTCCCACTCGCTGAGGAAGCCCCCCGCGAGTGGTCCGACCGACGTCAGGCCGCCGGCGACCGCGAAGAACACGGCAAGCGCGCGGCCGCGCTCTCGCACCGGGAACGCGCTCACCACGATCGCCAGGGCGGCCGGGTACATGATCGCCGCGCCTGCGCCCTGGACGACTCGGAACGTCACGATCCACCCCTCGGCGATGTCACCGGTGGGCGTGAGTCCACACATGATCGATGCCGAGACGAAGATGATCATGCCGACGAACACCATCTTGCGGTGGCCGAGGGTGTCGGAGAGCCGGCCTCCCAGCGCGAACAGCGCCGCGAGCGCGAGCAGGTAGCCGTTCACGATCCACTGCACGCCGGTCGCCGAGAGCGCGAGCTCCTTCTGAATCTCCGGAACCGCGATCGAGACGATCGTCATGTCGATCGAGGTCATCGCCACGGCAAAGATCATCGCGACCAAGACGAGCTGTTTGCGAGGGTTCGCGGTCGTGGCCAAGGTGGCGCTCCTCTGTGTCAGCCGGGACGCTAAGGCCGGCGCGCGGGACCGACGGGGATGTCCAATGGGTCGAGAACCAGGCCGCGTAGGACGAACACGTACGTCGCCATACCCACGACCAGGAGGCCGAAGATGGCCGACGCGGACGCGAAGTACGCGGTGTCGACGTCGATCGCGTCGAGCCGGTCGAAACGGATGGCGATGGCGACGACCGCGGTTCCCACGAACGCGACGCCGAGGGCGATCGCGCCGAGGATCGCGACCACCGGACTGATGAGTGCGCGGCGCGACGGCTCGTCGGGCATCACCGCCGTGTCACCGCCATGGCGCCGCACCAGCCACGCCGACGCGAGCGATACCCACATGATCACCAGGAGGTAGCTGCCGAGCACGTCACTCGGTCGATGCCAGCCGGTGATGAGGACACCTTCACCGATCGCGAGTGCGTAGGCGCCGCCCGCCACCGCGACGACCCCGCGAGCCCGCCGGGGCGCCACCATCACGGCCGCCAGGGCCAGCGACGCCGCCACCGCGGTATGCCCGCTCGGGAATGATGCAACGTCGCTCGTGCCGTCCGGGGGTATCAGCAACGGGCGGGTGAGGATCACTCGCTTGAGCACCTCCGCGGTGACGTCGGAGACGCCGATGACCAGCGCGGCGGCGACCGCGAGGTGCCCGCGCCCTCGGGCGAACGCGATCAGGACGATCGCGCCGCCGACGAGAGCGATGGATCCGACGTTGATCGTAGCGAGCACGGTCTTGGTGGCGTCCTGGACACGCGGTCGGTCGACTCGCACCTGGCGCTCGAGCGTGGCGGCATCGAGTCGTTGTCCCCACGCGGTCCGGACGGCCACCGTGTAGAGGGCCGCGAACACCACGAGCGCGACAACGGCCAGTGCGACGAGCTGGTGCGTGCGCCGGCGCGCCGCGACCGGCGTGTCAGAGGCGACTGATGTGTCGTGCACCGCGGCCATCATGTTGCGTCGGCGATCGCCATCGCTGGATACTGGCCGGCATGGAGTTCGATCCGTTCTCGAGCGACTTCTTCGACGACCCGTACGAGACCTATCGCTGGCTGCGTGATCATGCTCCGGTGTACCGCAACGAGCGGTACGGCTTCTGGGCACTGTCGCGCTACGACGACGTCGTTGCGGCCCACCGTGACTGGGAGACGTTCAGCAGCTCGCACGGGGTCACGATCGACCAGCTCATCGACGAGCGGCGTACGACGGTCGACGAGAGCATCATCTTCCTCGACCCCCCGGAGCACGAGCGGCTTCGGCGACTCGTGAGTCGTGTCTTCACGCCGAAGGCGATGGCCGATCTCGAGCCGCTCGTGCGCACTCTCGTCCGCGGTCATGCCGACGCGATCGGCGATGCCACGTCGTTCGATCTGGTGGCGGACTTGGCGGCGCCCTTTCCCGTGGAGGTGATCTCCACGATCCTCGGCGTGCCCGAACCGGACCGCCAGCAGATCCGGCACTGGGCCGACGAGATGCTGCGCCGCGAGCCCGACAACCCCCAGCCGACGCAGGCGGGCATGGAGGCCGGGCTCCACATGATTGCCTACCTCCTCGATCTCACCGCCGAGAAACGCGCCCATCCGACCGACGACATGCTCAGCCAGCTCATCCTTGCCGACGTTCCCGATGACGACGGAGGCACCTACCGCCTCACCGACGGGGAGGTGGCGTCCTTCGGCACGCTGCTCGCCGCAGCGGGCAGCGAGACCGTGACCAAGCTGATCGGCAGCGGGGCCGTCCTCTTCGCGCAACACCCCGATCAGTGGGAGAAGGTGCTGGCCGATCCGGACGCGCTCGGCGGCGCGATCGAAGAGATACTGCGCTACTGGGCGCCGTCGCAGTACCAAGGTCGCTTCACCCATTCGGCGGTGACGCTGCACGGCGTGACGATCCCTGCGGATTCTCCGGTGCTGTTGATCACGGGCGCGGCGAACCACGACGAGCGGGCCTACGCGGACCCGGATCGATTCGACATCGACCGGCCGTTGCAACTGTCGTTGGGGTTCGGCCACGGCATCCATTCCTGTCTCGGCGCGGCGCTGGCGCGACTGGAGAGCCGGGTCGCGTTCGAGGAGATTCGACAACGGTGGCCCCGCTACACGATCGACGAGGCGGGCCTCCGCCGGGTGCAGATGGCCAACGTGGCCGGCTTCTGCAACGTGCCGGCTCGTTCCGGGCCGAGCTGACCGACGCCGGCAGGCTTGGCCGAGCCAGACCCGCGACCGGAGCCTCAGCCGAAGATCCCCCAGAGGATCACGCCGACGTACATCGCGGCGAGGAGCCCCAACCCGCCGACGACCAGCACCTGGGCGATCTTCTTCTGGCGTCCACCGCGACGGTTGATGCCGACCACGAAGCGCTGGAGCCTCTCGATCTGGCCCTCGAAGGTGAACGCCGCGTTCTCGGGGTCGGGCGATGGTCCCGGTGGCGCCTCTTCCGAGCTGTCCGACCCGTCAGGGCGAGAAGTGCCGTTGTCTTCGGCCGCGGGCTCGGGGTCCACGGCCGCATCGTAGGCCCCGAGCCGGTGGACGCCTGCGGCGGGGGTGGCGCTACGCTCGATGTGTGCCCGCGCAGACTGCAACTCCGGTCGAGACACCCACGGAGGCGCCCGTCGCGCGTCCTGTCCCGGTCGAAACCGATGGTGGTGAGCACGACCGGTTCGCCCATTACTGTCGCAAGGACGACATCGTGCGGGCAACCGTCACCGGCGAAGCCATCACCGCATTGTGCGGCAAGAAGTGGGTGCCGGTGCGCGACCCGTCGTCGTACCCGATCTGTCCGACCTGCAAGGAGCGCAAGGCCGCCGGCTGGACGCTCTGATCCGCCGATCCGCGTCGTGGCTGCACTACGGTCGCCGTTCGTGGGCGGAGCGTGCGTACGGCAGTTCTGTTCGGCCGTCGCGGCCGTACGGGTGGACTTCGATGGCCGCGCCCGTGTCGTGTGGATCGATGATCTCGGTGAGGGTCGGCCGGCGGCCGCCATGTGCCTGTGCCGGCATCACGCCGACACACTCCGGCCGCCCCGCAACTGGGAACTTCGTGATCTCCGGCCCTCGGGAGCTCCTGAGCCGCCCGAGCTGCGCGAACCGGCGGCGACGGCTGAGCCGGTGCCGACGGTCTCCTTCGATGCTCCGCCCACGCCGGCGATCGAGGAGCCCGTTGCCGGCTGGTCGCCCCGACTCTTCGCCTCAGTCGACGCCGGCCCCGTGCTCGACGCGAGATCGCCGCTGCTGAGCCGCGCGTTTCGCGGCATCTGAGCCGCGGGAGACACCTCACGCGCGTACGCGAGACTGGGCGACCTTCAGAAGGCTGCCCATGCATGCCGATTCAAATCCGTGAGATCTCGCGGGTTGCTCGGGGCTCTGTGCCTCATCGTCGCCCTTGTCACCGGCGTTGCCGTCGGTGGCCTGGGCGCGCGCGCCGGTGCGGCGCCCGGGGCAGCGTCGCAGCCTGCCGACGTCGGCGCCCGCGTGGCCCGCCTCGAGGCCGCGCTCGCGAGCGCCGAGGCGAATGCTCTGGCCATGGCAGCGCAACGAGATCGCACCGAAGCCGAGCTCCAGATCGCGCGTACTGAGCGCGGCCGGGCCGAGACCCGCTTGGCCGAGCTCGATCTCGCCCGCGCCCAGGCCGAAGACGAGCTCGAGCTCGCGGAGGACCGAGTGGCCGAGGTTGTGCGGTTGGCGTACGTCGGTGGCGGTGACGGCGTGGCGTTGCTCGCGGACTTCTTGGGCTCGGCCGACGCGACCGAGCTGGAACGTCGGAGGGTTCTGACGCGCAGCGTCGGCGACTCCCACGAGCAAGCCGTGCGTGACCTTCGTGCAGCTCGGCGCCAGGCTCGCCGCGCGGCAGCCGACGCGGAGGCGGCCCGTGAGGAGGTCGACCGGCGGGTTCGTCAGCTCGAGGACGGGCTGGCGGAGGCCACGGGAGCCGCGACGAGAGCGGAGACCGCCGCCTCCGTCGCCCGGTTCCAGTACGACCGGTGGGCTTCGGTGCGGTTCGGCCCGGCTACGCCGATCCTGGGCGTGTCGCGTCTCACCGGCCGAGAGCTCGCCCGCTGGTTCCGCGCCGAGCATCACAGCGCGCGCACGACAGTGTCTATCGACGAGCTGGCACAGATCTTCATCGAGGAAGGTGACGCGGCCGGCGTTCGCGGCGACATCGCGTTCGCGCAGTCCGTCCTCGAGACGGGTTCGTTCTCCTTCCCCGACTACGGACAGGTCCGTACGGCAGACAACAACTTCGCCGGCATCGGCGCCTGTGACTCGTGTGCGACCGGTCGCGGCTACGCCGACGCCCGAACGGGAGTTCGCGCCCAGATCCAGCTCTTGCGCGCTTACGCAGACCCGGCCGTCACGACCGAGACGCTCGGGAACCCCCCGGTGGATCCCGAGCTCCCCAGCTTCTTCCTCCGCGGGCAGGCGCCGACCTGGGCCGGTCTGACCGGCACGTGGGCGACCTCCACCACGTACGCGCCGAAGATCTTCGAGCTGTACTTCCGCATCCTCGGCTGGGTGACTGACCGGCCCGACGCGTCCACCTCCGCTCGACAAGACTGACCCAGCGTGACCACCGTCGACGAGGTCGCGGAGCGAGCGTTCTCGCAGCCGCCCGAGCTCGGGCTCACCCTGGCGATGGTCGTCGCGCATCGCGGCGAGATCGTCGCCGAGCGTTATGGACCGGGAACCGACGCCACCACCACCCTCATCTCGTGGTCGATGGCCAAGAGCATCACGCACGCGCTGATCGGTCTCCTCGTGCGCGACGGTCGGCTCGACATGGCCGCGCCTGCTCCCGTCCCGCGGTGGGGACACGATGGCGATGCCCGTGGCGCCATCACGCTCGACCAGCTGCTCCAGATGCGCAGCGGCCTCGCGTTCGTCGAGGACTACGTCGAGGGTCACCCTTCCGACGTCATCGACATGCTGTTCGGCAGCGGCCGGGACGACGTGGCCGCGTACGCGGAGGCGTGTGAGCTCGAACACGTACCCGGAACCGTCTTCAACTACTCGAGCGGCACGACCAACATCGTGAGCGCGATCGCGGGTCGGACGATCGGGGGCGGTGCCGAGGGTGTCTCGGAATACCTCGATCGAGAGCTGCTCGCACCGCTCGGCATGACATCGGCCACGGTGGGTTGCGACGCCGCCGGGACGTTCGTCGGCTCGTCGTACGTCTATGCCACCGCGCGCGACTTCGTGAGGTTCGGTGAGCTGTATCGCAACGACGGTGTCGTCGATGGTCGGCGCCTGCTCCCGGTGGGGTGGGTCGACCACGGGCGGAAGATGACCGCGCCGCCCGCCCCGCCCGACGAGCCCTTCGGCTATGGAGCCCACTGGTGGGTCTGGGACGACGCGCACGGCACCTACGGTGCCCATGGCTACGAGGGCCAGTACACGCTCATCGTCCCCGATCTGGACCTCGTTGTGGTGCGCCTCGGCAAGTCACCCGTCGAGTTGCGCCCCGCCGTGGTGTCCGACCTGGCGCGGATCATCACGAGCTTCGCCTGAGCCCTCACGCACGACCGAGGTCGCGGTCCCTCCCGGCGGCCTCGAGGTGGCACACTGTGACTCCCCGACACGGAGGCGATCGGGTGACCACCCTGCTCGAGCGGTCCGGCGCGATCGACGCGCCTCCGAATCCCCCACCGCGATCGCGGTGGCGACTTCCCCTGATCTTCGGCGCGCTCCTGCTCGTGACCGTCGCGCTCCGCCTGCCGGCGTACACGGTGCCCGTGTTCAATTCGGACGAGACCTTCCTCGCGACCCAGGCCAACGTCATCGTCGACGGCGGTCGGCTCTACCACGACGCGGTCGACCGCAAGCCACCGCTCGTGCCGTATCTCTACGCGGCGGTCTTCGCCGTCACAGGGAGCAACCACCTCGGCTGGATTCGGACCCTCGCGATGGGGTCGGTCGCGCTCACCGGGCTGTTGCTCGTCGTGGAGGGCCGCCGACGATACGGCACTCGCGCCGGCGTGCTCGCGGGTTTCCTGTTCGTGTTCGCCTCGGTTTCGTTCGCGCCCCAGGACGGCCAAGCCGCAAACTTCGAAGTGTTCATGCTGCCCGCGATGACCGCGGCCGTCCTGCTCGCGCGTCAGGACCGATTCGCCGGGTCGGGGGTCGCGGTCGCGGTCGCAACGCTCGCCAAGCAGACCGGCGCGGCGACGCTGTTACCGGTGCTGTACCTCGCGTGGCGAGCGGGCCGGCGCGCCACCGTGACGCGTGCCGGACTCGGGTTCGCGATCCCGCTCGGCGTGGTCGCGATCCTCGTCGGTCCGGGCCAGCTGCTCTTCTGGGCCGTGCTCGGCAACGGCTCCTATCTCGGGATCGGCTCGGCGTCGTTCTACGTGATCGGGGTGTTCGCCGTGATGACTGCCGCGTTCGTGTTGTGCAACGCGCCCGTGGTCGCGTCGACGGTGGCCGCGTGGCACCACCGTCACGACCGCGACGATGTCGATCTGTGGCTCTGGTTGGCGTCCGGCGCGATCTCGATCGCGGTCGGGTTTCGATTCTTCGGCCACTACTACCTGCAGCTGCTCCCGCCGCTGTGCCTCCTCGCCGGCGGAGCGCTCGCGACCGCCACGGGACGTATCCGGACGATCGCGGTGGCGACTGCGGCCGTCATCGCGGTGGGCTTCTCGATCATGGGCCATGTGGCGCAGCCGTTCGGGGAGGAGCCCCAGTACCACGCCGTCAGTCGGTTCATCGAGGCCAACGCGAGTGAGACCGAACGGATTCTGGTCTGGGGTGCGCTTCCCGAGGTCTACTGGGCATCCAACCGGCGTCCCGCGACCCGCTTCGCGAGCAACTCGTTCGTGACCGGACACTGGGGTGGCCGCCCCCAGGGTGACCTGTCGGCCGACTTGGCGACGCCGGATGCGCTCGGCCAATTCCTCGGGGACTTCGCCGCCCACCCGCCTCGCTACGTGCTCGACACGTCGCCCGCCGCGATCCGCGACGCGCAGTACTACCCGCTCTCGCAGTTCCCGTCGATCGACGCGCTCATCCGCGCCAACTACCGCTACGTGCGCTCGATCGACGGGATCGCGATCTACGAGCGCAAGCGGGGTGCCCGGGTGTACCCGTCGGCCGACGAGTGAGGCACCGTCAACCGGAGGCGCAGACCGCGGCTCGGCTGCTCAGGGCGTTGCCGCGGCGCCACATACGCAGCAGGTCGAGATCGTCACCGTTGGTGCAGTAGCCGAACGACAGGCCGGAGTCGGGGTCCGCCCACGCGATTTGGCCCGCCGCCCCGTTGTGGCCGAACGCCCGCGGGGACGTCGTGTGGCCGAAGCCCCGGATCGCGGCGCGCCCATCGTCGCCGGCAACCACGAGGCCGAGCGTGCGCATCGCCGGCGTCTGGGTCAGCGGGTCGGGGAACGTATTGCGAACGTTGCTCGTGGCGTCGGCAAGCACGTCGCGGTTCCAGATCGTGCCGTCGTCGTGCAGGATGGCCTGGTAGTAGCAGGCGAGGTCGGAGGCGCGCATCACTGCGCCACCACCGGGTACCCCGAGCGCACGCGTCGCCGGTTCGTTGAAATGGAGGAGCGCCGCGTCGGTGACCTCGGTGCCCGGGAGCTCGCGAATGCCGAGGGCCGCCTCGAGCTCATCCGCGGTGGGGGGCTCGCCGCGCAGCTCGAGCGGGACGACGTCGTGTTGGTCGGCCTCGGGTATCCCGAGCAGGCGGGGGAGTCCGGCCGGGTCGGTGACACGCTCGGCGACGATGTCGAGGTACGACCGGCCGGTGACCCGGTCGATGATCTCGGCCAGTACCCAGTGGGCCGACGTTGCGTGGTACTCGTACGCAGTACCGGGCTCCCAGTTCAGCCGCCAGCGGGCGAACGCGGCGAGCCGGCCGTCACGGTCGTACCAGTCGGGAGGTCCGAGAGGAGCGTGCGGGAAGCCGGACGTGTGGAGCATCACCTGGCCGACCGTGATCACGTCTTTTCCGTTGGAACCGAACTCGGGGATGTAGTCGATCACGCGTGCGTGGACGTCGATCGCGCCATCGCCGATGAGTGCCCAGATGGCCCCGGCCACGAACGCCTTGGTGCAGGAGAACACCACGTAGCGGGTGTCGGTCGACGCGTCGCCGAAGGCTTCGAACACCTCGAGCTCCCCGCCGCGACCCAGCGCGACCTGACAGGACGGCAGAATCCCTCCCTCGACGTCGCGCCGGGCACGGGCGAGCAGCTCGCGCAC
The DNA here is from genome assembly GCA_035646535.1 of Acidimicrobiia bacterium. Classification (GTDB taxonomy): domain Bacteria; phylum Actinomycetota; class Acidimicrobiia; order IMCC26256; family JANYLB01; genus DASRPD01. The sequence continues at coordinate 101,898 of DASRPD010000098.1, forward strand.
CTTTGTCGGATCCAGACCGGTCATCGTCTCCCCTTGGTGTGATGCACGGCATACCGGCGCTCGGAGCATGCTCGCGCCGATACCGCGGCGGTGGGTTCGGTCACTGGACGCGCACCCTGCGCGGCCAGTGACCGAACGCGCGGGATCGGGGCCGGAGGGACGATGTCGACCCTCGTCCGGCCCGGGTTGGCCGCCATCAGAGTGTCACCACCGAACGGAGCACCTCGAGGACTTCCTGGGTCATCACTGCTCCTTCACGTCGTGCGCCCGGCGTCTTGTTGTCTACCGCAGCCGGAGCGTTGCGCGTACCGCCCGGTGATCGGAGCCCAGATAGCTCGAGACCGCGCCGCCTCGGGCTTCGACCTCGCTCGGGACCCAGATGTGGTCGATCTGGCTATGGGGCCGACGGCCGGGAAAGGTCCGGCCGCGCACCGCTCGGGTCCGGCCGCCGAGCAATGGGCGCAGCACCGGCCCCCACATGTTGCAGTCGCCCGCGATGACGCTGGGGACCGGCTCTGCCGCGAGCAACCGGCTGAGCGACCGCAGCTGAGGTGGCGAGCCCCAGAGCCTGTGTGATGCGTGGACGCCGGCGATGACCAGCGGGTGGCCGTCCACATCGACTTCGACGCAGGCCGCGGCGCGCCGAGTGACCAGATCACCAGGCGGACAGCCCAGGTCGATGACGAATCGACGGGTCGTCGGCAACCGAGTGAGCACGGCGAGCCCCCACGAGCCCGGGGGCGTACCGCTGACCGGACGCGGGAGTTGGCGCGGCCGTCCCGACATGTCGTCGGGCGCGAGAACGGCTTCGCATGCGATCTCCAGTCCCGTCGCGGCGGCGACGTCGTCGATCGAAGCCCGTACTCCCGGCGGCCGCCAGACCTCCTGCAGCACCAGCACGTCGGCGTCGAGACCGACGGCGGCGGCGGCGACGTCGAATGGGGCACCGCGGGCGTCGATGCCCCAGTGGGTGTTGAAGCTGGCGAGGACGAGCTCGACGGGTGCAGCCACGGAAGCTCGCAGGCTAGTTGGCGAAGCCGTAGTCTCCGCGTCGGCATCAGGGCTTGTCCGCCGCGTCCGACCGGAGCTCGGTGGACGCTCGACCGAAACGAAGTGGAATGACTGACTCGAGAACGGGCGCGTTGGCCGGATACGACCTGGCTGGTCGTGTTGCCGTCATCACGGGTGCGGGAAGCGGCATCGGCAAAGCAACCGCACACACGCTGGCATCGTGTGGAGCGACCGTCGTGTGCGCCGACATCGATGAGCCTGCCGCCCAGATCACCGCCGACGAGCTCGCCCAGGGTGGCGCCCGCGCCCGCGCGCTTCGCACCGACGTCACCGTTCGGGCCGACGTCGACGCGCTCGTGGACGGCGCCAATCAGGAATTCGGGCGCCTGGACATCATGGGCAACGTCGCGGGCGTGCCCCACAACAAGATGATTGCCGACACCACTGACGAAGAGTTCGAGCGCATCCTGGCCATCAACCTGAAGAGTGTCTTCTACGGCGTGCAAGCCGCGCTTCGAATCATGGTCCCGCAGCACTCGGGCAACATCGTGAACCTCTCGTCGGGCGCGATCGACACGCCCGCGCCCACGCTCGCCTGCTACGCCATGACCAAGGCGGCCGTCGCGATGCTGACCAAGACCGCCGCGATGGAGGCGGGCCCCCACGGCGTCCGGGTCAACGCGCTCGCTCCCGGGGTGATCCACACCAACTTCTCGCGTCACAACTACGTCGACGCCGACGGCAACGTGGACGATGAGAAGGTCGAGCAGTACCGGAAGCGCTTCGGCGCCATGGCTCCGCTCGGCCGCGTCGGAGAAGCACAAGACATCGCCGATGCGATCCTGTACCTCGTGTCGGACGCCGGATCGTTCATGACCGGACAGATCCTGCGTCCGAACGGCGGCGTCGCCATGCCCTGGTAGGGCGATGCCCTGGTCGGTAGGCGCACGCGATCGCAGTCGGCCGTTTGGTTCAGGCGTCGAGTGATTCGCCGTCCGCGCCAGTGGTGTCCTCGGAGTCCTGGTCGTTCCCATCGTGAGAGACGGTCTCGCCCGCAGGGAGCGTCACGACGAGGCGAGCGCCGCCGAGCCGTTGGCTGACGCCCGCGTGCACGGTGCCGCCGTGGCGCTCGACGATCGCGCGCACCATCGCGAGGCCGAGCCCCGCGCCACCGGCGTCACGCCCGCGACCGTCTTCGAGGCGCGTGAATCGCTCGAACACCCGCTCGTGGTCCTCGGCCGGGATGCCGGGCCCGTCGTCGTCCACGCTGAGCTCGACGACCGACTCGTGGGTGTGCAGCGTCAGCGCGACGGTCGAGCGCGCGTGACGCGCGGCGTTGTCGCCCAGGTTGCGTACGACGCGTTCGAGCTGTGATCGGGTTCCGCGCACGCGTCCGGCCGAGACCCGGTCGGTGAGCACGGCGACCCGGGTTCGGAGACGGCCCGCTTCGTCGAGCACGAGATCATCGACGTCAACCAACACGTCGGGTATCGGGGCATCGGATTCGTCGAGGCGGGCGAGCTCCAACAGCTCGTCAACCATCTGCTCGAGTCGGGCGTCGTCCGCGAGCACGCGCCGGGCGACGTCCGGCCAGTCCGTGTCGGCGCCTCGGTGCTGCGCGACCTCGACAGTGGCGCGGATCGAGGCAACCGGGCTGCGCAGCTCGTGGGACGCGTCGGATACGAAGCGGTGCTGGTGTTCGGAAGCGTGCTCCAGGCGATCGAGGAGGGAGTTCATCGTTCGGGCGAGCTCGTCGAGCTCGTCACCGGTACCCGGCTCAGGTACCCGCCGGTGCATGCTCGCGGCGTTCATCTCGGTGAGGGCCGTACGCATCGCGTACACCGGTCGGAGTGCGCGTCCAACGAACCACCACGCCACGAGGCCGACGCCCACGACGAGGCCGGGGATGCTCAGCCAGAGCGCTTTCGCAAGCGCGTTCACGCTGCGGTTCACCTCCTCGAGCGGGCTCGCGGCGATGAGGGTGACGGTGCCGACCGTCGTGCGGACCCGGTCGTACACGACAATGGGTTCGGGGTCGCCGGGCATTGCGATCCGCACTTCGCCGTCGTCCGGGTCCTGGTACACCGACGGCCCGTTCGAGCCGGTCCAGGGGCGGCCGGCCAGGAGCTCACCGTGGCCGTCGAGCACGTAGAAGTCGACCGTGACCGGCAGCGCGACGCTCTCGGGTGACTCGCCGGCCTCGAGCCGGGCTTTCACCCGTTCGATCGCTCGAGCGGAGTCGGCGCGGATCTCGTCCTCGACGGAAGACCGGACCGTCGAGACCAGCAGCATCGCGGCGCCGCCGATGGCCACGACGAAGACCAACATTGCCGCGAGTGTGATCCTGACTCGTAGGGACCGAAGCGTGTGAGTCCTTGTCGACGGGGTCACGGCGTCGGCTTCACGTCGGAGGTCTCGGCGTCGGAGGTCTGGGCGTCGGCGATCGGGGCGTCGGGGATCAGGCGGTAGCCGACACCGCGCACGGTGAGCAGCGTCCGGATGTCGAACGGCTGGTCGATCTTGCGTCGGAGGTACCCGACGTACACCTCGACGATGTTCGGGTCACCGGTGAAGTCGGCCCCCCAGACCTCCTCGAGGAGCGCGCGCTTGTCGACCACGCCATCGGAATGGTCCATGAGCACGGTCAGCAGCGAAGCCTCGCGGGCGGTGAGACTGATCTCTTCGCCTCGACGCGAGCAGGCTCGGGTCACGGGTTCGAGCCCGAGCGATCCGACCGTCAACGTCGAGGCGCGTGGTGTCCGCCCGCGTCGCATGAGCGCTCGCAGGCGCGCGACGAGCACGACGAACGAGAACGGCTTCGACAAGAAGTCGTCGGCGCCGGTGTCGAGCGCCTCGGCCTCGTCGTACTCACCGTCCTTCGCCGTGAGCATGAGGATCGGGGTGGTGACGCCCTCCTCGCGCAGGTCACGACACACCCGGTAGCCGTTGCGACCCGGCAGGAGGATGTCCAACACGATGGCCGCGTAGTCGCGCTCGAGCGCGCGGGAGAAGCCGGTGAGGCCGTCATGGGCCACCTCGACGTCGAAGTCCTCGGCGCGCAGGCCGTCGGCAACCGCCTCGGCCAGACGGACTTCGTCGTCGACCACGAGAATGCGGGCGCGTGCGCTCATTGAGCGCGCACCGACATCCGCGCCGAGAGCCACTCGGCGGCGAGCTGTTTTGCGATGTGGAGGTCCGGCACCCCACGATTCTGCCGTGTCGCCGGGCCGGTCTCGTCCTTTGCCTGAGAAAACGGCTCAGGGGTCCCGCCAGGCGTGGCCGGCTCGATCGCCCTGGCCGGGTAGGCTGATGCACCGGAGCAGTCGAGGCGGGCCGTACCGCCATTCCTGAGCGGTGGATCGTCCACAGTGATGCGTGGTGATCGACCGGCCGGGTCCTCGGCGCCCGAGGGTCAACCTCGTCGTTGCTCGTGTCCGGCCCCGGCTCCGGCCGTCGGTCCTGCCACCGCTACAGAGGGCGACCCACACGAGCCCACGGCCGTGGTCCGCCACATCGGTGTGCGGTGCCCGGCCCGACCTTCGGAGACAACCAACCATGAGTACCACCCCTACGTTCGAGGCGCTCGGCGTCTCGGCCCCTCTCGTCGCCGCGCTGGCGAAACAGGACATCATCGAGCCGTTCGCGATTCAGACGCTCGCACTTCCCGACGCATTCGCCGGTCTCGACGTGTGCGGAAAGGCGAAGACCGGATCGGGCAAGACCCTGGCCTTCGGGCTCCCGCTGCTCGAGCGGATCGGTCAGGCCGCGCCGCATCGACCGCGCGCCCTGGTCCTCGTGCCCACCCGCGAGCTGGCCAACCAGGTCAAGCAAGTCCTCGCGCCGCTCGGCAAGATCTGTGAGCGCCGGGTGAAGGCGATGTACGGCGGGGTCTCCATCGAGCCGCAGATCACCGCGCTGGGCAAAGGCGTCGACGTCGTGATCGGCACGCCCGGTCGCCTCATCGACCTCATGGAGCGAGGCGAGCTCTCGTTCTCCGAGATCGAGGTTCTCGTCCTCGACGAGGCCGACCGCATGGCCGACATGGGGTTCATGCCCCAGGTCCAGAAGATCCTCCACAAGATCGTGTCCGAGCATCAGACGATGCTCTTCTCTGCGACGCTCGACGGGGCGATCGACCGGCTCGTGCAGCGCTACCTCAACGATCCCGTGTACCACGAGATCGAGGGCCGCGACGCCACGGTCGAGGAGATGACGCATCGGTTTCTGCTCGTGCACCAGATGGACCGGGTCAAGGTGGCCGCGGCCATCGCCCGCAACTCGGGCCGGACTTTGGTGTTCACGCGCACCAAGCGGGGCGCGGACCGGCTCGTCACCCAACTTCGCCGTGAGGGGGTCCGCGCCGGGGCGATCCATGGCGACCTGCGTCAGGCGGCGCGTGAGAGCGCGCTGGCGGACTTCGGGTCGGGGAAGGTTCCGGTGCTCGTCGCAACCGACGTCGCGGCCCGTGGGTTGCACATCGACGACATCGACGTCGTCGTGCACTACGACCCACCCGAGGACCACAAGACATACGTGCACCGGTCCGGCCGCACGGCACGCGCCGGAGCGAGCGGCGTCGCGGTCACGCTGATGCTCTACAACCAGGAGAACGAGATCCGCGTGATCCAGCGGCGTCTGTCGTTGGACCTACCGATCGTGGAGGTCTTCTCGAACGATCCCCGACTCGAGGACCTGCACGCGTTCGGAGCGGAAACCGAAGCCGTCGCCGGGTCAGCCGCCTGAGGGTCAGCCGCCTGGGGCTCAGCCGCCCGAGGGTCGGCGAGACCGGGTGGGTGAGCCGGCGCGGGTGGGTCGGGACGTCGCCCTTGGCGGACGAATCGTCGCGCTTGGAGGTCGTCGAGTGGTCCGGTGCATGACGGACACGTTCGACGAACCGACCGGTCCCGCCTCGGGATCGAGGACCCGGAGCACACCGCTCCTGCGAGCGTCGGCCAGCATCTTCTGACGAGCCAAACGCCGACGGCGCTGATGCTTGACCTGTCGCCGGCGCGAGACGAACGCCACCGCGAGCACGACCAGGATCGCCAAGGTGATGGTCCGCCCCGAGACCGGCCCGGGCGCCGAGCCGGTGGTCGCGCGCGCCGATGTCGCGGCCGTCTCGGGCGAACCCGACGAGGTCGCTCCGCCGGCCGACTCGCTCGGGTCCGCCCCGGCGTCAGCGCGCGTCGTGGCGCCGCGTTCGACCTGGGCGCCGGCGACTCCGACCGCCGAGGCGCCCAAGGTCCGAGGGAACCCGGCGACGGCTGCCCGGCGTTGCTCGACCGTGGTCGCCCGGACGGGGGGAAGTGTGGCCGAGCCGTCCTGGCCCGAGACGGGCACCGCAAAGCACTGGTCGGTGAGGCGGGTTGCCCAGCCGAGCGTGTCGCGGATGCCCAAGACGACGGCGATGCACGTGCGCCCGTCGCGGGTCGCGGACGCGATGAAGGTCCGGTCGGCTCGCTCGGTATAGCCCGCCTTGAGGCCGGTCGCTCCCGGATAGGTCGTGAGCCAGGTGTCGTTGTGGTTGGGGATCGTGCGTTGGGCGCCATCGGGCCCGGTGAATGGATAGTCCTCGAGCCGGGCGGTCGCCGATGCGATGGCGGGTACTGCCAGGGCATTGCGCGCAATGACCGCGAGGTCGAACGCACTGGCCAGGCTGCCGCCCTGGAAGCCCTCACCTTCGGCGTCGAGCCCGGCCGGGTCGTTGAAGGTGCTGTCCCGGAGGCCCATCCGGGTCGCCGAGGCCTGCATCGCGTCGGCGAAACCCTCGAGGCTCCCCGCCGCGTTCTCGGCGATGGCGTAGGCGGCGTCGTTGGCGGAGGCCATGAGGAGCGCATGGAGCGCGTCGGCCATGAGCCAGACCTCACCGGCCCGCATGGTGATCTTCGACGCCGGTTGGGCCTCGACCAGCGGGCTGATCTGGAGGGTGGCGTCGAGGGGGAGCCGCTCGAGGCCGACGAGGGCGGTCATGAGCTTGATCGTGCTCGCCGGGAGGACAGCACGGTGCTCGTCGCGTGCCGTGATCACCGCGCCGGTGTCAGCGTCGGCGACGAGGTACGCGCGCGGGAGCGGCTCGGAGCCGGGAATGTCGGCGGCCGGGTTGCCCGCGCCGTCGTCGGGGGCATCGATCGTGGCTCGTGCGGTCCGCGATGGGTGAGCTGCGCCGGGCGCAGCGACGCTCACCGGCGCCAGCAGCGCCAGGAGCCCCATCCCGCCGACCGCTGCGGTCGCGATCCGCCGCGCGATCCGCCGCACTCCTCGTCTTCGCTGTGGCGTGCCCCCCGCCGACATGGCCAACCAGGCTAGGGGAGCGGTCCGCCACCGCGGCGAATCCCATGCCGGTTCGCCCCGGGCGATGTGCGACGATGAGGCGATGCAATCGCCCCGTTCGCTCACGCGCACCGCCCACCACCGCGCCGTTCGCTCGACCCTTCGCCCCGTGGCGAACCGGGTCCGGTGACCCCCACACCGGCCGCATCCCGACGCGTCTCGCGCCGGGTCGGCGCGATTGCCGAATCGGCGACCCTGGCCGTCGACGCCCGATCCAAGGCGCTCCGGGCCGCAGGCGAGCCCGTGATCGGCTTCGGCGCGGGCGAGCCCGACTTTCCAACTCCTCCCCACATCTGGGAGGCCGCGGCGCTGGCCTGCGCCGACCCGCGGAATCATCACTACACCCCGACTCCGGGTCTGCCCGAGCTACGCGCCGCGATCGTCGCCAAGACGGCCCGGGATTCCGGCTTCGCATGCGACGCCTCCCAGGTGGTGGTGACCAACGGGGCCAAACACGCCGTGTACAACGCGTGCCAGGTACTCCTCGACGACGGTGACGAGGTGTTGCTCCCGGCCCCCTACTGGACGACCTATCCGGAGACGATTGCGCTCGCCGGTGGCGTGCCCGTTGCCCTGCCCACTGACGCCGACAGTGGATTCCGGGTCTCGGTCGACCAGCTCGACCGGGCGCGCACCGACCGCACGAAGGCGCTGTTCTTCGTGTCACCGGACAACCCGACCGGTGCGGTGTACCCGCCCAACGAGGTGGAGGCCATCGGTCGCTGGGCCGTCGAGCACGGGGTCTGGGTGATCACTGACGAGATCTACGAGCACCTGACCTTCGGGGACGCGACGTTCTCGTCGATGCCGACGCTGGTCCCCGAGCTCGCCGAGACGTGCATCGTCGTGAACGGCGTGGCCAAGACCTACGCCATGACCGGCTGGCGGGTCGGGTGGATGATCGCTCCTCCCGACGTGACCCGGGCGGTCGTCAACTTCCAGTCCCATTCGACGTCCAACGTCGGCAACGTCGCGCAGGTGGCTGCGCTCGCGGCGGTGTCGGGAGATCTCGCAGCCGTGGGGGAGATGCGGGCTGTCTTTTCGCGGCGCGGTGCCCGAATGCACGAGATGCTGCGCGCGATTTCCGGTGTCGAGTGCATGGCCCCACAGGGGGCCTTCTACTGCTTCCCGTCCTTCGCCGGTGTGCTCGGGCGCGACATCGCCGGCCGCCGGCCGGACACGACGGTCGAGCTGTGCGAGGTGCTGCTCGACGAGACCAAGGTCGCGATCGTGCCCGGCGAGGCGTTCGGTGCGCCCGGCTTCGCCCGGCTCTCGTTCGCGCTCGGAGACGACGATCTCGTCGAGGGTGTCGAGCGAATCGCGAAGCTGCTCGCATGAGCGCGCGCATCCTCGTCACCGAACCCATCGCCGCGAGCGGTCTCGACGTCTTGCGGGCCGCGGGACTCGAGGTCGACGAGCGGCTCGGCCTCACCCCGACCGAGCTCGTGGAGGCCGTGCCGGGCGCGGCCGCGTTGGTGATCCGCAGCGCGACCCAGGTCACCGCCGAGGTCATCGAAGCCGCCGACGCGTTGGAGGTGGTCGGCCGGGCCGGCATCGGGCTCGACAACGTGGACGTCGCCGCGGCGACCCGTCGAGGCGTGATGGTCGTCAATGCCCCCCAGTCCAACGTCCTGTCCGCAGCCGAGCACACCCTTGCGCTGTTGCTCGCTCAGGCGCGCAACATCCCCCAGGCCCACGCGGACCTCAAAGCGGGTGAGTGGAACCGGTCCCGCTGGCAGGGCGTCGAGGTCCACGGGAAGACTCTCGGCATCGTGGGTCTCGGCCGTGTCGGCGTCCTCGTCGCGCAGCGGGCGCTGGCCTTCGGCATGCACCTCGTTGCCTACGATCCGTACGTGAGCGCGGACCGAGCCCGCCAGCTCGGCGTCCGGCTCGCGGAGCTGGATGAGGTGCTCGCCAGCGCGGATTTCCTGACCGTGCACCTGCCCAAGACTCCCGAGACGATGGGCTTGATCGGCCGAGACGCGCTGATGAAGGCGAAGCCGGGTTTGCGGGTCGTGAACACCGCCCGCGGTGGCATCGTCGACGAGGCCGCGTTGGCCGAGGCTGTGCGCGACGGTCGCGTCGAGGGTGCAGCGATCGACGTGTACGCCAACGAGCCCACCACGGAGAGCCCACTGTTCGATTTGCCGAGCGTGGTCGTCACCCCGCACCTCGGAGCGTCGACCGTCGAGGCGCAGGACAAGGCCGGCCAGACCATCGCCGAGCAGGTGATCCTGGCGCTCGCGGGCGAGTTCGTTCCCTTCGCGGTGAACCTCGCGGCGTCCGAGGCCAACGCGACGGTGCAGCCGTTTCTTCCGCTCGCCGAGCGGCTGGGCCGGCTGTTCAGCGCGCTGGCGGGTGGCGCGGTCGGCACGCTCGAGATCAGCTACGAAGGCACGATCGGCGGCTACGACTGCAAAGCGCTCACGCTCGCCGTCCTGAAGGGCGTGCTCGCCCCCGTGCTGGACGAGACCGTGTCATTCGTGAACGCCCCGCAGCTCGCGGCTGAGCGGGGAATCGTCGTGCGCGAGACGACCTCGGGTGCGGCGCGCGACTACGTCAACCTCATCACGATCCGAGGCCGTGTCGGCAACCGGTCCGTCCACGCCGCCGGGACCCTGGCGGGTACCCAGGCCTTGCCGCGCATCGTCGGGATCGATGACCACCTGGTGGATCTCCCGCCAAAACCGTTCATGCTCGTGGTGCACAACGAGAACCGTCCCGGCATGATCGGCGCGGTGGGCAGTGTGCTCGGCGGCGCGGGTCTCAACATCTCCAACATGGATGTCGGTCAGGGCCCGGGTGGCGAAGCGGCGCTCATGGTCGTCACGGTCGACTCCGCGGTGCCTCCGGAGGTGGTCGAGGAGCTGAACGGGCGACCCGGCATCGCTTACGCGCAGGCCATCGAGCTGGGCTGAACCCGCCGCCGACCGCGTGCCGGCGGCGCTACGAGTGTCAGCGCTTGGCGGCGCGCAGCCCGTCGGCGGCGGCGGCGTCCGGGTCGATGTAACAGCGATCAGCGTTCGTGCGCTCGTAGTTTGTGCCGCCCGGCAGGTGGAAGATTCCGCTGGACAGCTTGGCCTTGACCGGATGTGACGCCGGGCAGCTGGTCCCCTCGGGCTCGACCCACGAGGCCGGCGTCTCATCGGGTGAGGGCGTCTGATCGGGTGAGGGCGTCTCGTCGGTCGGAGCTTCGTGAGGTGGTGTCGTGAGCGGTTCGTTCCACGCGCCGGCGGACTGGCCGGCACTGACCTTGCGGTAGACCGCGACCGCGATCGCGGCCAACGCCCCGAGCACCAGGAGCCGCCGCAGAACCTTCAGCATCGGAAGATCATCGCACGTAGGACGCCGACACCGGATCGCAAGGTATTGGGGTCCACGGCCGATGGTCAGCCTGCTACGTTGGAGATGCCTATGCAGCAGGATTCGAACGTTCGCCGGGACACGCGCCCGGGTATCTTCACGAACCTCCTTCTTACTTAGGCGCGAGCGCCCACCGGTGCTCGCAGATGCCTCCTCGTGCCTTCGGGCCGAGGGGGCTTTCTCTTGGCCAATTCCCGACGACACCCCGATCGATCGAACCGAGAAGAACCGAGAAGGTGAACAGCATGGACCGGGTCTTGATCTTTGACACCACGCTGCGAGACGGTGAGCAGTCGCCTGGCATCTCCCTCGATGTCGGCGAGAAGCTCGAGATCGCCGAGCAGCTCGGCCGGCTCGGCGTCGACGTCATCGAAGCCGGCTTCCCGATCGCCAGCCCGGGTGACTTCGACGCGGTCGAGGCGATAGCGAAGTCGATCCGCGGCCCGATCATCGCGGCCCTGTCCCGCACGGCATTCGGCGACGTCGACCGCGCCTGGGAAGCTGTTCGTCACGCCGAGCGTCCGCGAATCCATATCTTCATCGCCACCTCCGAGATCCACATGGCCAAGAAGCTGCGGATGACCCCGGACCAGGTCAAAGCCGAGGTCGCGGCGTCGGTGAGTCGGGCCAAGGCATACGTCGACGACGTCGAGTACTCCCCCGAGGACGGGTTCCGATCTGATCCCGACTTCATGGCCGAGGTCTGCCAGCTCGCGGTCGACAACGGCGCCACGACGCTGAACATCCCCGACACCGTCGGCTTCGGTGTTCCGGAAGACTTCGGCAAGCTCATCGCGTACGTGCTCGACACGGTGCGGGGTGACTTCGTCGCATCGACGCACTGCCACGATGACCTCGGGCTCGCGGTCGCGAACTCTCTGGCCGGGATCACCAACGGCGCCCGTCAGATCGAGTGCGCGGTGAACGGGTTGGGCGAACGCGCCGGAAACGCGGCGCTGGAGGAGGTCGTGATGGCCATCAAGACGCGGTCCGACTACTTCGCGGGACTGGACACCGGTGTGCGCACCGAGGAGCTGTCGCGCACCTCACGGCTCGTGTCCCGCCTCACCGGCTACCCGGTGCAGTTCAACAAGGCGGTCGTCGGTCGGAACGCGTTCGCGCACGAGGCGGGCATCCACCAGCATGGCGTGCTCGAGGACCGCAACACCTACGAGATCATGGACGCCGGTGCGGTCGGTCAAGAGGCCGCGCAGATCGTGCTCGGCAAGCACTCCGGTCGCCATGCTTTCTCGGACACGCTCGAGAAGATGGGCCTCCACGTGCAGGGCGACGCGCTCAACGCGGCGTTCCGCCGCTTCAAGGAGCTGGCCGACCGCAAGGTCGAGATCACCGACGCCGACCTCGAGGCGATCGTTGCCGAGGAGATCGGTGCCGACCACGTGCACCGATACTCGATCGCTGAGCTCGAGCTGCGGGGCGGCACGAGCGGAGCGCCGAGTGCGCGCGTCGTGCTCACCCATGAGGGCGGTACGGTCGAGGCGACCGGGGTCGGCAACGGCATGATCGACGCGGCCGCGGCGGCGATCGCCGAGGCGAGTGGGGTGAGCTCCACCGTGCTCGACTTCCAGGTGGCGTCGGTCACCGGTGGTGGCGATGCCCTCGGAGCAGTCGTGTTCATGCTCCAGAGCGAGGACGGCATCAAGGCGTCCGGGCGGGGCGTGGCCACCGACGTCGTCGAGGCGGCGGCGCGGGCCTATCTCAATGGGGTCAACAAGATCCTGCGGCTCCGAGAGGTCGGAGCGGCCGGCAAGATCCGCGAGGTGGGGCCATGACCAACGACGTGAACTGGTGGTCACGCGCGGAGTGGGCCGAGCGGTACCTCGCCCGGCGGGACGACATTCCCCATCGCGCCGAGGGCTACCTCGCGCTGGTCGAGCACATCCCGGCCGACTGGCGGCGCGTGCTCGACCTGGGAACGGGCGACGGCTACACCCTCGGGTTCGTGCTCGGTGAGGAGCCATCGGTGCGCGGGGTCGGAGTGGACTTCTCGGTCGCAATGCTCGAGCGGGCACGGGCGCGCTTCGCCGAGGACGCCCGCGTCGAGATCGTCGAGCATGATCTCGATCGGCCGCTGTCGAGCGCGCTCGGCCGGTTCGATCTCGTCGTCTCGAGCTTCGCGATTCACCACTGCGCGGACGAGCGCAAGCGCGCCCTCTACGGCGAGGTCTTCTCGCTGCTCGAGCCGGGCGGACGGTTCCTCGACCTGGAGCACGTCGCGTCGGCGACGCCCGCGCTCCACGATGGCTTCCTCGCCGCGATCGGAATGACGCCGGTCGAGGACGACCCGTCGAACAAGCTCGCGTCGGTGTGAGCGAGCAGCTCGGTTGGCTCGACGCGCTCGGATTCGTCGACGTCGACTGCCACTGGAAATGGCGCGAGCTGGCGCTCCTAGCCGGCGTCAAGCCCGGCTGAGGTCAGCCGGCGGTGACCCGGGGCAGCCAGGCCGGCCGGGTCTCCTCGAACGCGGTGATCGCCGCGTCGCGCCGGCAGGTGATGGCGATGTCGTCGAGGCCGTTCAGGATGCGGTGGTGATGGTGATCTTCGAGATGGAACGGCTCGTCCAGGTCGATGGCCGGCACCGCGACCCTCCGGTCGACGACGTCGAGGACGATCTCGAGCATCGGGTCGTCTTCGATGGCGCGCAGGATTCGTTCGACGACGGGCAACTCGACCACCGCGGCAACGAGCCCGCTCTTCAAGGCGTTGTTCCGGAAGATGTCGCCGAAGCGCGACGAGATCACGGCGCGAAAGCCGTAGTCCTGTAGCGCCCAGACTGCGTGCTCGCGCGACGACCCGGTGCCGAAGTTCGGACCCGCGACGAGGATCTCGGCGCCGTCGTGGTGGGCCTGGTTGAGCACGAAGTCGGACCGCTCGCGCCACTCCTCGAAGAGTCCCTCCCCGAAGCCCGTGCGTTCGACCCGCTTCAGCCAGTCGGACGGGATGATCTGGTCCGTATCCACGTCGGAGCGGTCGAGCGGCACCGCCCGGGCGACGATCTCGGTCACCTTCTCCATCGGCAGTCCTTTCTCAATCGAGGTCGTCGGGGGTCGCGAAGGTTCCCGCCACCGCGGTCGCCGCGGCCACCGCCGGTGACACGAGGTGGGTGCGTCCACCCTTGCCCTGGCGTCCTTCGAAGTTCCGGTTGCTCGTGCTCGCGCAGCGTTCGCCTGCCGACAGCTTGTCGGGATTCATGGCGAGACACATCGAACAGCCTGCCTCACGCCAGTCGAAACCCGCGGCGAGAAAGACGGCATCGAGCCCTTCGGCCTCGGCCTGGGCCTTGATGCGCATCGACCCCGGTACGACGAGGGCGCGCAGACCGTCGCGGACGCGCCGACCCCGGGCGACGTCGGCCGCGGCGCGCAGGTCCTCCATCCGGGAGTTCGTGCACGATCCGATGAAGACGGTGTCCACGGCGATGTCTCGGATCGGTGTGCCGGGCTTGAGCCCCATGTACTGGAGCGCGCGCGTCGCCGACTCCCGCGCAGTCTCGTCGGCCAGCGAATCGGGATCCGGGATGACGCCGTCGATGGTCGTGGTCTGGGCCGGGTTCGTGCCCCAGCTCACCGACGGGCGCAGCGTGGCGGCGTCGACGTGGACCTCGGTGTCGAACGTCGCGCCCGGGTCGGTCGGCAGCGCTCGCCACGTATCGAGCGCGCGCTCCCAGTCAGCGCCACGGGGCGCATGGGGGCGGCCTTCGAGGTACGCGAACGTCGTGTCGTCAGGGGCCACCATTCCGGCCCGCGCGCCGGATTCGATCGACATGTTGCAGACGGTCATGCGCCCTTCCATCGACAGCGCACGGATTGCCGAGCCCCGGTACTCGATCACCGAACCGATCCCACCGCCCGTGCCGATGCGGGCGATGATGGACAGGACGATGTCCTTGGCGGTGACCCCTGCGGGCGGCTTGCCGTCCACCGTGACGGCCATCGCGGCGGGGTGGATCTGCGGCAGGGTCTGGGTAGCGAGGACGTGTTCGACCTCGCTCGTACCGATGCCGAAGGCCAACGCGCCGAACGCGCCGTGGGTCGAGGTGTGGCTGTCACCGCAGACGATCGTCATCGCCGGTTGGGTGAGACCGATCTCGGGGCCGATGACGTGGACGATGCCCTGGCCGGGGTCACCCATGGGGAAGAGGCGAATGCCGAACTCGGCGCAGTTCCGGGCCAGGACGTCCATCTGCTTGGCCGAGATCACGTCCGCGACGGGCTGGTCGATGTCGGTGGTGGGCACGTTGTGGTCCATCGTCGCCACCGTGAGGTCCGGACGGCGCACGGTCCGGCCGGCGAGGCGCAGGCCGTCGAAGGCCTGGGGCGACGTCACCTCGTGCACGAGATGGAGATCGACGTAGAGGAGATCGGGCTCACCGACGCCCCGGTGGACGAGGTGCCGGTCCCACACCTTGTGGCTGAGGGTCTTGGGCTCGGTGGCTGTCATGAGTGCTCCGCTCGGGTCAGGTCGAGCTCGGGCTGCGGC